>DATLWF010000499.1:0-31662 GCA_035576605.1 Blastocatellia bacterium | reverse complement strand
CATCGTAGCTGCATCAAGACCGATGACGAGAATCCTTTGCGTCATAAGTGGCTTGGCGGAGGAGCGGAGGAGCAAGGGCGAAAAGGAGAAACTAGAAGTAGCTCCCTGCTGCCTCGCGCCTCCGCTCCTCTTCTCCTCTTCCCCTCTGCTCCCCGCGACCTCACTCAATATAGCCGAGCGCTTTCAGACGCTCACGAATTTCTGCCTCTTCGCCTGCGTTGTAGACTGACTGAACCGAGACCCCGCTTGTTACTGCTGCGTTCTTGTATGAACTGCCCTGCCGCCGAGGTTCCGCCGAGTCACCGAATACTTCCATCAACGCGCGCCCGTCCATATCAGTCGTGAGAGGACAACCGAGCGAGGCAAGCGCGGTCGGTCCAACATCTCGAAGGTTCGGCTGTTTCGGCAAAGTCTCGCCAACTTTGACATCGCGACCCCAGGCTATGAATATCCCATCGCGCGAGTGCGTGCCGGTAGTCGAATCGGCCGGAACGATCACCTCCCCATAGCTCGGACGCTCATTGTAAACGTACTCGTCGCGTCGCGGGACCATCACCAGATCGGGAAGGTTGCTTGACCAGGCGCCGCTGAATGCTTCCTCGCGACGCATCACGCTCTCAAACACCGGCTCGCCATCCTCAGGAGAAGTCAGCCGCAACAGCGCGGTTCGAGCTTCTTCAATCACGCCTTCGAATTCGCTCTCACTCACCACGCCTTCGCTTTCGCGGCCCGCCAGATTGATCCACACCCCTTTGTCTTGAGCAAAAAAAGCTCGTGTTCGTGACCAGTCTATCTCATCAAGAAACGCTCTGCCGTATTCCACTTTCCTATCGAGCACGTTTCCTTCTGGAACGCCGGGCGAAAACCGCCGCGAGACTTTTTCCTTGAACGTTCTCACCCGAGCGATGCTCTTGCGCGAAGCGGGCGATTTGAATGCGAGGAGTCCTGCGAAACCAAGAAGCTCGTTGACTCGAACTTCAAACAGCTCCGAGCAGAAGCCATGGTCCGATACGACGAGCACTCGAGTCTCGGCAGGAACTTGTTCGATGAGCCGGCCCACCGCTGAATCGAGCCGTTGATATATCTCGTGAATAAACTCGCGAAACTCGCGCGGCGTGTTCGGATCGTGCCGCGGATGCGCCGGGTCCATATCGGCCCAGTAGTCGTGCTGCGCCCGATCCAGCACCGAGAAGACCACCATCAGGAAATCCCACTCGCCTCGCTGCATCAGGAACTTGAGAGCCCGTTCGCGGACCTCGATCGCCCGTCGAAACTCATTGGCTCGAGCGTGCTTGTCAGGGATTCGCTCGGGCTCGATCACGTAATTGGGAAACTCGGCGAGCAGTTCAGTTTTGAGCGAAGCTGGATGCGTAAACGCAGAACCCCGGCCTGGCGTGAGCATTCCGGTGACCATCAGCCCGTTGATCGGTTCGGGCGGATATGTGGTCGGAACGTTGAGCACAATCGAGCGGCCGCCGTGTTCGGTCAAGATATCCCAGACCGGCCGCGTCATTATGTCGCGCCCGCTCATCGCCCGAACAGTGTACTTCGAAGGATTCTTGATGAACGGCGAGAAGACTCCGTGCATGCCTTCGCTGGTGCCGGTGGTGCAGCTGGCCCAACCGGGAAAGCTATTAGGCAGGATAGTCGAACGAAGCGGCGCGCTCACGCCTTCGCGCATGAGCCGCGATAGAACAGGCATGCGGCCCGCACTCACAAGGGGCTTGATTATGTCGAACGTCGCGCCGTCCAGTCCGATGATTACGGTTTTCATTCTTGGTTCTTAGGTCTCAATTGAACCCGGCGCGTTGATGCGCAACCACTAAGGCACAAGACAGTAAGACAGAACACCTTCGCGGCTTTCGTGCCTTGGTGTTTGTGTTTTGTCGTCTACACATAGCCCGGCGCTTCAAGCCGGCGGGTTACTTCTTCTTCATCCGCTTTGCTGTGGCGGCTCGGCAGGGATCCAACCAATGACATCTTTTCCAGCTTCGCGATGATCCGCGCTGCGCTTTCTTCTGGCGTTTCGGTGTCGGTCTCGACGATTACCTCAGCGGCGAGCGGCGATTCGTATGGATCATCCACACCGGTGAAGTTCTTGATCTCACCGGCGAGAGCCTTTTTGTAGAGGCCCTTCACGTCGCGCTCGGCCAGCACCTCGATCGGGCAGCTCACATAAACCTCGACAAAGGAGCCGATATCGCGCCGCAGTTCGTCGCGAACTTCGCGATACGGGGAGATCGCCGCGGCTATCGCCACCACGTCGTTGCGAGTCAGCAGATTGCACACGAATCCTATCCGTCGAATGTTTGTGTCGCGATCTTCTTTCGAGAAACCGAGTCCTTTTGAAAGATTAGTCCGTATGACGTCGCCGTCCAGAACTTCTACCTTGTGACCGCGCGCGCTTAATTCGGTTTCCACCAGTCTCGCCAGCGTCGTCTTTCCGGCGCCCGAAAGCCCCGTAAACCACAACGTAAACCCCTTTTGTTCCATCTCTTCTCCAATCTGTTTGATAGTTTGTCCATTCTATTGCGAAAAGCTCCGATTGCGCAAAGGAGCGATTATACATACTCCGTTCGCCTTGACACGACTCCGCTCGAAAGTCAATAATCGCGGCGCTTCAACGACCTATTTCCGGTCTGCCAGCGTTTTCATTTAAGCTGCCTACTGGTTCAGAGTTCTGCCCAGCGGGGCTTTCATCCAGGACCGAAGAGGGGAACGCAATCCGATGCGGAGCAAGCAAGCCGATCAGCCGAGCGTCAATCGAATGACGTTCAGAGGGCTGTTTCGCGTCAAGCCCCTCGATGCGATTCTCGAAGATGCCGAAGAGCCAGAGCATCAACTGAAGCGCGCGCTTGGTCCCGTACAGCTCACCCTTTTTGGTGTAGGCGCGATCATTGGCGCTGGGATCTTCGCTACGATTGGCACGGCGGCGGCCGGCGACGCGAACCGGCTCGGCGCGGGACCCGCGCTGATGGTCTCGTTCGTTATCACCGCCATCGTCTGCGCATTTACCGCTCTGTGCTATGCCGAATTCGCGTCGATGGTCCCGATCTCCGGCTCCGCCTACACCTATTCTTACGCGACGCTCGGCGAAGTCATCGCCTGGATTATCGGTTGGGACTTGATCATCGAATACGCGGTTGGCAACATCGCGGTCGCGATAAGCTGGGCGAATTATTTCAAGACGCTGGTTGCGGGTATTCACATTCCAGGAATCGCGCCTCATGGCATCATCATTCCTGACTGGATCTCGATGGACTATCGGACGGCGGCGAAAGTCCCCGGGGTGTTGGACAGCGCGCCTCACCCCTTTGGATTTCCCATCGTCTTCAACGTGCTGGCGGTGGCGATCGTCACACTCATCACGATTGTACTGATCTGGGGCATTCGCGAGAGCGCCCGGTTCAACGCGGTGATGGTCGGAATTAAGATTCTCGTGCTCACGTTCTTCATCGTGGTCGGATTCACCTACGTTCAACCAGCGAATTGGAGGCCGTTCAGCCCGAACGGGTTTGGCGGCATTAGCGCGGGCGCGGCCATCGTGTTCTTTGCATATATAGGCTTCGACGCGGTCTCAACGGTCGCCGAGGAAACCAGGAACCCCAGGCGCAACCTGCCGATAGGGATCATTGCTTCGTTGATCATATGCACCATCTTTTACGCGGTGGTCGCCTGCGTCTTTACTGGCCTGATCTCGTACCCCGACTTGAAAGCGAAGCTGGCAACCGAGCAAGCCGAACCGTTGACGATGGCCTTACAACATGTGGGCCAGCAGTTCAACACCGATCTCGGATGGGCAATCGGAATTGTGGCGTTTGGATCGGTGATCGCGCACACAGCGGTGCTGCTGGTCTTTCAACTGGGTCAGCCACGCATCTTTTTCTCAATGGCCCGCGACGGGTTGTTGCCAAAAGTCTTCTATAAGGTTCACCCGAGATTCAAAACTCCGCACATCTCGACGATACTGACCGGCGTCTTCGTAGCCTCGTTCGCGGCGGTCGCGAGCATCGACGAAATGGTCGATCTCACGAACATCGGGACGCTGTTTGCATTCATACTTGTCTGCGCCGGGATAATCGTCTTGCGAGTCAAGGACCCGGCGCGGCACCGTCCATTCCGAGTGCCATTTGGTTTGGTCATTCCGATACTCGGCATCATCTCGTGTCTTTATCTGATCTACTATTTGCCGCCGACTTCGTGGCTGCGGTTCGCGGCGTGGCTGAATTTCGGGTTCGTCATTTATGTTGGCTACGGCGCCATCCATAGCCGCTTGACCGGCCGGCACCACGCCGAGCGACCGGCGGAACACGATGCGCGCACGGCCTACACAGGGACATGGCTTGCGATCATTGGCGTTGCGCTGCTCGTGTTCATGCGAGGCTTCGACGTGTGGTTGGACGCCCTCAAGGCGCGTGAAGAAATGGCCGGCGTGTCGAAGATGGCTTCTGCGCTTGGCGACGTGTTTCGATCAGCGCCCTGGCTTGAAGTCTCGTGGTTCTTGATCGTCCCGCTGGCGTTGAATGCATTCGTGCTTTGCCCAATCATAATAACGCGGGCGTTAAGGGCAGGTCGCGAAGGCGGGAACGAGGGACAGACGGGCATCACGTCCTCGAGCTTGATCGTTGCGATCGTTCTCGTCGCAGTAACGGTCGTTTATTTCGTGCTGCTTGCAAAACACAATCTTTGAGTCGGAGGAACCCAGTTTGTCTTGGCGGATCTTGGCGTCTTTGCGCGAAACACATCATCGAAATTCGTAAGACGGCGTTTCGCGCAAAGATCCGCCAAGACGCAGAGCCGTAGGAGGTAACGAATGGCGGAAATGGCGGTCGCAGTCGAAGAGAAGACCGGATTTGTTCGCGGGCTCGGACTGCTGGACTCAACGACGATCGTCGCCGGTTCGATGATCGGTTCGGGCATTTTCATAGTCTCGGCCGAGATGTCGCGGCAAGTCGGCTCGCCGGGCTGGCTTCTTGTCGCATGGGTCGTTACCGGCCTGCTGACGGTGATCGGGGCGCTCAGCTACGGCGAACTCGCGGCGATGATGCCAAAGGCGGGCGGCCAATACGTCTATCTGCGCGAGGCATTTTCGCCGATGTGGGGTTTCCTCTACGGCTGGACGCTATTCATGGTGATTCAAACCGGCACGATCGCGGCCGTCGCAGTCGGGTTCGCAAGGTACTTTGGGGTGCTGTGGCCGAAGCTTTCCGAAAGCAACTACATTGTGAAACCGATCCATCTAGGCTCGAGCTACGCGATTTCGCTTTCGACGGCTCAGTTGGTCGGGTTGTTGATGATTGTGCTGCTGACGTGGATGAACACACGCGGCTTGAAACTAGGCAAGTTCGTACAGAACGTTTTCACGATAACCAAGACCGGCGCGTTGATCGCCTTGATCGTCCTCGGCGTTGTAGTTGGTTGGAACGCGACCGCGGCGAGCGGCAACTTCGGGGACCTTTGGACTGTTCGGGGGAAGCTTCAGGAAGTCGGGCCGGGCGGCTTGACTGCGATCACTACGTTTGGACTGTTTGTCGGAATTTGCGTTTCGCAGACGAATTCGCTTTTCTCGGCAGATGCGTGGAACAACATCACGTTCACCGCCGGAGAAGTCAAAAATCCACGACGCAACATCCCTTTGTCGCTGGCATTCGGGACGATCCTGGTTATAGCTCTGTACCTGCTTGCCAATGTCGCTTATCTGGTAACGCTGCCGTTCGAAACGATTCAAACCGTGCCGAGTGACCGCGTGGCTTCGGCTACCGCCAACGTGATCTTCCCGGGCGCTGGCGCAACGATAATGGCGGTCTTCATAATGGTCTCGACGTTTGGCTGCAACAACGGCTTGATTCTGGCAGGCGCGCGAGCCTATTGGGCGATGGCGCGCGACGGACTGTTCTTCAAACCGGCCGGTGAGCTAAACAACAAGCACGTTCCGGCGTGGGGCCTGGTAATTCAGGGAATATGGGCGGCCGTGCTCGTGCTGCCGCGAACGATCACGGGCACAAACCCGGCGACCGGCGAGACGACCTACGGCAACTTGTACGGGAACCTGTTGACCTATGTGATATCGGCGGCGTTGATCTTCTATATACTCACGATAGCCGGAATCTTCAGATTGCGTCAGAAGCGTCCTGATATCGAGCGACCCTATCGGGCATTCGGCTATCCCATCGTTCCGGCGTTGTACATTGTCGGCGCCGCGGTAGTTCTTGCTGTGCTGTTCAGGTACCAGTGGCCGCTTACGTGGCCGGGTTTGATCATCATTGCAACTGGCGTCCCGGTTTATTTCATCTGGCGAAAAGTAGGCGTCCCGTCGCCGGAGCAAGAAACATAGCAACGTGGCAGCAGATGAACCCTGGGTTCTAAGTTTGAATCTTGATGCTCGCACTCTTTTAAAATCGCGTTTCAAGACTTCGAACTCAACATTGGAAATCAAACAAGTCACTCGCGGAGGATCTACTAAATGGCGAATCAACTTTGGGCAAGAAAACCGCTCAGTCTGTTGTTGGAGGAAATGGCGGGTGAGAACCGATTGCGCCGGGTACTGGGACCGGTTCAACTCTCGGCCCTTGGAGTCGGTGCGATCATCGGAACGGGCATCTTCATCTTGACAGGAGTGGCGGCACACGACAGAACCGGCCCCGCCCTCATGCTCTCTTTTGTCGTCGCGGGCTTCGCGTGCGTGTTCGCCGCGCTGTGCTACGCTGAATTTGCATCGATGGTTCCTGTAGCCGGTTCGGCTTACACATACGCCTATGCCACGCTCGGTGAGCTCTTCGCCTGGATCATTGGCTGGGACCTGATACTCGAATATGCAGTAGGCTCGGCAACGGTCGCGCATGGATGGTCGGCGCATTTTCAGGAGTTCATACCGTTGTTTGGTATCGACAAGTACTTGCCCAAAGTTCTATCGAAAGGCCCGTTCGACTACTGCGTAAGCGTGGGTAAGGATTGCCCGCACGCAGGATTCGTGGCCACCGGGGCATACTTCGATCTGCCTGCGATTCTGATCACATTCATTCTCACCGTGATTCTGGTCAAGGGCATCAAGGAAAGTGCGAGCTTCAACGCCGTGATGGTGTGTATCAAGCTCGTGATTGTGCTGATGGTAATCGGAATCGGGGTCTTCTATATCAACCCTGCGAATTGGCATCCGTTTGCGCCATTTGGTTACACCGGAATCAGTTTCTTTGGTCACACTCTGTTCGGCAAGACTGCGGAGGGAGGACAGCCGTTAGGAATGTTTGCAGGCGCGGCGATTATCTTTTTCGCTTATATTGGATTCGACTCCGTGTCAGTCCACTCCGAAGAAGCAAAGAAGCCGGCGCGAGATGTGCCGATAGGAATCATTTCATCGCTGATCATCTGCACGATTCTTTACATCGCGGTCTCAGCGGTGCTGACTGGGATGGTCGCCACTCCGGATATCAACAAGGATGCTCCCGTGGTGGAAGCGTTCAGACACGTCGGGTTGACCTGGATGCAGTATCTGGTAGCGGCGGGGGCGATGACCGGCATCACGTCTGTGCTGCTTGTGATGATGCTCAGCCAGCCGCGCGTTATGCTCGCGCTTGCGCGCGACGGCCTGGTACCAAAGGGCTTCTTTGGTGATATTCATCCAAAGTTCCGCACACCCTGGAAGTCAACGATTCTCACCGGCCTCTTCGTAGCCTCGATGGCCGGGTTTCTGCCGCTCAGTCTGCTCGCCGAAATGACCAATATCGGAACGTTGTTCGCCTTCGTGATCGTCTGCGGCGCGGTGCTTGTTATGCGAAGGCTGAATCCCGATGCAAAACGCCCGTTCCGCGCGCCGTTCGTTCCGCTCACCCCAATCCTGGGCATATTGACTTGTTTGCTACTCATGTTCTCGTTGCCGGCGGAAAACTGGTGGCGGCTAATCATCTGGCTGCTGATCGGATTCGTGATTTACTTCGCCTACGGCCGCAAGCATAGCGTTATGAAGCACTACCTCGAGCACGAAATCAGCAAGCACGGCATATCACCGGCGGGATCGCTCGCCACTGACGTGGACCTCAAGGAGCAAGTATCATCCGACAAGAAGGGCGATTGAAGGAATAAGCATCGCAGCGACTTTCTGGAAGTCGGCGCGGGTCAGAGTCGGGGCATCCGATTCTACCCGCGCCTTTTATTTGTTATCGCAGTTTCTCTCCCCCGCGCCGCGAGAGGAGGGTGACAACAAATAGAAGTGGGTGTGGGCTGAGTGTGGCGGAACACACGCTACTTTGGCATGCTCGTGGTCGGGAAGCAGAGTGACAACAAATTGAAGCGGGCATGGGGCTGAGTTTGGCGGAACACACGCTACGTTGGCATGCTCGTGGTCGGGAAGGGTGGTTTACCCCCGCTCCTGTGTTTTGGGCTGCTCAGTCAGGCGGGGGTAAACCACCCTTCCCGACCACAAATATGCCAAGCGACTGGTTATTCCGGAGCCACCCTTACCGAACCGTGAGCATGCCACTCGGGTTCTGGTCTTCACTTCTAAGCCATCGAGCCTTCACTGGTGCTTTCGTGTCCACCAGTGGTTTCGTTGACGCGCTTCCTTTTGGAAAGCTAGAATGATCCTCACGTTTCGATCATTCGTTCTTCGTGGGGATGTGGCGGAACTGGCAGACGCGAAGGTCTCAAAAACCTTTAAGGGTAACCTTGTGTGGGTTCGATTCCCACCATCCCCACCAGAATCAGTTGTCGGTGGCCAGTGATCTGTTGTCAGTAGGCGGTTGTTTCCGATCACTGGCCACTGATCACTGACCACTGACTATGAAGAAAGCCGAAATCTCTTTCGATTCAATCCCTCGCTCCGCTATCTCGAATACGACTCTGAAGATTTGCCTCAAGTGCGCCTTCGACCTGTTCACCAAGCAACTCAAGCTCACTCCGCGCACTGCGTACTCCGAACTCAAAAAGCACATCCCCGAAGAAGCCGATATCACCGGCGCGGCAACATCGCGCCCCCACTTCTTTGACGCGCCTGACATCGATCACTGCCCTTATTGTAACGGCACGAAGCGCTGGTTTGCGGAATTTCATTCGATTCGCATCGACGCACATACTTCGTTTGAAAAGGAACGAAAGAAGCTGTGGGCCGCACTTAAAAAGCAGTCGGATCGGTACACGCTGTGGAGCCCCGAGCGGACCCGGATGCAAATCTTCTCGGAGTGGCTCGAGCGATTGAACCGCAGTCTCAACTTTGAGGATGATCAGTGGCTGCTGGAAGCCGCAATCTCACACATCAAGCGCTCCGCGCCCTCGAATGATTGGGACAAGGTACTTTCGGCCGGGGTGCGAAGAGTCCAGCTCTCGCGCCAGGTGGAAGACGCGTGGCGCTACGAAGATGGATGGCTGTATGTCTCGCCTGCCCTGTACGGCGACGTGATTATGGTCCAACACCTGATCTCACGCTCGCATCAGCACGGCGGGCGAACGTTCGAGGGAAGACTCACGTTTCAGGAACTCATCAGGCGGCTGCGCAGGATTGGTTATTTCGAGGCAAAGGGAATCGATGCGAACGACGCTTATGAGGAGTTCGAATACGCGATTGGCAAGCTGGTTGATTCGGGACCCGGCGCCGTGTACTATGCCGTTGACCGCAAGGACTACTTGGACAAACTCAAATCCGTTTACGAGAAGAAGCGAGAGAAATGAATATCAAAACGCCTTTGCTCATCACTGTAATAGCACTGATAATCGCGGCGCCGATCGCCGCGCAGGACACGGGCGCGTCAGGCTTCGTGATCTCACTCAAGAACGGCAGCACAATTCGCGGCCGCACGCTGTCGCGCGACGACACGACCGGCAAGCTTCGCCTGGCGATGACCGAAGCCGGCGGCGAAGCGAAGAGCTACGCGGTCATTTCGCCCGACGATACGACGGAGATTCGCTCGTCGGCGAGCGATAGCGACTCGATTCGCATAAGGCTCAAGGGCGGCAGCGATCTCAGGTGCAAAGAGTTTTCGCTGAACGGTGATTCGGTTGCGGTGAAGCTGGGCTCCGCAAGCAAGGTCGAGGTCAGATGGATTGATATCGAGTCGATCAGTTTCGCGCAGTGAATCTCGAGGATCGAGAGTTGAGGATCGAAGATCGAGAATCGCCAATCTAATCCTCGATCTTCCATCGTCTATCCTCTATCTTCTATCATCTTATTCTCACCAGTCCTTCATTCAACTCATCCCACGCCAGCTTCACGTGTTCGCGCGTAGTGCGAATGTTTCCTATCGCCAGCCGCAGCGTCAGCTTCCCGGCTAGCTTCGTGTGAGAGAGGTATACCCTTCCCCTCCTGTTCACCTCCTCCATTAAACGTTCGTTCAAAGCATCCAAATCAGCTTCGTCAGACAAGCTTTTCGGATGGGCCCTGAAGCACACAACGCTGAACGGGACCGGCGCGAGCCGCTCGAAGTCACCGCTTTGATCAACCCAATCGGCGAACTCGCGAGCCAGCGCAATCTGAAGCCGAAGGCGCGCTTGCAGACCCTCGACGCCGAAGTAGCGCATTACGAACCAGAACTTCAACGCCCGTAACCGACGCCCAAGCTGCGGCCCGTAGTCCATGAAGTTCTTGACCTCTTCACCCTCCCCCGTCCGCAGGTACTCCGGTACCAGGCTGAAAGCGCCGCGGAGCACGTTCATTTTTCGACAGTAGAGCACGCTAAGATCGACCGGAACAAACAAACCCTTGTGCGGGTTCACCACCAGCGAGTCGGCGCGGTCGCTTCCTTCCAGCACCCATCGCATCTCGGGCACGACTGCGGCTGATCCGCCATAAGCCGCGTCCACATGCAGCCATAAGCCTTCGCGCCCGCAGATATCCGCGATCGCTGGGACCGGATCGATGCTGGTACTCGATGTCGTTCCTGTCGTTGCAACAACACAGAAGGGCTGCCAGCCGTTTGCTCGATCTTCCTGAATCGCTTGCTCAAGCGCCCTTGAATCCATTCGGTACTCGCCGTCGCTTGGGATCTTGCGCAGACCGGCTTGTCCGATGCCGAGCGTGATCGCCGACTTGTCGACCGATGAGTGCACGTGTTCGGACGCGTACATCCGAAGCTTCGCGCCGGTCGCTCCAAGGCCCTGCTCTCGCACTTTCAGGCCCGCCGCTTCGCGAGCGGCAGCGATCGCGCAGAGAGTCGAGATCGAAGCTGTGTCGTAAATCACACCTTTGAACTCATCGGGCAGCCCGATCATCTGTCGCAACCACTCCAGCGTGACCTCCTCAAGCTCGGTTGCCGAAGGCGAGGTGCGCCAAAGCATCGCGTTGACGTTGAACGCGGCGCTCAGCATCTCGCCAAGTATCCCGGGCGCGGACCCGCTGGTCGCGAAATAAGCGAAGAACCCTGGATGATTCCAATGGGTTATACCTGGAACGATCACCCGATCAAGATCCGAGAGCATCGCTTCCATCGCCTCGCCACGTTCAGGCGCCTTCGAAGGCAGGGCTTCTTTCACTTGATCAGGTTTATTCTGTGAGAGGACAGGATAGCGTTCAGGATGAGAGAGATAGTCTGCGATCCACTCGACCACCTGATGGCCGTAACGCCGAAAATCCTCGGCGCTCATATCGCCGAGCGACGCTGGTTGTGATTCCAGTTCGTGTGGCTTCGTCACGCAGCCAGCCTCACATAATCCGCCCGGCGTTTCACGGGAGTGAAGCCCTCGGCGACGATCGCCTCGCGAAGCATCATTTCAGTCGCCCGATGGTTGGCGCCCGCCGGTGTGATTACATTCTCTTCAATCATCGTACTGCCAAGATCATTCGCGCCGCAGTGCAAGCCTTGTCGTCCAACATCCAGCCCTTGAGTCAACCACGACGCCTGAACGTTGGGTATGTTGTCCAGGTACAGCCTGCCTATCGCGAGCCATCTCAAATACTCATCGCCCGGAATACGATCGGGGAAGCGCTTGCCGATTGGAGTGTTGTCCGGTTGAAGGGTCCACGGAATAAAAGAGACGAATCCGGGATTGCGGTCTTGAAGTTCTCGCAATCTTTCGAAATGCATCAGCCGGTGGTCGCGTGTCTCACCCATGCCAAACATCATCGTGGCAGTGGTCGGTATGCCCAGCGTGTGCGCCACGTCCATCACGTTCAGCCATTCCTCGGTGTTGCAGTGAGTCCGCCGCTTTCGGCGAATCTCGTCGACCAGGATCTCTCCGCCGCCCCCCGGTATCGAATCAAGTCCTGCGTCACGAAGCTCGCGAAGCAGGCCTTCTACGCCAAGACCGGTAATCTTCGCAAGGTGATCAAGCTCGGGCGGTGAGAAGCAATGTAGATGAATTTTGTATCGAGTCTTCAGCTCGCGTAAGAGTCCGGTGTAATAGTCAAGCGGAAGGTCAGGGTGCAGGCCTCCCTGCATCAGCACGCCGCTGCCGCCTAGCTCGATCATCTCTTCGACCTTGCGGAATATCTCGTCATAGCTGTGGACGTAGCCCTCGGGCGAGCCGGGCTTGCGATAGAAAGCGCAGAAGGTGCACACCGACACGCAGACGTTTGAATAGTTCACGTTTCGATCAACAATGTAGGTCACCGTATTGTCAGGATGAAGCTCCGCGCGGAGTTCATCCGCCAGATGCCCAAGTTCCTCAGTCGGAGCCAGGTCCTCGACCGTCTTCCAATCCTCAAAAGTAAGCCGTTCTCGCGCCTCGATGCGGGCAAGCAAATCGCCAACTTCGGTTCTCTCCAGGGTGTTTTCCATAGCAAGCCTCGCCGGGATTATAGCCAACGAGCTCAGAAATCAGAAATCAGAAGTCAGAGGTCAGAAGTCAGAGGTCAGAAGTCAGAAGTCAGAGGTCAGAAGTCAGAGGTCCGAGGTCAGAAGTCGGACCAGCAGTAAGTCTCTCGGACCTCCGACCTCTGACCTCCGACCTCTGACCTCTGACTTCTGACCTCTGACTGACCTTATGTTGTTACCTTTTGCCTTTCAGCGCGCCCTGTGGTAAACGTTAGTTCAGCGTTGCACTCCCGTTTTGCCGCGCCGGGAAAGGGCTGTCTCTCGCGAACATTAATTATCGAGAACGTCACGCCGATGGACTCTTACACCAAGGTTCAAAACCTCTCCCTGATAGTGCAGCCCGGCGATAGCTTTTTCCCAATCGTCGATGCGATAGACGGCGCCACAACCAGCATCAAGATGACGATCTTTCGAATGAACGATCCCATAGTGCGCGAGGCGATGACCTATGCCGTGTCTCGCGGCGTCAAGGTACAGGCCCTGGTTGCTCCTGCATCGAAGGGCTGGACCAAGCGCAACAAAAGGCTTTCCGAAGAGCTGGCAAAGGTCGGTATTGAGGTCGCCGTCCCCAGGGCCCGTAAGGAAAAGATTAAACGGTATCACTACAAAATCATGACCATCGACAACCAGACATCGTTGATCTTGACCTTCAATCCAACTCAGAAGAACCTTCATTATGCGCGCGACTTCGGATTGCTGATAAAAGATCAGGAGATAGCCACTGAGTTGAGCCGTCTGTTTGATGCGGACTGGTCGGGAGAAAGCTTTAAGCCGAAAGACCTGCCGCTGCTGATCAGCCCGTATAACAGCCGGCAGAAGATGCTCGAGCTGCTAGGTTCTGCGGAACGGACGATTCGAATACTTGATGCGAAGGTCGAGGACCAGCAGGCTATCGGGCTGCTGTTGCGCAAGGCGTCGGTCGGATGCAGCATAAAGATAATCAGCGAGGATACGTCCTACCACGAGGTTGTGCCGAACTATCACGTGCGCAAGCTCGCTCGTTACAAGCTGCACGCGAAGTGCGTCGTGGTGGATGGCGGCAGGTTCTTCATTGGCAGTCAGAACATTCGGCCGGTGAGCCTGGACCGCCGCCGTGAAGTCGGCTTGATCGTAGAAGACGACGCGATGGCGCGAAAGATTGAACGCGTGTTCGATGAAGACTGGGATAACGCAACCGATATGCGAACCGTGACGGAAGGCAGTGCGGCGTGAAACGTGATACGTGACGCGTGAAACGTGACGCGTAAAACGTGAAACGTGAAACGTGATGTGTGATTCGTAGTCCGGTCACGAATCACGTTTCACGCATCACGTTTCACGCATCACGTTTCACGCATCACGTTTCACGCATCACGTTTTACGCTCACGTTTCACGCATCACGTTTCACGAATCGCTTCTCTTATGACTTGTCTTCGATGTCGAACTAAAATGATCGAGAAGAGGCGCAGCTATCATAAGCAGCGCAAATGGGTTTGTTCGAAATGCGGCGCGGTGCGTATGCAAGCTCAGAAGCCGCGGCCGGCAAAAATCAATCGAGGTGTTCAAGCATGAATAAAGGTCATCGGACGGACTTCAAAAAAGGTGACGAGGTGAGCTACTCCATGCCCGCCGGAGTACACTACGGATCTGTCACCCGGGTGCTCGGCACGGATGAATCGGCTGCCGTGGAAATTGAATTCGAAGACGGCCGAAAGGAAATCAAGAAAGTGAAAGACCGCGCGTTGAGCCTCCTGAGGCGAGCAAGTGGAGTCAGCGAAGTGGAAGAGAGCCACAAAGATCGCGAACGATTGCATGACACGGAGATCGAGCGCCTCTTCCGCAGCGAACAGCGAAAGCGCTAGGGACAAGAAACGAAGTACCTGGAACCGGCAATGATCAGAAACAGCTCTTTCCATCACCTCGAAGTTCCGTGTGACGACCTCGAGCTTGCTGAGCGATTCTACGTGATCGTATTCGGTGCGCGCGTTTATTTGCGCCGGGACGCCTCGCGACGCGCTGATGTTCCTGCGACGGGAACGATTTCAGAATCAGAAGAACGCGGGTTTCAGATTGACGGCACCTACTTGAAGATCGGCGAAGGATTCAGAATCGGTTTCTTGAAGCGCCAGCACGACCACGCGCAGCGTGAGATCGACCACCTCGCATTCACCATCGACGATGAAGACCTTGCGGCGTTGGGGCGGCGTCTGACTGAGTACAAGATCGAAGTGATCGATCAAACCGCGGACCGGATGATCATCCGCGATCCGTTTGGGATGATGCTGGAGCTGTGGCCCAGATCAGTATTGCGGAGGATGGGGTTGCTTTGAGCAACAGCCGGCTAATGAATAAGCCGCGCGATTAGCTGCGACAGGGGGCTATCTTGGAAGCTCATTGGATGATAAACAACCAGGTACACGATCCGGGCGATGCCGTAAACCGCAAACGCGATGGCGAACGTCCACGCAACGTTGAAGCGCCGGGCGATCCGATCCAATAGCTGAGCCGCGCCGATTCTGTTCGACAACACGAACACCGACCTTATCCAAATCAAGACTAAGACCAGGAACAGCGGCGGTCCCAGCAAGTTGAACCCGAACGCGTCGGTCACCTCGCCTTTCCCGAGCGCACAAAACGAGTGCGTCAGTCCACACCCCGGACACGGCAGCCCCGTGAAATTCTTGAAGCCGCAGACCGTGAAGTACTCGCCGGCAGGAGGTCTGAACAACACGCTCGCCAGGAACACCGCAAGTAATCCGACCAGCCCAAACATCGCGAGCTTCTTCGAAGGCTCCACCGATGTTGGTCCAATCTTCTCGATAACCGGTTCTGTGATCGCTGCGGGGATTTCCATACGCTCAGTGCTCAAATTCTCAGAATGGCTCGGCGATGCGGAGTCCCTTGCTGACCTGACATGAAGTCCTCAACCAGTTTCACGAACTGCCGGGGGTATTCTAGCATAGGCAGAAATCCACAGTCGCGCATCGTCGCCAGCTTCCCTGCCCTGGCGAGTGAGAAGAGTCTGCGTGCTTCGGCCGCGCCCTTCTTGTCTTTTTCGCCACAGACAAACAAAACCGGAGAGGGAGTTCGCCCGATAACATCATCCAGAACAGCAACTGCTTCGCCTGTTGAGGCTGAAAGCGCCGTCTCATAAGCAGCGCGGGGGCTCAAATCCGCAAAATCATTGAAGAGTCGGTCGCGATATGGTTGCGGCGCCCGGCGGAATCGTCTTGCGACCAGGTTTCGCAATAGCGGATACGCGGCAAGCTCGCGCAGCGCGAGCGAAGCAGGCGTGAACACCGCCAGATTCCTCACGTCCTCTTGCGATAGGCCCCGGCGTGGGCTCACTACAACCAACGAATTCATGTCCTGTGGATGGCGATCGGCATCGACTGAGGCAATCAACGAGCCCATCTCGTGGCCGGCAATGGTAGCGTCGAAGATTTCCGCCGCCTCGAGCAGAGAATGCAAATCCTCAGCGTGATCTTCTATCGTAAAGCTCGCGTTGATCGACGAAGGCTGCGAACGGCCGACGCCGCGCGAGTCATAAATCATACAGCGATGTCTGTGCTTGAGCATCGCTACCGCGGGCCGCCAGCACTCACACGACATCGCCCAGCCGCTCACGAGGACAAGCGGCGGCCCCTCGCCATTAAGCTCGTAGTAAAGCGGCCCGCTCTTGGTTCTGAGTAACATATCGAAACGTTGATTCTGCACTGCGAGTCTCGCTGATGCAATCCGGCGTCGCACCACGAACTCATTTTCTTGACACCCGTCCGGACGGCTCAGTAACATTCGCGTTTGTCTTAAGGGCCGGAAACCCCACATGGAATCTGATGACCAAGAGTTCATGCGAGAAGCGCTTGCCGAAGCGGAGGGTGCAGGCAAAGACGACGAAGTCCCCGTCGGCGCGGTAGTGGTTCTCGACGGAGGCGTGATAGCGCGCGGCCGCAACGCGGTGATCAGATCGAGCGATCCGACCGCGCACGCTGAGATCGTCGCTTTGAGAGGAGCAGCGCTCGCCGTCGGCAACTACCGGCTCACGGGCGCTACGCTGTATTCGACCATCGAGCCCTGTTCAATGTGTGCCGGCGCTCTTGTTCATGCGCGGATCGCGAGACTGGTCTACGGAGCGAAGGACCCCAAGGCTGGCGCGGTTGACACCCACTTTGGTCTTTGCACGACGGATTTCCTGAATCATCAGGTGAGCGTCGAAGGCGGCATCCTTGAGGACGAATGTCGGCGGGTGCTACAATCGTTTTTTCGCGACAGACGTAACGCCCAACAACATGCGGAGAGGTGCGAGAGTGGTTGAATCGGGCGGTCTCGAAAACCGTTGAACCCGCAAGGGTTCCGTGGGTTCGAATCCCACCCTCTCCGCCAGGATTCAAGGAAAAAGGTAAAAGGAAAAAGTAAGACGTTAGAACCAACTCTCCGACCACTTTTTCCTTTTGACTTTTTCCTTTTGCCTTATTTGTGGAGAGGTGCAGGAGTGGCTGAACTGGCAGCACTGGAAATGCTGTGTACGGGAAACTGTACCGTGGGTTCGAATCCCACCCTCTCCGCCACAAGATTTTCGATTTCCGATTGCCAATTGCCAAGTTGTTACGCGAAAACCGGTTCTTAATCGGCAGTCGCAAATCGGCAATCGGCAATCTTATCAGGCTCCGGACGCCGTGCAATCGCGAGGCTGCAAACCCCGCCAGGCCGGGAACGGAGCAACGGTAGCGGACCTCGGATGTGCCGCGGCCTCTCCGGAGCCTGACCAGTTCTTCCGCACCTCAGGAGACACGCCATGCTGATGACAGTAATATCCCTGGCCATCTCGCTCGTTTCGATACAAAGCTTCTACCCTCTCAACCAATCTGAAGGTGGCTCCAACCAAACTTCTCAGACTTCCCAGGTTCAGCAAGAGAAGAAGGAGCCGACGTATCCGATGGTTCTAAACCTGCCTTCCACTGTTACAGTTGAGCCTATTGCACTGCCTCCCGGGGAGAACGCCTGGGCAGTGCAGATCGTCTCGCGCGGCGGATTTGCAGGGTCAGGGCGGGGCGATCTGACGTTAACCTCAGAAGGAACGCTGATTGGGAGCGGCCCGGACGGCTCGTGCAGCAGAAAGCTCCCCGACGAAACCATGAATGTCCTGACGAACCTTGTACTCGCGGTGGATGCGACGCCATCCTCGACCGAAAGGTCACCCAACATGTGTGCCGATTGCTATGTAACCGGGATAATTCTGCAGCATCGTACTGGCTCGGGCGTGCGCGCGTTCTCGGCGATTTGGGACGACCCCAGTCAAGCAAAGGTTAGCGGCAACATGATCGCTGTCTACGAGGCATTGATGGCCCAAAAAGGATGCAAGCTCCAATAGGACGGTATCCGACCGACCGAAGCTCAACAATGGCTGATTCACACGTACTAGCGCGAAAGTTCAGACCGCAGACCTTCGATCAAGTCATCGGGCAGGACGCGATCACTCGCACCCTCAGCAACGCTCTGAAGAATGACCGCGTCCATCACGCTTATATTTTTACGGGCGCTCGCGGCGTCGGGAAAACAACCACCGCCCGGATTTTTGCAAAAGCGCTCAACTGCGTGAAGGGTGTGACGTCGGAACCCTGCGGCGTCTGCGATTCTTGTCAGGACATCGTAGCTTCGCGATCGATGGATGTGCTCGAGATCGACGCCGCGTCGAACACCGGAGTGGACAATGTGCGCGACGTCATTATCAATTCGATCTCGATAGCGCCCGCGCGCGACCGCAACAAGATATTCATCATCGATGAAGTCCACATGCTCTCGCCGCAGGCTTTCAACGCCCTGCTCAAGACTGTCGAGGAGCCGCCCCCACGGGTTGTCTTTATTCTGGCCACCACGAACCTTGAAAAGGTGCCCGAGACCATTCTCTCGCGCTGCCAGGTATTCGAGTTTCGCACGATCACGCTCAAGCAGATCGTTGGGCAGCTTCGCTCAATAGCCGAGAAAGAGGGGGTCGCCATCAGTGAGGCCGCGCTGCTGGCTATCGCGCGCGCGGGTGAAGGCTCGATGCGCGATGCGGAATCGGCGCTCGATCAGGTCATTAGCTTTTCCGGCAGCACGGTGACCGACGAGGATGTGTCTGCCGCGCTGGCACTCGTCGATACTGAGACTCTCAACAAGACGCTTCAGGCGATCGCCGAACAAGACTCGGGCCAACTGATTCGCATCGTCGATGAAGTCGTCTCGCGCGGCTACGACCTGCGCAACTTCTGCCGCGAGATGATGGTTCACATTCGCGCGCTACTTGTCGTCAAGATCGCCGGCTTCGACTCCGAGCTTGTACAATTGCCCGAAACCGCGGCCGATACACTCAACCGGCTTGGCGAATGTTTTTCAGAGCAGGACCTGCTTCGTTTCTTTAGTATATTGACGAAAACAGAGCAGGACATCCGTGATTCGTCACAGCCGCGATTTCTACTCGAGATCGGGCTCGTTAAGCTCGCTCAGGCTCGCAGGCTTTTCTTGCTTGAAGAGGCGCTTGGCCGGATCCAAGCGCTCGAATCGCGGTTGGGCGGCGCGGGCGCGGCTTCGCCTTCATCACCCGCGCGCGGACCAGGCACCCAAAAGGCTTCGCGACCGACGGCAGACCCGTTTCGGCCCGCAGCAAGCCCGCGCACTGCTGCGCCACCTGCTCGCACTGCCGGCGGCGAATCAACACCGGGGAAGCCTCAAGGGCGAGTTGCGACACCATCCGCTGAATCCCTCGCCTCTCGCGCGCCAACAGTAGTCGCTGCTGGCGCCACGCCGGCGCGGTCGAGTGCTAACGTGGACGCTTCATCGACACCCCAGCAGCCTCCGTCGACGGACGAGCGCTTCGAAGTCGATACGGACCCGGCGCCAAAGGCAACGTCTCCCAACCCACCCGCGACTACAGACAGAAGTCCGGCTGATAAGATCAAAGCAGCCCTCGAAGCAAAGCGTAAGATGATGATCGTTACGGCGCTCGACAACGGAACGGTCTCAATAGACGGCGACTATCTCTGCGTGATATATGCACCGGAGAACAGCGCGTGTAAGACCCAGATTGAGACGCGCGACAAACGCAATGCCATCGAGGACGCATCCGAACAAGTACTCGGTCGCCGCCTCACGCTTCGGGCTTCGATCGTCGGGCAGGCAGACAGCCCGGGCATCGGTACCATGAGTGGTAGCGAGCGCGGCCCCCAGCGAAAAGAGAAATCAAAAGCCCCCGCCGAGCATGAGCCTAAGCTTCAAGCGCTGCTCGACAAGTTTCACGGCGAGGTCATCGAGGTGATTAAACCCGAGCACTAGTTTTCATCAGAGTCTATTTATTCTGGCCGAGAGCATGGAGGCAAAGGCATGAAATTTCCAGGCGGGTTAGACTTGCAAGAGATGATGAAGCAGGCGCAGCAGATGCAGGAAGAAATGCAGCGCGAGATGCAACGTGTTCGGGTCAACGCGAGCGCCGGCGGCGGAGTCGTCACCGTCGCGATGAACGGTGCGAAGGAACTGACCGAACTCAAGATTGATCCCGAAGCGGTCAAGAGCGGAGACGTTGAGATGCTTCAGGACTTGATCCTTGCGGCCGTCAATGAAGCGTCCCGAAAAGTCGACGAGGCGATGAGGGGTAAGCTCGGCTCGAAGTTCGGAGACATGGGCCTTCCCGACGGGCTGCTTTGACGCCCTGGGAGCGCAGGCATCCCTGCCTGCCTCTTCTCCGGGCACCTTCAGGCAGGCAGGGATGCCCGCGCTCCCAGGGTACCAACGGAGGGACGCCCCTACAGGCTATCATCGATGCTCGACTACGCAGAACCCGTAACCAAGCTCATCGACGAACTTCAGAAAATGCCGGGCGTCGGAGCCAAGTCGGCTCAGCGTATGGCGTTTCACATCTTGCGGGCCGACCGCCAGGAGACTGACCGCCTGATCGAAGCCATCCAGGAAGTCAAAGAGAAGATCATCTTCTGTTCGCTGTGCAATAACATCACCGACGTCGACCCATGCCGCTACTGCACAAGCCCGCAACGCGACCACCGCATGATCCTGATCGTCGAAGAACCGTTCAACCTGGTGACCGTCGAAAAGACTCGCGAGTACCGAGGTTTGTATCACGTGCTGCACGGCGCGCTGTCGCCAATACGCGGGATCGGTCCAGATCAACTGAAGATCAAGAACCTGTTCGAGCGGCTGCGCGTCGAAGAAGTCGAAGAGATCATACTTGCCACCAACCCCAACACCGAAGGCGAAGCGACGGCGAATTACTTGACGAAGCTGCTGAAGCCGTTGGGTATGCGAATCACTCGCATCGCGATGGGCGTGCCTGTGGGGTCGGATCTCGAATACGCCGACGAAGTGACAATGCATAAGGCGCTCGCGAATAGGATAGAGCTATAGTTGGCCGAAGCAGTGCCGCACTGAACTGATCATGGAGACGTCTACTATTGCGACTCAAGGAATGCGAACCATGGTGCTCTGTCTGCTGCTCATTAACTTGTCAGCCATAGCGCTGCCTCAAGATAAACAACGGTATCTGCCTGATCCAAAGCTAACTCCCGGCGATACGTCCGGAGTAACCAGAGAAGAGGTGTGCGGCTCCAGGCATACTGCCCTTGATCCCATACCGGTAAGGCTGAAAAGCCAGGTCTTCGCCAGATACAGCATCAGCACGGCCGGCCCTTCCTCATATAACATTGATCACTTGATACCGGCGAAATTGGGCGGCTCGAATTCCATTAAGAATCTATGGCCTCAGCCGCTTTCTGGCGAATGGAACTACACCTTAAAGAACAAGCTGGAGAATCAACTGCTGAAAAAGGTATGCCGAGGTGAACTTGAGCTGAGCAAAGCACAGCAGGAAATAGCAAGCGATTGGGTGAGTGCATATAAGAAGTACGTAGCGGAGTCAAGACGACGGCCCAAGCTGAAATGACCTAAAGAGGAGCTACCAACGTGACGCTGGCCGTGCCCAGCAGGGTGAGTTTAGCTGCCAATAAGACTGTTAAGACTGTGAGATTCATCGTCATCGAATAAACTCGCCTTGCCAGCGAATCTCGCTTAGGGCTCGATCGTTTGTTCTTATCAAGTCTCACGGAGCGACGCATGACTCTTGCGTTACCCTTCAACTCCTGAACAACCAATAGATTCACGAAGACGCAAAATAGAACTTGACAGTATAAGATGACAGTACTATCTTTTACTGTGAAGTTATGTGAAACTAGTTTCTATGGTTCAGGTTAGGAGGTGCGGGGAGTGGCTGAGTATACGATTGGAGAACTTGTCAGCCTGAGTGGCGTCAACCGTCGAAACGTACATTTTTATGTTCAGCAGGGGTTGTTACCCCCGCCACAGGGTGCGGGGCTGGGAGCCCGCTACAGCGATGAGCACCTTCTGTGCTTGCGCGCCATCCCGGTTCTGCGAAATCGCGGTTTGCGCTTGGATGAAATCCGCGAGCGCCTGGCAGGCTCCGACGCACGGTCGATAGAAGCGATCCTTGCCGAGGCGCCGCGGTCGGCGCCAATCGATCGTAAGCCCCGTTTCGAAACTACGCCAAACCCCGCCCGCCCAAAAGCGCAGCATCTTGTGCGCTATACTCTCGCGCCTGGAGTTGAACTACTCGTAGATAGTGCTGACTCAACCGCCAGCGCAGAGATAGCCGATTTGATTCAGAGCGCGCAGAAAATATTTCAAACGAATCCCCAACACAATGGAGGCAAGTCATGAGCGTCAACCCCATCCCAATGATAGAAGAGCTACGTATGGGCTCCCTAATTGTCACGGGCGTCCCGAGCGCATCCTCCCTGCCGCTTGAGCATACAGACGTGGTGGCGCACGTTAGCGGCCCGCTTGCCAGCGTGTCAGTGGCTCAACGCTTCGGCAATTCGTTCTCTGAGCCTGTCGAGCTAGCTTATCTTTTTCCTTTGCCTCATGGGGCTGCGATTGTTGATTACGAGCTGCGTATCGGTCAGCGTGTGATTCGCGCCGATATGAAAGAATTAGAGGAGGCGCGCCGGACATATTCCACCGCTCGCGATCAGGGTCAACGAGCCGGTCTACTCGAGCAGCGCCGGCGAAATCTCTTCTCAATCGAACTGGCCAACGTGCAGCCCGGCGAAACGATACTCGCGACGATTCGCTACCAGGAACGGCTACGCTACGACGACGGCTGCTATTCCTTTGTTTTCCCGATGGGGATCACACCTAAGTACCATCGAGACCCGGCTGAAGCCGCCAAAGTCGATGCGCCGGTTGCCGCGGCAGGTGATTCTATCGGCACCGTTGACATTGGCATTACGGTCGATGGTGGTGGACCAGCGGATGATCCAAACAGTCCCTCACACGAAGTTGAAATCACACGGATGGATGAGCGCCGCTTCGGTATACGTTTGCTTGGCCACGTAATTCCCAACAAGGATTTTGTGTTGCGCTACAGGGTTGCCGATACGGCTGTGCGCGCTGCCGCGTGCACGTCAATCAGTGAAGGCGGTGCGACTGTGCTGATCACCGCGCTCCCGCCGCGCCTTACGGACGACTCTGAGCCCTCGCCGCGCGAATTCATTTTCGTCATTGACCGCTCCGGCTCGATGTCGGGCGAGCCGCTACTCCAGGCTCGAAACGCCCTTCGATCCTGTCTTCGGTCGATGGGTCCGCAAGACACCTTCAACATTCAGGCATTCGATGATCGCGTAGAATGGTTCAGCGAGTCAGCGAACCTTGTTGCGCAGGCTGCCGTTGAGCGGGCTGATAAGTGGCTTGAACGGATAGATGCGCGCGGCGGCACCGATATTCTGGGAGCGATCGATTCTGTTCTGATGATCGACTCCGAGCCTGAGCGCCAGCGTTATATTGTCTTTCTTACCGATGGCGCGGTCTCAGCAGACGACGAAGCGCTGCGTCGCGTTCAACGCGGGCTTGGCCGAGCGCGTTTGTTCACCTTCGGGATCGGCCCGTCGGTCAACCGTTCTCTGCTGATGCGCATGGCCGACGTTGGGCACGGCACGGCCGAATTCCTACAACTCAACGAAGACATAGAAGAGGCGATCATTCGCTTTCAGGACCGGGTAGCCTATCCGGTATTGCAGGACATAACGCTTGACTGGGAAGGGGTGACCGCTTGGGATGTATATCCGGCCTGTCTGCCCGATCTTTACATCGGGCAGCCGCTCGAGTTGGTCGCGCGCATTCGAGCGACGGGTCAGAGTCCTGGCCGTTTAACAATATCAGGTCGAAGCGGAAATCTACCGGTCGCGCTCGAGGTTGAACTGCCGCCCAGCACTACTGCTGAGCCCATAATCACCCGCGCCTGGGCGCGCGCAAGGGTAGACGCTCTGCTGGATGGCCTACGCGATGAGCCAGGTCAGATGGGCGCTTTACGCTCAGAGATTATTGGGCTCGCCATCGCGCACAGGCTCCTCACACCGTTCACCGCATTTGTAGCTGTGGACAGCGAAGTAACCGAAAAGCTGTCTGACAAGCAAACGCGGGTATCGGTCGGCGTGCCTTTGCCCGAAGGTCTGAAGATGGAGGGGTTCTTCGACTTGCTAACTCTAGTGAGAGATTGTGGAGCGTCGCTGGCTGCCGCTCCTATGTCGGCTGTCATCGGATCCGCTACCCCTAATTCTGGTCCAGCGCATCTGCTGAGGCGGGCTAGATCTTTCTTCCGGGATACGGCTTCCCCGGACGCGGTGCAAATGGACGCAGCGCAAATGATGGATAGGTCCGAGCCGCGTATTGCTGCAAGCGCCCCATTCTCTGAGATAGGATCCGGCCAGCAACAGACGCTCGAAGAGTTGTTGCGGTGGTTGGCGCGTTCACAGAACGTATCCGGTTCTTGGGGGGCCGGCGAGACCGAAGTTGAGCAGACAGCAGCGGCCGTACTAGCATTTGTGCGGGCGGGTCATACGCACCGCGGGGGTCACTACCGGCGTCAGCTTGCCAGAGCGACCAAGTGGCTGCTTACTGCGACTGCGCAAGGTCTCGCTGAATACGCGCGTGCTCAGGCGCTGGCCGAACTCGCTGCTGCTACGGGTGATCCAAAGATTGTATGCGCGGCGCAATCAGTGCAGACCGTGGCGCCCCGAACCAGCATTGCGCTCACCGAGCCTTTGTCCACGCTTGATGAGTTGCGGGCGGCGGCGCTCGCACGTCAGGTCAAACAAGTTGCACCGACATTGTTCAGCGGCTCACAGGCTGATCTCGCGCGTGTATGGATGGCAGCGCTTATGGCCGGTCAATAACTGGAGCTTCCTTTGCAGTGCTTCAGAGTATGAAGCAGAGCGAGCGAAGAAGCCTAAACGCCTCCTGGTTGTGTTAACTCGCGAGGAAGTCCGAACAATCCTCGGCTCGATGGACGGCGTGCCCAAAGCTGGTGGCGACTCTGCTTTGCGGCGGGGGGCTTCGTCTCAACTCTAACATTGGGCCGTGCTTCGCACTTATACTTGACCGCCAGGCACTGGCACTCAGCAGGGGTAGACAAATAGAATACTACCTATGAGGCTTTACCAATCATGAAACAATCCGAAGAAATATTTACTCACGCAAACTGCGGCGGCACTATCCAGAAAGACATGCAGACACAGCATTACATCTGCAACCGATGCCATGCCGAAGCTGAAATAATAATCAGTGCCGGTGAACAGGTGGAGGGGAAGCCCGAACAAGTCACGCTTTGTGACCCGCATGGGCAATCTCTTTAATCGTACTGTTTTCGCTTACGGTATAATTATCAACTATGAAGTAGTAGGTATGCTCGCAAAAGGATAGTGGATATTCGAGAATCTTCAGAAAGACGTGCTGTAAGGAAAGAAAGGGTGTCCCGCTGAGGCTGTTGCGGCATTGCACTCTCGCCTCGAATGCTTGATTGACCGCACGCCCTCTTGCGACGTGGCTCGTTTGCTTTGCGATTAGCCGTCAGGTAACCAGGATAATCTGAATGGAGAAATCTCAATGGCTGAGAAGATATTGGCTCGTGAGGTGGCCTAACTGGTCACTGCAGCGGACGCGCTATCCACGGTTTCATGTTCCATCAGCTACCAGCGCGCCTCTGAACTCTCCGTTAGTACGTATTATCCCCTCTCAACATCACAGGCAGTGTCTTGAGCATGATCTTCACATCTAACCACGGCGACCAGTTCTCAATGTAAAACACATCCAGCCGGACCATCTCTTCGAAGTGCAGTCTGTTTCTTCCGCTCACTTGCCACAAGCCGGTGATGCCGGGCCGCACGTGAAACCTGGTCCGATGCCAGTCCTTGTAATGACGCACTTCATAAGGAATCGGCGGGCGAGGGCCGACTATGCTCATCTGTCCCATAAGCACGTTGAAGGTCTGCGGT
Source organism: Blastocatellia bacterium (assembly GCA_035576605.1). Lineage (GTDB taxonomy): Bacteria > Acidobacteriota > Blastocatellia > UBA7656 > UBA7656 > Onstottus_A. Next base: position 5,614 of record DATLWF010000499.1, on the reverse strand, counting down.
AATTCGTCAAATGAATAGCGGCGCATCCAGCTTCCAATCCTGGTCAGTCGAGGATCGTCTTTGACCTTGCCGTAGATCGGCTCGTCGGGCGTACCTTGATTTGCATCTTCGCCGTTGATCGTTCGTCGCATCAATTCGCGATGCGCCTGGTCGTCCACTCCATCCGCCATCGAACGAAACTTGATCATCAAAAACACGTTGCCATCCATGCCCACGCGCTCTTGCTTCAGGAAAACCGGGCCGCGCGATTCCATCTTGATCAAGATCGCAAGCGCCACCCAGAAAGGCCAGGTGATCAGCAGCAATCCAATCGAGACGAGCACATCCATGCCTCGCTTCAGCGCGCGTTGCGAGCCTCGCAGCCCTTCCTCATAGAGCTTTATCATCGGCAGCGAACCGATCGTCGCGATCTCGGTTTTTCCGGGCAGGCAGTCGAAAAGGTTCGGTATTACGCGGTACTTGATGTGATGGTCGCGCCCGCATTCCATCAGCACCTCGAACATCTTTCGAGGGTTGATCCGCGTGTCGGTGATCAGCACTTCTTCGACACCGTATCGCTTGACAAGCTCCGGCAGATCGTCGAACCCTCCGAGCATCCTGACGCCGTACTTTGTAAGCGCAGCCGAGTCTTCATTGCCCCGCGCTCGCACGGCGCCCACGAGCTTGTAGCCAAGGCGCCGCTTCTGGGAGATTTCCGACACACACACCTGAGCCATCTCGCCGCAGCCCACCACCACAGTTGGAATCAAGTTTCGCTCTTTCGATCGGTAGAGAATCTGGACGACTCGCACCACTGACCGCACCACCCAGAAGGCCCCGACCGCAATAAGCCAGTCATATACGAACACAAGCCGCGAATAGGAATAGTCAAGCCAGACGAAATGACCTTCGCGATAGAAAAATCCCTGGCGAAACAGAAACGCGATCAGCACCAGCACCAGAGAAGCCAACGTCGACGCGCTGAAGATCTTCCCAAAGTCGTTACCAAACGAGAACTCGCCTCGTAGACGGTACAGCCCATACCTGCGCAGCATGTAAACCTTCACCAGCGGCACGAAAAACAGGAACCCGAGATAGGGCTCAAAGTCGTTAACCACGCCGACCGGCCAGAAGGATTTTCGAGGGCGCCACACGAACATGTCGGTATGCTGGCGAAGCTTGTACGAAACAAGGAAAACCGCGACCGACAGGATGACGTCGACGACCACGAGCGCGGTTACCGGTAAGATGCTCGCAATTGCCCTTCGCCTGCGGGCTTCGGTTTTGATTGCATGTTCACCTACAACGGCTGCGTGTTCAGACATTTCCAATTATCCGATTCCGGGAGAGATAAAGGCTGAGCGCGTAAAGCATCCACGCTTGCGCCCAGCGCATGTATGAAGTTTTGATGGTGTAGAAGCGATGCCTTTGAAAGTAGAAGAACCCAGTTGGATCTCGAAGTTTGTCTATGGCCCATCTCAAGACTCGGCTCGCCATCGCCTTGGCGTTAGGCATCAGGTCTGTCATTTCGACGAACGTTATCACACCCTGCGCTGCACTGTGGACATCGTGAGGACGCAGCCGGTCATGATAGTGCCCGGGTGTGCCATCCGCAAGAAAGAATCGCTTCTCATAGAACTGGTATCCGGCATCAAGCGCCGTTCCCCAGCCGCGCGAATCCAGGTATTCCATCAAATGCTTGAGTGACACCAGCAGAAACCCGGTGTGGAAGCTGTCGATCCACGACTGCGACTCGGCTTCTCCGTAAAGCCACGATCCATCGCGGCGCTGCCGGGAGAGTGTGAATTGCGTGGCTCGCTCGGCCGCGTCGCGGTACTCGTCGATTCCCGTCTTCGTAAACGTGCGCGCGAGCAGTTCCGCGGCAAGCAGGTTTACGTTATGGACTCTCGAATGGTCCAGCGGAGTATAGCTGAAACACTGACCATCGCTATCCGTCGTCCGATTGAGTCGATCGAGCAAAAACCGGCAACCGCTGGTCGCCATCTCAAGAACGGACTCGCTGCCGGTTCTTTCATACCAATCGAGATACGCGTGCGCCGCAAACACCGTGCAGACGACGTTGGGCGTTCCCCGAGGCGCGAAGAATGCACGCGACTGCCAGTCGAAGTTGTAGCCCCAGCATGCCTCGGCGTATCTCGCGCTTCGAAGTGACCCGAGCCGGCTCATAAGAAAGTTGAAGTCCGCCTCTAAACCGTCAGTCTGGTACGCAGAATTCTCTTCCACTTCAAAAGGTAAGCGAAAACCATCCCGATCGGCCAGCAGCATTAAAGCGCGTGCGGCCACCGCCACTCCTTTCGGGTTTAGTTCTTTCTTGATGCCGAGAATTGGACGCAGGTTGAAAGGGCTGCGCTTGACGAGCTGAGTCAACGCAGTTCTGGTGAATTTGTGATTGAATGGAAACGAGTGAGCAAGCCGGCTATTCAGCCCATCATATGGGTCGTATCCAGCCCAGGCCTCGCTTCGGCAGTATCGAAGAAGACTTGAAAGGGTCTGCTCGCAATCATCGTTCATTGAGGTCCCGGAATAGGAATGTGAGAATCACTCTTCACCTGTACCGGCGTCCCTCAGTACGCGCCCGGCTTCGCCTCAGAGGATCCCCTCACAATGAACTGGCGCCCACTGAGGGACGCCCGTACAGGTTGATCATCTTTATTGCGATCGTCATCTACTCCACCTGCAAGGGAATGCTCACGTCAATTGTCTGGGGGCGAAGGCACTGTTGGTTATTGCAAGCTTGCACAGTCAGCTTTCCTTTTAGCGCCTGACTGCCCGTTGCCAGCGATGCCAGAGCGCGCGCCGTGAGTTTCAACACCGCTTTTCCCTCGAACACGGACAGTGGCTTCTGTGAGAACTCGAACCTCTGTAGCTTCGCTTTCGGATAGATGACCGGCGTCGTAGTGAGGCCCGCGGTGCGCTCGATCTTGAGTGCCGTGGCAATCAGGTATTTCTCTGCGGGCCGGTTCGAATTTATGTGATAGCCATCGTCGACATCGAGCACGACGGCAACCTGAACCGAACCCCCTCGCTTCACCTTGTAAACCGATTCCCCCGGAGTCACTTTCACTACCTTCGCGGAACCCTGAGCCAGCGCCGCTGCGCTCAAAGCGCCAACAACGACCAGCAACCAGACCAGTCTGACTAACTTCATCATAACCTCCTGAATGTTCGAGGCGAGCCTGTGCTCTTCATTGTCACGAAAACACCGAGCTCAAGTCCACGGCCACTGCGACTGCGCTTCTTGCTGATTCGACGACGGCAAATGATGTCAGCGTAGTTGCTACCAACGATTCAAGTTCGATGGGAGCGACGGTTCGACCCCTGGCGGCCTCAAGAAACGCGGCGACTTCGGCAGGGTGACCTTTGTCTTGCGCGGTTCGACCGAGCTTCGTTGTTTTTCTGTCTCGAATGAAGGACCCGCTCCTGAAGTCATCGATTGTCGCGACGCTGCGGTCGCAGAAGATTTCGATGCGCTCTTTGGCAACGGACGAGTCGCCGCTCGCGGTATAGATGATCGAAGCAACCGAGCCGTCGGTCATACTCATCGAGATCACCGTGCTGTCGTCAACCATACCGACCGCGGGCGTTCGAGGCACGGCTTCGGCGCTCACCCGCGCCGGCAGTGCTCCGGTCAGATATTGAACGAAGTCGATGAAGTGGCACGCTTCGCCTATGATGCGTCCTCCGCCTTCGGTCGCGTCGTGAGTCCAGTGATCGCGAGGAAGCTGACCAGCGTTCACGCGGTAGACGATAGTCATCGGCCCCGCGCGACTGCCAAACCGCTCGTTGATCTCCGTCGCAATGGGAGCAAAGCGGCGATTGTAGCCGACCATCAGCAGTCCGTCGGATTCGCGCGCCGCGACAACCACCTCGCGAAGCTCCTCCTCGTTGATCGCAAGCGGCTTTTCGACGAAGACGGATTTACCACGTCTCAATGCCTCTGTTGCAAGCTGCGCATGCGAATCGTGCCGCGTAGCGATGAAGACAAGTTGAGACTTTCCGTCGCCTAGAATCTCCTGATAGTCAGTCGTCGAATAGGAAAAGCCGAACTGTTCAGCGGTATTCTTCGCGCTGAGTCCGGTTGTTGTCCCGACACCACGAAGCTGAACCTTCACCGCGCGTTTGACGATCGGCAGCAAAACACTACGAGCGAAGTTGCCTGCGCCAATGAAGCTTATGCCAAGCTCATCGCCCGCAACGACCGCTGCTCTCACTTCCCTTGCCGGCAAGGAACGTTCTTGATCGACGCCTGGGTATTCAAGCACCACTCCGCAAAACCGTTGATCGCCGTTTAGTATGAGATCATACGCTTCGGTCGCGTGCCCAACCGCGAAACGATGCGTCGTAAGCAAATCAGTGTTTACCTTTCCTTCGGCAGCAAGCCGCAGGAACGCTTCCATATTCCGCTTCTCGGTCCATCGTACGTAGCCGATCGGGTAATCGCTTCCCTTCTCTTCATAGTCGGGATCGTATCGGCCGGGACCATACGAACGCGACAGCCGAAGCTCGAGTTCCTTCGCGAAGAAACTGTGCCGGGGCACATCCATTCCAACGAGTCCGACGACGACGACCCGCGCTCGATCGCGCGCAAGCTCAGCCGCAAGCTCAACCGGCTCGGAGGACTTGGTCGCCGCCGTGATCACTATGCAATCTGCTCCGCGTCCCGCGGTCAGTGCTTCGCAAGCCCTACCGGCCGACGCTGAATCATTAGCAACAGAGTCGGCGCCCGACTTCTTAGCAAGCTCGCACGCGGCCTGGTCGATATCGACTCCGAGCACCTGACAGCCCGCGGCCTTCAAGAGCTGCACCGTGAGTTGCCCTACGAGACCGAGGCCAATCACAGCAACAGCCTCGCCCAGCCGCGGCTCGGCCTGCCGGATGCCTTGAAGCGCAATCGCTCCGACGGTTGTGTAGCAGGCGGATTCCTGAGAAACAACATCGGGCAATTTGCAGCAGAGATTCCTGGGTACAAAGATCACTTCAGCGTGCGACGCATAGCCGCCGCCCGCGCAAGCGACACGGTCGCCAACGCGAAACTCCTGAGCGTCGCGACCCACCGCCGTCACGATGCCGGACGCGCTGTAGCCCAGCGCCTTACTCTGAGACAGCCGCGCCTTCACCTTTTCATAAGTCGAGGTGAGTCCCTCGCGCTTAAACGTATCGAAGACCTGTCGCACAAGATCGGGCCGGCCGCGCGCCTTTCCGATAAGCGAGCTCTGCGCGGTTTCGACTATCGCCCTCTCGGTCCCCGCGCTGATCAGCGAGCAGACCGTGCGCACCAAAACCCCGCCTGGCCTTAGCGCGGGCGGCGGCAGTTCCTCGACCTTCAACTGGCCGGTGCGGTAGTTCTGTACGACTTGTTTCATCAGGACTGTGCATTGGTCATATTGGACCTATCGGACATATTGGTCCTATGACCGATGACTATATCAGCGGATACTCAGAGCGCATTTTGTGTCGGTGATTCTGAAGTACCTTGTGGACCTGGCGAGGGCTGACCTTCGCAATCTGCCCGGCGATACTGTAATGCAAGCCATGCTCGGGCGGCGTCGGCGAGCGCAAGTACTCGACGTACGCCTCGAGTATCTGCTGTTGCGCCTCGGGCGACGGATCAGGG
>DATLWF010000498.1:0-2211 GCA_035576605.1 Blastocatellia bacterium | reverse complement strand
AAGACGAAGAGTACCTTGCTACCTGCCCAGCCTTTCCGGGTTTATCCGCCTACGGCACAACCGAGGAAGAGGCATTAGTAGAGGCCAAGATAGCACTGGGCTTGTTCATTGAGGCTTGTGAGGCCAATAATATTCCACTTCCAGAGCCGCAAGTTGCACAAGAATACAGCGGCCAAACACGAGTCCGGTTTCCTAAATCTCTTCATCGCCAGCTAGCCCAAAAAGCTGAATCCGAGGGCATTAGTTTGAATTTAGTTATCCTCAACGCGTGTCAAACGAGCATCACCGGAGATCAGGTCGGGCAGCAATATCTTAATGAGATGAAAAAGCTCGTGCAGAATCAAAGCGCCTTGGCTTCTTTGGGTTCTGCGGCCTTTGGTAACCCTTCATTTAGGGAAAAGGTTACTACGAAAACAGAACGAATCATTAATGCTCCCGGCTTTGACTTCAGGGAGAAGGGAAACTAGCCAATGGCTGAAACTCAAGAAAAACATCTTTTCAGTTTTCAGGAGTTAGCAGAAGCTCTAGTAAAGAAACAAGGACTTCATGAAGGACTGTGGGCCGTCTATGTTGAGTTCGGAATTGGCGCGGCGAATTTCAATACTAAGGAAGACCGCAAAGAATACGTACCCGCCGCGATAGTGCCCGTAAAAAGCGTTGGCCTACTGAGGAGTCCCGAGGAAAACAACCTCACGGTAGACGCCTCAAAGGTAAACCCGAAGACAACAGCGAAGGCCAAAGCGAGTAAGAGCAAACGGAAGCGCACGTAAATCTCGATAAGGGACTTGAGAGAGGCCGAGCTTGCGGCCTTTTCTTTGTCTAACATGTTGATTTCGATTGGGCTATTCCGCGACTCGCACCGCCATCTCCGCAGCGCTACCAGCATCGTTCACTTCGGCAGCAGCGCGATTCCCCGACTCGAGCGCGCCGTTCATCCATCCGTGCCACGCCGATGTGTGCTCGCCTGCGAAATGCACCCGCCCTTCCGGACGTTGAGCGATCGGAAGCAGAGTCGTCATCTGGCCCGGCTCGAAATAAGCAAAAGCTCCGCGAGCGAATTTGTCCTCATGCCAGATCTGACTCGTCCCGCCTTCATACCCACTGTCGAGCCCGCTAAACAGATTGCCCATTTGTCTAAGCACGAAGCTCTGACGATCCCGCTCGCTCATGGCGCTCAGATCCAGCGCTCGCTGTCCGCCGGCGTACGAAGTGAGGATCCCGCTCGTACCGTCTTGCGTGAGAGTCGGCGAGTAGGTGTTTTGAATCGGCAGATCGCTCAAGCCGTAACCGCTCAAGCCGGCTTGCTCCCACACTCGAGAACGGAACTGCAGGTACGTTCGGGTGACCGGTGTCAGCTTCAGCTCGTTGATCGCGCGCTGCTTGTCTTCGGGAAAGTCCGGCGAGATTTCTATGTCTTTCAAGACCGGAAAAGGGAGCGTGCAGATGACGCGGTCGGCCGTGATCGTTTGAGTGCCGTCGGAGTTTGAGTAAGTGACCGTCACGCCGTTCTGATTCTGCTCGATGCGTTTGACGATCGATGCCTTCCTGAACTGCTTCTTGACCTTCCGTTTGAGCGCCGACGCCAGTTGATCGTTGCCATCGACTATTTCGTAAAAGATCTGATCCGCGGCGATTGCTTCCGTAACTACGCCATCCAACGCCGAGAATGAATCGAGGCCGAACCCCAACAACCCAAGCTGCGAAGCTGCGATGATGTCAATCGCTCCATTCGACGCGCCAAGGTTCGAGAGCAATTGCTCCAGGGAGAGTCCATCTATCGCTCTCAACTCATCGGGCGGCCAGTTGGGTTTTCGAGGATTGCCGACTGCATTGATGTAGTCTTTGAGGTAGAGGGCGATGATCCCGAACACGCCCTTCTCTCGCTCGGCCGCGGTGAGATGGAACGGAATGTCGGCGACCCCGTCCGATCTTATCTGGAATCGATTCCCCCTGATGTTGGCCACCGTGTCGACGCCTGGTCTGAATGCCGGGCGGAGCGGCAGGCCGAAGTCTGTCGCGTAGCCGTAAGTGAACTCGTGCGATGGAGGAAAGCTTGTCGCGCCGGCTTCCGCGTACTGTCCGTTGGCAAAATCGCGTATGGTCTGCACGCGACCGCCCGGGAACTTGCGAGCTTCGAGGATGGTGATGTTATGCCCGGCCCGCTTCAACTCGAACCCGGCCGCAAGTCCCGCAAGTCCGCCGCCCAGGATG
>DATLWF010000497.1:0-15506 GCA_035576605.1 Blastocatellia bacterium | reverse complement strand
AATGCATTGTTAAGCCCGGTTGTGTTCAACAGACCCGCGCCGTTTCCGAAGAACGCATTGCCGCCGCCCGTCGTGTTGCTCAATCCCGCGGCGTTACCGAAGAAAGCATTGCCGGCGCCCGACGTGTTGGTGACGCCCGCCCCGGTTCCGACAAACGTGTTACTGCTGCCTGCGTTGTTTTGTCCGGCGTTGATTCCAACGAAGGTGTTGTTGGTTCCAGCGTTGCTCAACATCCGCGACGCGCCGATGTTGTATTGCGTGGTGGCGCTGACGATATTCCCTGTCAGCGTCCCGCCCGCTGAACCGTCGCCGCTGATGTTGAAGTTGCTGGTTGCCTGTTGACCCGTCGTGTTCTGGATGTAGTTGCCACTTCCCGCCGGCACACTCGCGACCGGGATCGGCCCGGTCACTTGCGAGCCTTGCACACTCTGAATCTGGCTGCTGGTCACGCAATTTAAACACGCCAGAGAAAGCCCGTCTGCGGTCGTCGCATTCAAGGTGCGAAGCGCGTAAGGCGTCGAGGTGACTTGCTGGCGCGGGCTCAGTGGAGTGAATGCGCCGCCGCCGGCCGGTCTCACGGCGATCTCGAGAAAACGATCGCCGCCTGGAAACACGCCCGCGCCGAAATCCAAATTCACGGTGAAGATGCCGTTTGTGACTTGCACGGCGGAAACGGTGACGGTGCTGCCCAGCTGAACGCCGCCGTTCAGGGCATCAAACATCTTGAGCTGAAAGTCGTAGCTGCCGTTTGCGGGCGAGCCGGCGTCTGCGAGCTTGCCTTGATAGGTGAAGACAGTCGTCTGCGCTGAGACTGCGATCACACTCAAGAGTAGAATAAGGGCGACAATCAGTGCCCACCGTTTGCGCGTGATTCGATTAAGCATGGCTTGTGACTCCACTTTTCACATCTGGCTTGCGGAGCATTGATTGGAGCGAATCCTCGATCCTCGCTGCTTCTCTCATTTCTTATCGGGATCCGGAGGCGGATCTAAAATGAAGCTGGTTCTACCGGTCTCGTTGTCGAATACTTCGATAGTCGCAACAAGATTGGTCATCGTGCGCTCGGGAGGATTGATCAAATGTACTTTCCCGCGAATCTCCGCCCGGTTGTCTGTCTCCTATGAGTCTCTAAGCCGAGCGCGGCCCGCCTGGCGGTTCATCTCTCGCAGCAACTGACCGTAGTTTGCCCGGCAGGTGATGACTTTTGGATGTGTCGGGCTCAGGGCTCGCTCGAATATCATCAGCGCCCGCCGGTACAGCGGCTCGGCCTGCCGATACCTGCCATGCAGTTTGTAGAGCACTGCCAGGTTGTTCAGTGTCATTGCTACATCGGGATGATCGGTCCCGAGCAGTTTCTCCTTGATCTTGAGCGCGCGCCGGTAATGTTGCTCTGCTCCTCGCAGCTTGCCCTGTGTCTGGTAAAGAGCCGCGAGATTATTCAAGTTCACTGCGACATCGTAGTTCTCAGAACCGTAGTCTCGCTCGAAAACGGCAATCGCCCGCAGGTAAAGCCGCTCTGCTTCCTGGTACTTTCCCTGTCCATCGAGGATCGCAGCCAGCGCAGCTACGTCTGCCGCCGTGTCCGGATGGTCTGGTCCAAGCAGGCTCTCTCTGATCTCGACGCTCCGCCGGGCGAAAGGTTCTCCCTCGGCGTAGCGTCCGCGAGCGTGTTCAAGTCCGCCGAGATTGTGGTAGATGTCGGCCACCTTCGAATGATCGGGGCCAAACGCTTTTTCCAGAATGGCTAAAGCGCGATGGTAGACTCGCTCTCCCTCATCGAAGCGGCCTGTGTACTTGTCGAGCATGCCTATCTGATTGAGAACTGCTGCGACCTCTACATCGTTGGGGCCGAAAGTCTCCTCGGCAATGGCCAGCGCTTCAATGAGGAGCGGTTGGGCACTGTCGTAGTTTCCCTCGACGCGGTTGCGATAACCCGACTCGCTGAGCGACCGGAGGCGCAGCCTCTTCACTTCAGAATCACCAGGCCTTGAGTCTGAGGGAATCTGCTGATGAGACCTCAAGAGCTCCCGCACTGATAGCACTCGCGTGCCGGCGAAGCCTAGCGTGACGAATGCCAACAAGAGTGACAGGATGATGAGCTTCGATGACGTGCGGATGTTCATCGTTTCTTCTCGAGAAGCTTCTGTTTCGCTACTCCTGGAGCAGATCCCAATCGCCTGTGCGGGTGTACCCGTCCCTCATGAGAAGTGACGCAATGCGCGAAGGGTGACCCACCTGGGTCACCCAAACCCGCAATCGGAATTCGCTCTAATCAGTCATTCGCCGCGGGGTCGCGCACGAGCGTCTCGTTGTGGTTACACGTAGTAATGCCCATCCTGGATTTGCCAGCATCGGGGCCGAAGTTGTCGAATATCTCACCCGATGGGATCACTTGAACCCGGTTGCCATTTGGGTTGTCCAGTATCTTGATGGTGGCCTGGAATTCAGCCCGCATTCCGTCGCCGCCGATGGGAAGCGTTCCGCCATTGAGATCGAGAAAAGCAGCGTTGCCCGGCGCGACAGTATGCATCATGCTGCTGATTAGATTGTGTTCGGTGTCGTGGAAATCGAACTCGATGACTACAGGAACCAGTCGCTCGGTTGACCTGTCATCATTCACAAGGACGCGGGCATTGAGCCGCACAGTCTGCTCGTGAGTGATGCCGAACGCGCCAAAAGCGGGCGGGTCAGGCTGCGGGTTGAATGCAGAGACGCGGCCGGTGCTCTTGTCGAGGATTGCCGCTGCTGCCATCAGGATAACTGCGAGTGTCGCTACAGTGAGTAGCTTCAATAATCTGTTTTGTGTTTTCATTGTCTGCCTTTCTCCTTTTGGTTCAAAATGTGTCCAACCGGTAGTTCTTAAGCTTTTCCATTTCACCCTTTACTCCTAATCCAGTTGCGCCATTAGTGAAGCGAGCCACATTGCCAGGCTTGCCCGGGCTTCTCCCCCGTAATTTGGCCGTCGCCCTCAATGGTGCTTCGCGGGCCGCACGGCAATTGATACTCGAAATCAGATTGAGAGTCACCGCATGGGTTGGTAGGTATGTTTATGGGCCAGCGTTCGGCGGTCAGCGGCCCGTGGGGCGTTATTTGATCAGACGATTGCGGAGAGCCTTGGTGACTGCTTCAGACTTGGAATGGACTTGCAGCTTCTCGTAGATGTGGCGTATGTGAAAGCAGATCGTGTTGAAGCTGACCCCCAGCGTTGTCGCTGCTGTTTTGTAATTGTGACCTTCGACCAGCAGCTTCAATAACCGCAACTCATGCGGCGTGAGATTATAATCGACTCGGTCAGGTGGGCGGAATTCTCGAAACAGCGCCACTACTCGGCGCGCGACTTCGGGCGACATTGGCGCGCCGCCGGAGGCTGCCTCCCTGAGGCTTTCAAGCAAGCGCGCGGGCGGTGTCTTCTTCAGCAAATATCCGCAGGCTCCCGCGCATAGCGCATCAAAGATACGGTCGTTGTCGTCGTAAACAGTCAGCATCAGCAGGGTCAAAACGGGATACCGCTCTTTGAGCAATCGCACCCCATCGATGCCGTTCATTCCCGGCAAGCCAATGTCGGCCAGCACCACGTCCGGCAGATCGAAGCCGATCTTGTCGAGCGCCTCTTCCATCGTCCGGAAACTGCCCGTGCAGTGAAAGCCCGGGGTCCCGTCAATCAACATCCAGAAGCCTTCGCGCAGCGAGCGTACGTCTTCGATGATCGCAACCTTCACGATCTGTTGATCACCCGATCCATCAGGCGGTAGCGTTACGCCGGCGTCAGTCATAACTATTTCAGTCGAGTTGTGAGCTTGGCTGTTACAATAACCCTCGCCTAACCGAGAAGTCACCACATGATCATGTGGGGGGAACCAGGTGGGCTGGCTACTTTTTCCTCAAGGCGAGGCGGCCAAGGGGTGCTCTCAGCCGCACCACTGTGCCCTTGCCGTTGTTCGAGCTTATGTCCAGGGTGCCTCCTATCCGCGCAGTCCTTTGGCGCATGCTTACCAAACCGTTGCCGTCGCCCTCACGATCAGGCTCAAATCCTTTGCCATTGTCTCGGATCTTCAATTCAAGCCATCCACTCTCGATAAGAAACTCAATATTCGCTTCTGTGCAACCTGAGTGGCGAACCATGTTATTAACGCTCTCCTTGAAGATCAGAAACACTTCGCGGCGCATATCGGCTCCGAGCCGGATATCGTGCCGCGGTTCGGGCGCGCTAAAGTTGAATTCAATATCGCGAGCTGTGAAGACATCGCTCGCAAAACGCCGGATTCGCTGAGTCAGGTCGCTCAGGTGGTCTCTCCTTGGATTGATAGCCCATACGATGTCATTCATGGAGTCCACAAGGTCCCGCGAGAGGTCGGCAATCATCGAGAGCGGCTCTGACACGCTCGGCTCGGAGCCAACGCGACGGCGTACGACTTCGCTGAGAACTGATACTTGAGACAGGCTTGAGCCGATGTCGTCGTGCAGGTCGGTAGCAATGCGCATTCGCACTCGTTCGAGCTCGATCAATCGCGCGACTCGATAGCGATACAGAAAATAGGCCACCAAGGCGATCAGCGTTGCGGCCATTGCTATAAACCACCAGCGCTGCCAGATCGGACGAAGAATAGTGAAGGCGACAATCGCCGGGGACTGACTGGCCAGACCTTCCGCGCTGACCGCTCGCACGAGAAAGCGATAAGCCCCGGGTGAGAGATTCGGAAAGTTGACGCTGCGCTGGTCGGTCAAAGGACTCCAATCCGTGTCCGGGCCTTCCAGCTTGTATTGATAGCGGAGCGCCTCGCCCGGCCCAAAGCCAAGGCCGAAGAAGTCTATCTGCAAGTGATTCTGATTCGCTCCGAGCGTGAGACCAGACACATCGGTTTCGCCAAGCTCAGAGATCGTCTGCTCAACGCCTGCGACACTCAGTCCGCCGACCAGAATTGATGGTGGCAGCTCGGTTCGGCGAGGCTCCGGAATGAACCGCGATAACCCATCAAGCGTTCCAAACCAGAGGGCGCCGCGGCGGTCTCGGAAAGAAACATTCAGGTTGTTGTTTGCCAGTCCATCCGCTGTTGTGTAGTGCTTGATTTGACCGGTCGCCGGATCGAGCCGATCTACACCTCGACCGGTCCCTATATACACCCGCCCCCATTCATCTTCAGTCAAGCACGTAACGTGGTTGGACGAAAGACCATCGGCAGTTGTGTAGGCGATGAACTGCGGGCGATCGGCGCGCGGGTCATCCACTCGCGCCACACCTCCGTCGGCTGTGGCAATCCAAAGCCTGCCGGCGTGATCGAGATAGAGCCCCCTGATGAAGCCCTCCGGGAGTCCATCATCCGGGGAAAAAAAGACGAAGTGTCCGTCTCGGTAGCGAGCGACGCCACCATTATAGAAGCCGATCCAGAGATTGCCCGAAGTGTCTTCGCAAAATGCTGTCGGCGCGACCGGAGGTATGCCATCTTCTTTTGAGTAACGACGAAAGGTCCCACTACTCCGCTCCCATCTGCTGAGCGGGTGCCTGAGTTGAGGATCAAGTGTGCCGGCCCAAACGTCGCCGTGCGAGTCTTCAAAAATGCGGAATAGATTATTGCCGCCCAACCCGTCGCGCGTAGTATAAACTGCTTTCGGTCGCGCGTGCGTGAGTTGTGAGAGCCTCGCTAACCTTGGGTACCGAACGAGTCCTTGAAAGGTAGAAAACCACCACTCTCCGGTGATGTCCTCGAACATGTTTTGATACCAACCCCAGCTCCCTTGAGTGATCCCTCTAGGCAAAGTGATCTCGACCGCGGCAAACGTTCTACCGTCGAAGCGACTGATAAACCCAATGCCCTTACCTGTGCTGATGACGCAGAGCTCGCCCGCTCGATCTTCTAAGATGCCTCCCACTCGATTTCCAGGGAGGCCATCCGCTTCGCCGTATGTAATGAAACCATTCGCCGCGATCTTCATCGCGCCGTTGGTTTCGGTGCCCATCCAAAGACTGCCGTCGCGATCTTCGCCCAGCGAGTAGATTCCGTTGGCTGACGCGTAGCTTCTAAACTGACGGCCACCTTTGTCGGCGGTTGGCAATAACTCGTTCAGCGCAGTCCATGTGCCGACCCACAACCTCCCATCTGAAGATTGAAAGATACAGCTGATGCCGTTACTCGCTAGTCCATCATTGCTTGTGTACACGCGCGCGACCACTGAGCGACCGGGCGCCGGTTCAGGGACAAGCCGATAAAGAGCGACAACGGTTCCGAGCCAAATATTCCCGTCGCGGTCTTCGAAGAGTGTTGAATTGCCTAACAGGGGCAATCCCTCCAGCGCGGTGTATCGCTCTACCATTCCATCCGGCCGGCGTCTGTAGAGCCCACTTCCTGTTAGAACCCATATCGCGCCGCGCCGGTCTGCAAGAATCGAGAATGCATTCACACGGCCAACGCTGGTCGTCGGGCCGAGGTCTACGGGAGTAAACACCCATTGGCCATTTTCTAAATTGCCGCGATAGACACTCGACTCTGCGCCACACCAAAGAGCGCCCTCGCGATCTTCGCAGATCTTATAAACGGCTCGCGGTCTTTGATAGTTGGGTAGCCCGCTATCTGATTTTTCGTCATCAACCAAATGATAGATGACAAATCTTGGCTCTGAGCGAGCAGCATCAGTGTGCCTTGATTGGCTCAAGGCACTTGGATTGAATCGGCACAGGCCGCTGGGAGTCGCTACCCAGTAGACACCGCTGCGGGTCTCTAAGAAATCATTGACCTGACGGTCAGGTAAGCCCTGATCGACGCCGTAGTTTGTAAACTTGTAGCCATCGAAACGCGATATGCCTTCGGAAGTGCAGAACCAGAGGAAACCCCGGGAGTCTCGCACGATGCGATTGACGCCATCGCCCGCCAGTCCATCCGTAGTCGTGTAGGTCTTGATCGGCAATCGCTCGGCGTGGGCTCTGCCGGGCGTCCCAAGCAGAAGCGTCATCAATAACCCCAGCCGAAAAGCAATCGCCGGACGACTTAACTCGCGCACTGACATCAGACGCTCCAGATTCTGCTGGTCGAAGATCGGGGTTCATTCTACGATGCGTTCAATGAAGTGATCAAACCATCCGACCGCGTGACTGGATCTGTCAATTCCCCTACTGACAACTCACTACTGACAATTCAAGACACACAACTGTATAATCGGGCGGTGCGCTGGAGGAGGATGCCATGAAAGAATGCCCAACCTGTCGCCGGTTTTTTCCCGACCAAAACAGCTTCTGCAGCTTCGACGGACTGAAGCTCATTCGTTCCGTTCAGAATACCGATGAGCTTCAGCAGGGTCACGGTCAACGGCAGATTCCGCCGCCGCCCAAACCGGTCCCGTTGCGGGTGACGATAATCGATCAGAGCGACGAGGGGCATCGTTCGCGCAAAATTGACGGACTCGCGCTTGATTTTGGCAAGCAGGGCATGCGCATACAGACCGGAACCATCGAGACCGGCGAACTCCATATAATTCGCGACCATACCGTCGCGTTCAAGAACAAGCTCGACGTCGAGGTGGATTTGCCAAATGCGACAATCAGGTTCACCGGGTTTGCGGCGTGGTACCGGCCTGAAGCGGAAGGACTGTTTTGGGTCGTCGGGCTTTACATACGAGACATGGCTGCAGCAGATCGCCAGGCTTACGATGAGTACTTGAAAATGCTCTCGCGGAATGCAGAGACGCAGAGCGCGCCTGCATAGTCGCGAAGTAACGTAGACTCTCGTCTGTGTACCTTGATGGGTGAGCAGATCTAGTCAAACGAGCCACCCAGACTAAAGTCTATGTTGCGCCACGATTTCTGAAACTGGAGGCGGCGCCGAAATCGTTAACCTGTTGTCAGCCTGATTTGAATTGCATCGTCAGAGTGAGCCGTTCTGACAATACTCGGGGGGATTCAATGAGCAGCAACACACCAGACGGGCGTAATTGGATCGAGCGGTTGAGCAGCAAGATCCCAGGCTACAGCGGTTATGTCGACCGCGAACGCCGTCGAGATGTCGATAAACTTCACCGCGAGCATCTGGCGGACCGGATGCGCGGACTCAAGTCGCCGCTGACTGACCTGATGCGCGAACTGACAAACGCCGGTCGGTTGTTTGAAGTCGGACCAGTTGAGGCGGCGATCAAGAAGCTCGATCATCTCGAGAATCGCGTGAGGTTCGCAAGCTACGGCTATGCGGGCTTCTTCGATGTGGTGAAGATCGAACAGTCGCAGTTAGACTCGATTTACCAGTTTGATCTGGCTCTTGTCGAGCACGTTGACAAGATCGAGGCGAAGCTATCAGAGTTGAAGAGTCAAGCTGCGACATCGGATGGGTTAAAGGCTTCGTGCGCGGAAGTGACCGCCGAGATCGATCAGACCGATCACGCTTTTGATGAGCGATACAAGGCGATCAACAACTTCGCGGAAGGACAGCCGCCGGGCCAGCCCTTGTTCAGTTAGTTCCGGGTTCCGAGTTCGTGGTTCCGTGTTCTTTTTTGGGTTCGCTAAACTGCCCGGTTTTGTAACTAACCACGAACCGCGAACCAGAAACCCGGAACGGGTTTTTAAAAGCCGATGGCAAACTGTAAAAACTGTGGATTAGAGTTGTTCACCGCGCAGCGATTCTGTCGCTCGTGCGGCGCGCCTACCGAGCAATTATCCGAAGAGCAAGTCCCCACTCGGATGATGCCGCCCCAACCTGAAGGCTGGGGGGCCCGCAGCGGCGCCAGCACTGCGCCAACATCGAGGCCTGAGACAACTCCAGTTTATGATCCTTCGGCCAGCTATCGGCCGACCGTGCCGCCGCCTTACCCCTCGGTTGTTCCGCCCTATTCCCCTCCGCGGTCCCGCTCGCCGTTGGGCTGGATCCTCGCGTTTATCGGAATGGGGTTGTTTGTGCTGGTGGTGATCGCAGTGATGATGATGGCGCGCTTCGGTCGCGGCAGAGGCGGCGACTTCGGAGGCACGCCGCCTCCACAAACTGCCAGACAGGGCGAGAAATCGTTTGACGAGACTAGTGCGGAGACGGTTACGAACCTGGGAAACGACACCGTTCTCGCGAGGACTTTCGCGTTGGGCGACGGCTCCAAGCTCTCTCTCAAGAACGTCAACGGAAACATCACCGTCATCGGCTCGGACGAGCCGAAGGCAGAAGTGAAGGTGATCAAGCGCGGCGCATCCGACCGCGGCGCCCAGGTGTTCTTTACCGAGAGCGGAGGAAACCTTTCGATAAGAACAGCGCAGACTCGCGGAAATCAGGACATACGATTTGAAGTGCGGCTGCCGCGCAAGCTCGGCCGCGTCGAGCTTTCATCGAGCAACGGCGTAATCAAGATTTCTGATGTGACCGCCGAGATCCTTATCGACGGCACGAATGGAGCCATCGAGCTGGCGAACGTTATCGGCGCGTCTAAGATTCGCACTACAAACGGCAGTATCAAGGCAGCTCTGCTGGAACCAAGCGACCGCAGCATGGAGTTTGAGAGCACTAACGGCAGCATTGAACTCACGGTTGCGCCCGGGTTTGAGGCCGATCTTGAAGCATCTACGGTCCACGGCACCATCAATATCGATGAAACGTTTGGCGTCCAGGTCGAAAAGGGAATCGTTGGCCAGAAAGCAAAAGGCGAAATAGGACAAGGCGGAGAGCGGCTCAAGCTTGCGACCACGAACGGGAACATAAAGCTCGCAACCGCGGAGCCAAGCGCGAAACCGAGCGCGAAGGGGAAATAGAATGGCAATTGAAGTGTTGCAGTATTTCGATCAGACCGGAACGGAGTTGGTTCATCGTATTCCCGAAGGTGGCTCCTCGGACATCAAGATGGGCGCGCAACTCATAGTTCAGGAGAACCAGTCGGCGGTCTTCTTCCGCGACGGGAAGGCACTCGATACTTTCGGTCCCGGACGGCACACGCTCACGACCAACAACATTCCTCTGCTGACCCGCTTGCTATCGATCCCGTTCGGCGGGACGTCGCCGTTCCAGGCAAGCGTCCTGTTCATAGCGCGGCACACCTTCCAAGATTTGAAATGGGGGACCAAGGAACCCATCGCATTTCGAGACACCGAGCTTCGCATGGTGCGGCTGCGGGCCTTCGGCAAGTACTCGATGCGAATAGCCGATCCGCAATTGTTCGCCGGCTCGATCGTGGGCACTCGCGGAATCGTATCCACCGAAGCGATCGGTTCCTTCCTGCGCGACATTGTCGTAGCCCGGCTCAACGACCTGCTCGGTGAAAACCTCAAGACCATCTTCGATCTTCCCGCTTACTACGATGAGCTTGCCGCCGGCGTGAAAGCGCGCGTGGCCGATGACTTCTCGAAGCAAGGGCTCGAGCTTGTCGACTTGATCATCTCCGCGATCACTCCTCCCGAAGAAGTTCAGAAGATGATCGACGAGCGCTCGGGGATGGGGGCGATCGGTGACATGAACGCCTACATGCAGTTCAAAGCCGCGCAGTCGATTTCCGACGCAGCCAAGCAGGAAGGCGGTGCTGCGGGGCAGGGAATGGGACTCGGACTCGGCCTGGGCTTCGGACAGGTGATGGCCGGAGCAGTCGGCGGCGCGCACGCTCAAGGATCGGGAACCTCCCAGACTCAGACAGTAGCGTGTGCGAAATGCGGAACGCAGAATCCAGTCGGCGCAAAGTTCTGCTCGAACTGCGGAGCCACGCAACAGGCTCCCGAACAATCTTCCGTGGAATGCCCCTCCTGCCACGCACAAGTGCAAGCCGGCTCCAAATTCTGCGCAACTTGCGGAACGTCTTTTGTGCCTCAACCGTGTAAGAATTGCCACGCGCCTGTCCAGCCCGGAGCAAAATTCTGCGCGAGTTGCGGCACACCTGTGTCATAATCTCAGTGGGACTTGGGGAGGCTCAAGCTTATGAGATTACGAGCATGGTCAATTATCGGTACTGTCTTGCTGGCGATAAGCTTTGGTTCCAACGCCGGCGTTTCAAAGGCACACGCATCAACCATTCAACATGACGGCGCGCCGAAGATCTTTACTGCCCGGGTGAAGGGGAAGAAGTTGATCTTGACCGGTGAGAACTTTATGCAAGGCGCGTTGATACTGGTCAACGGCGAACCGCAAAAGACCAGAAACGACGAGGACAGTCCATCAACGATGCTGATCGCGAAGAAGGCCGGCAGCAACATCGCGGACAACGCTGCGGTGAGTCTTCAAGTCCAGAGTGCAAACGGCCTGACGGACAAGTTTCCCTTCTTCAAAGGAGATGTCATAACCCTCGACAACGCGGGCAAGCCTATTAACCTGCGGGTCGGTGACAGATTCCTGTTGTTCTTGCAGAACGCGGGTTACGAATTCAGTCCCACGGTGCTTGACGAGACAATTTTGAGGAAGGTGACTGATGTTGAGATTCCCGGATCGCAGGGGGTGTTTGAAGCGCTACGCTCCGGGAATACGAAGCTTTCCGCGATCGGCGAGCTTCCTTGTCACAAGACAACTCCTGCCTGCCTCGCTCCGATGCTTAGTGTAGAGTTTACCGTTTTGGTGGAGTGACTGAGGAAAACGCTTGGAAGCGACCGGGCAATACCTTGATGCCTTTCAGATCAAAGTCATTGATCGAGGCATTCAGTGTGCAAAACTCAGATCTCAGCCCGGAACTTAGAACTTTACTCACCTCTCACATACCGCTACATCCGCTCTGAGAAAATGTAGCGTATCATCCTCAGTCGTCCGTCTCTTTGAGCGATACCTTGTCAATGTATTGACGCCTCCGGCACCCCCGCCTTCCAGAAAAAACAGCGGATAAACATTTTCATTGATCACTGAAAATATTTATTGACATCCGCGAGCGATTCGTCTAGGATGTCGTTGGCCAAAAATAGTCAGGACTTATTCGAGTATAAACACTGACCGGAACAATGCTGTTTTGGAGCGCCTCTGCCTGCCGTGCTTGTATCGCACCGGGTGGGCGGCTCGGCGATCTAAGGGTGAAAATAACACCCCGCGGGTTTCGTTGCATTGTTCAGGGACGGTGGTAGAAACGGGCATTGTCGAGAGCGCTGACGGGGCCGATTGGTCCGGGCGCGATTTCTTTCCTCCTTTGACGGCTAGGGAGGGTACGCCTCGCGGCTAGGTCTAAACCCAGGAAGGCAACCGCGCTGCGTCCCCTCTCTTTTTTTCAGTCAACATAGCCACACACGTAGGGCCAAGGATGTGAGGTTTCTTTCTCTCTCTCTCTCTCTCTCTACTCGTCAGGGAACCCGCCTGTCTGGAACTTCGGTTTGAAGGAATGAGGGCCGCGCGGTCGATCAGATCGCATGGCCCAATTCTTTTGGCGCGTCTGATCGGCAGCCGCTAGAATGTGAGTGCCTGCAACACAACACTGAAATATTTATTCAAGGAGACCAGCAATGACAGCCACACGACAACCGGAAGTGAGCGTTCGTGAGAAACTCTACGCGAACGGCGAATGGGTCGAGCCGACCGGCAGGGGAATGCTCGATGTGATCAACTCGACTACCGAGGAAGTGATGGGGCGCGTTCCAGAAGGCACCGCCGAAGACATCAATCGCGCTGTTTCAGCCGCACGCAGGGCGTTTGATTCATGGGCGGCAAATTCGGCGGCCGAGCGCGCGGGCTTCCTCCAGAAGATCGCGGCTGGCTTGGCGGCCCGTCAGAACGAGATAGCCGCAATCATCGCAAGCGAAGTCGGGATGCCGCTTCCGCTGGCGACGATGGTTCAAGCCGGAATGCCCGCGATGGTAATGGGCTCGTATGCGAAGCTGCTCGCGGACTACTCGTTTGAGGAACAGATCGGCAATTCGCTTGTGGTGAAAGAACCGGTTGGCGTCATCGGATGTATAACGCCGTGGAATTTTCCGCTTCATCAAGTCGTCGCCAAAGTCGCGCCCGCGCTTGCCGCCGGTTGCACCGTAGTGTTGAAGCCAAGCGAAGTCGCGCCGCTCACGGCATTCATCCTCGCGGAAATCGTTGACGACGCGGGGCTGCCTGCCGGCGTGTTCAACCTTGTCACCGGCCTGGGGCCGGTCGTCGGCGAAGCGCTCGCGTCGCACCCTGACGTCGACATGATTTCGTTCACCGGCTCGACCAGGGCAGGGAAGCGCGTGAGCGAACTCGCCGCCCAGACCATCAAGCGGGTCGCTCTCGAGCTTGGCGGGAAGTCAGCCAACATCATTCTTGACGATGCGGATCTCGAGAAAGCGGTTCGAAGCGGCGTGAGTAATTGCTATTTCAACTCGGGTCAGACTTGTTCGGCGCATACCCGAATGCTTGTGCCGAAGGAACGTCACGACGAAGCGGTTCAAATAGCAAAAGAGGCAGCTGAGAGCTTCACGGTTGGGGATCCACGAGAAGGCAAAGCCAAGCTCGGCCCGCTCGTTTCGGAAGTCCAACGCGATCGAGTTCGCAACTATATCGGGAAGGGAATCGACGAAGGCGCGACTCTGGTCACCGGCGGCGCCGGCGCACCCGAGGGCCTGGACAAAGGTTACTTCGTGCGGCCGACGGTATTCGCTAACGTGCGCAACGATATGACCATCGCTCGCGAAGAGATCTTCGGGCCGGTGTTGTCAATCATTCCGTATGAAGACGATGACGACGCGGTTCGAATCGCGAACGATACTGTATACGGATTGGCGGGCGGCGTGTGGTCTGCGAACGTCGAGCGAGCCAAGCAGGTAGCTCGACGGCTGCGCACGGGGCAGGTGGACATCAACGGCGGGAAGTTCAACGCATTGGCTCCATTCGGGGGGTACAAGCAATCGGGCAACGGCCGCGAGATGGGCAAGTATGGACTGGAGGAGTTTCTTGAAACGAAGTCGCTTCAGTTGTAACGAGTCGTTTCAATTGTAGCTTTGTGGTGCGGGCCGCCGCGGCCGCGACAAATCAAAACAGCGTCTGCTGAATGAGGGTCGGCCACACAGAGGGCCGCCTTACAAGTATATGGCGTTGTTAAAGCGGCGCCGTGAAAAAGATGCGTTTGTTGACAACGTTATCTAACGGTCGCTACGATTCGCCATTGATTTGAAGCTAGTATTGGCGCCTCAGGGGTCGCGCGAAGACATGCTCAAACTAAGGAACACGCTCACCCGCACCCAGGAAGAGTTCAAGCCTTTAGAAGGCAACACCGTGCGGATGTACGCGTGCGGGCCGACCGTATATGACTACGGTCACATCGGGAACTTCAGGACCTTCGTCTCGGTCGATGTGTTGCGCCGCTACTTGAAGTATCTCGGCTATCAAGTGCAGCACATCATGAACATCACCGACATCGAAGACAAGATCATTCGCGGCATGCTCGCGTCGGGCAAGAGCCTTGAAGAGTTCACCGAGTTCTACACCCAGGAGTTTCTGAAGGACTGCGATGCGTTGAATATCCAGCGCCCTGAGATCATGCCATATGCCACGAAACACCTTCCTCAGATGATCGAGATTATGAATCGTCTGACTGACAACGGTCATACATACGAGAGCGAAGGCTCGTTATACTTCAGCATCTCGTCGTTTCCCGGCTACGGCAGGCTCTCGGGGCTCAAGCTTGAGGGCAACCTTGCAGGCGCGCGCGTCGATGTCGACGAATACGAGAAGGCTGACGCTCGCGACTTCGTTTTGTGGAAAGCGGCGAAGGAGGAAGGCGAGCCGCGGTGGCCGTCTCCGTTTGGCGAAGGCCGTCCCGGCTGGCACCTCGAGTGCTCAGCTATGTCGATGGAGTACCTCGGCGAGTCCTTCGACATCCACTGCGGCGGTGTTGACCTGATCTTCCCGCATCACGAAAACGAGATCGCGCAATCGGAAGGCGCTACCGGAAAGCCGTTCGTCCGTTTCTGGGTTCACACCGAGTTCCTGCTCGTCGAAGGCGAGAAGATGTCGAAGAAGAAAGGGAATTACTACACGGTTCGCCAGCTGATCGAGAAAGGTCATGCGGCGGCTGCAATTCGGTACCTTTTGCTGTCCGTGCCCTACAGCACCCAGTTGAACTTCATGCTCGACGGATTGCGCGGCGCGGAGACTGCGCTTGAAGGGCTTCGCAACTTTCGCCGCAGGGTTGCCGGTTTCGAGGGGACGGCCGGTTCGCAGCCGCGAGTGCAGGAGCTCATCGCCCGCGCGCGGGAGGGCTTCGAAGCGGGAATGAATGACGACTTGAACACGTCGAAGGCGCTTGGTGCGGTGTTCGAATTACGCCGCGATCTAAACACCGCGATGGACGCTGGCCAGTTCGGCTTTGACGATCGTCCGGCTGTGCTCGATTTGCTCGCGCGGATGGACTCGGTGTTCGGAGTGCTGGGTGAAGAGCAAGAGCAGTTGCTCGATCCAGAGATTGAATCGAAGATCGAAGATCGAAACTCCGCTCGTCGGAACCGAGACTTCGACCTCGCCGATGCAATAAGAAAAGAACTTGCCGGGCGAGGGATTATTCTCGAAGACACGCCGCAGGGAACGAAGTGGAAGCGCAAGTAAGCGCGATGGTCTCCCGGCACTGTCCGGAACGGCTCGCTCCTTCCTCCATTCGCCCTGAAGCGCAAACGCTGCCCAGTAGTATGT
>DATLWF010000496.1:0-6333 GCA_035576605.1 Blastocatellia bacterium | reverse complement strand
ACGACGAACTTCCGCCTGAAGGCCGAACTACGAACACGCAAGGCGCGGCCATGAGCATCTTCTTCGATCTCAGCGTCGGAAGTCCGGAATTCAGCGATCCCGAGGAGCTCGCTGACACCGAGGCGTTCACCGCAAAGATATTCTCGCGCATGAAAGACGCCGGGGCTCGCGTAGGAATTGGCCGCTACAACGAACCTCGCCTGCTCTACACCAGCGACGTGTTCAAGTCGAACGACGGCGAACGCAGGACGATTCACATCGGCATCGACTTATTTATGAAGGCCGGTTCGCCGGTCTTCGCGCCCATCGACGGAGTGATTCACAGTTTCGCAAACAACGCAGCGCCGCTCGATTACGGTCCGGCGATTATCGTTCAGCACGAGGCTGACGAAGGCCGTGTGAAGTTCTTCACTCTATATGGTCACTTGAGTGAAGACTCATTGGAAGGTATCCATCCGGGCATGCCGATCAAGCGAGGCGATCGCATCGCCAGGATCGGCGCGCCTCCGGCGAACGGAGGCTGGCCGCCGCATCTTCACTTTCAGGTCATCTGCGACATGCTCGGCAAACACGGCGACTTTCCTGGTGTCGCTTCCGCAGGCCAACGCGAAGTCTGGTTGAGCATCTGTCCCGACCCGAATCTGATTCTTGGAATCCCCGAAGACCGCTTCCCTGCCCCGACCTTGCATTCTGATCAGATCCTTGACCTGCGCCGGCAGCACATCGGTCCCTCGTTGAGCATCGCTTATCGAAAGCCGCTGAACATTGTGAAGGGATGGAAGCAGTACCTCTACAACGACGAAGGCCGCGCCTATCTGGACACTGTCAACAACGTGGCTCACGTTGGGCACTGTCATCCGCGTGTTGTGAAGGCCGCCCAGGAACAGATGGCCGTGCTTAACACAAACACTCGATACCTTCATGAAAACATCGCGCGCTTTGCGGAGCGTTTGTGCGCGACGATGCCCGAGCCGCTGAGCGTGTGTTTCTTCGTTTGTTCCGGAAGCGAAGCGAACGAGCTTGCGTTGCGACTTGCGCGGGCTCACACAAAAGGGACCGACATCATTTGCGTCGACGGGGCTTATCACGGGAACACGAGTTCGTTGATCGACATAAGCCCTTACAAGTTTGACGGTCCCGGCGGCCTGGGCGCGCCTTCTCACGTTCACAAAGTCACCATGCCGGACGTGTATCGAGGCCCATACAAAGCCGGTGATCGCCAAGCCGGCGAGAAATACGCGCAACACGTCCGCGACGCGCTCAAACAGATTGAGCGGAGTGGGAAGCGCTTGTCGGCTTTCATCTGCGAGTCAGCACTCGGCTGCGGCGGGCAGATCATCCTGCCGGACGGCTATCTGAGAGAAGCTTACCGCCACGTGAGGAAAGCCGGCGGCGTGTGCATCGCCGACGAAGTGCAAACCGGGTTGGGCCGAGTCGGTTCGCACTTCTGGGCTTTTGAAACGCAAGGCGTGGTCCCCGACATCGTGACCATCGGCAAACCCATCGGCAACGGTCACCCGCTCGCGGCCGTCATCACCACGCCCGAGATCGCGGCTTCGTTCGACAACGGGATGGAGTACTTCAACACCGTCGGCGGCAACCCGGTTGCCTGCGCAGTCGGTCTGGCGGTGTTGGATGTGATCGAAGAAGAGAGCTTGCAAGAGAACGCGTTGAAGGTCGGCGCTGATTTGAAAGCCGGGCTTGAAGGATTGAAGAACAAACATTCAATCATCGGCGACGTGAGAGGGTTGGGCTTGTTCATCGGAGTCGAGTTCGTGCTCGATCGGAAAACCCTCGCTCCGGCTGCTCGACAAGGTTCATACATCGTTGAAGGGATGAAGGACTGTGGTATTCTGACCAGCACCGATGGCCCGCTGCACAACGTGCTCAAGATCAAGCCGCCCATGGTGTTTTCGCGAGCCGATTCTGATCGAATCGTCAGTACGCTGGACAGGCTGTTATCAGAGGATTTCTTAAATTCAAAGTAGGAGGTGTTCTTATGGCAGGTAGTCGTTTGGTTTTTCTTCTAATTGTGTTGTTTGGTCTGCCCATCGCCAGTCACGCCGCCGGTCGGTTCTACCAGAAGGAAGTTGATGCGGCGATCAAGAGTTTCCTGTCGGCGCAAAAGTCTGAGCAAGAGGATACCGACTCCCTCGGCAGTGCGATTTCCGATCTCAATGCCGACGGATTGTCGGAGATTGTTTTGTTGTGGGTGCGGCTGGGTCCGACATACTCGAGCAGCACACTAACCGTCTTCTCTAAGACCGCCGCTGGATACAAACCGGCTGCGTCGTTAGATCTGCCAGGTATCGCAAAAAAGCTGTCCTCAGTGAAGGATGGCATTATCCTCGTCGATGTGGATGTATTCGCCAAGAACGATCCGCTTTGTTGTCCGAGCATACCAAAGCAGGTGAAGTACCATTGGCTCGACAAGAAGATCTCAGAAGTGAAGAAGCCAACGCGATCAAGGTAGCGGCTAGCCTGTTGATTTTCGAAATGCGATTGTCCGTCCGAATATGCGCTGGCGCACGTCGGTGACTGGTCGTGCGAGTTTGCGGTCCGGGCAAATGAGAATAGTAATCCCAGGCGGAACAGGGCAGGTCGGAACAGTCCTCGCGCGCGCGTTCCATGCACGCGGCGATGAAGTGATCGTTTTCAGCCGAAGCCCGCAAACCAGGTTGTGGCGTGTTGTGAAATGGGACGCCGAGGGGCTCGGAGACTGGGCAGCCGAACTGGAAGGCGCCGACGTTGTCATTAATCTTGCCGGACGAAGTGTCAACTGTCGCTACAACGCCGAGAATCGCAAGCTGATCACCGAGTCTCGCGTGAAGTCCACACGAGTCGTCGGCGATGCGATTGGGCACGCATCCAACCCGCCGCGTGTATGGCTTCAAGCAAGCACCGCTACAATCTACAGTCACCGATATGACGAGCCAAATGATGAAGCAACCGGAGTCATTGGTGGTTCGGAGCCGCACGCGCCAGACACGTGGAACTTCAGCATCGAAGTGGTCACCTCCTGGGAACGGGCATTGAACGAGGCGCTGACGCCTCATACGCGCAAGGTACTGCTGCGCTCGGCGATCGTCATGAGTCCGGATCGGGGCGGCGCGTTCGATATGCTGCTGACACTCGTGCGATTCGGACTTGGCGGGCGGGCGGGAGACGGCCGGCAGTATGTGTCGTGGATACACGATCAGGATTTTATACGGAGCATTTTCTGGCTGATAGACTATGATGAAATCGAAGGGCCCATCAATCTCGCCGCGCCAAACCCGCTGCCCAACTCCGAGTTTATGCAGGCTTTGAGAGCCGCGTGGGGTATCCGTTTCGGTCTCCCAGCGACAGACTGGATGTTGGAGATCGGAGCGTTTCTTCTGCGAACCGAAACTGAACTGATCCTGAAGAGCCGGCGAGTTGTCCCGGCCAGGCTGCTTGATGCGGGATTTGTCTTTCAGTTTCCTACGTGGGCAGAGGCCGCGCAGGACCTTTGCATAAGATGGCGTGAAGGTGGTTGAAATCTCGTGCACGCGCCGACGGAGCGGGATAACAAACGGTTTGCCGTCAACCACTCACGCGGACATTGGAATGGACTCGGGGATGCGGCGGTTATCGTTAACCCAACCAATAACCATCCCTCCGTGTTTTCTTACGGCGTCCCAATCAACGGACTGCGCTCCGGTAATACATCCGGCACTGAGCAAGTACTCAAACACTCGGTCCATGGCGTAGTCCCGAACCACCTCTCCTCTTTTCTCCAGCTGTGCAAGAACTGCTTTGCTCTCAATCTTCGCTCCTGGCAGGCCCATTTTGAGGATGATCTTCCACATCAAACGCATCAGGCGTTCGTCGATCTGTGGTTTGCAAGTTATTATATACATCTTCTCTACCATGAATCCGTTGAACCGATAATTGCTGAGTTCTTTGACCTTGTGCTCAGTAGTCAGCATCTTCTGCATCTCTATTACTCTCGGGTCGTATACGTCCAAAGGAGGGATCTTCGAAATCATCGAGAACTCCGCTGCCGTGAGGTACGAACGCAAGTGCTTAATTAAGTACCGCAAAGCTTGCAGGTACTCTACGCCGATCCAAGTGGCTGAAATAACCAGGTCCCACCGATCGTCCGCTTCTTCATCAGTCGAGAAAAGCCCAAATAGATCAAAGGGTCCTTTCTCTAGAGCCACGGCAGTCTCCACGCGAATAAGTTTCTTGATGAACTCTTTCATATCTTCCTCAGAAGTATCGTAGCAGAATCGATCACTTGTCGAGCCTTTGCTTTCAATGCTGCTTTATCCTTTGCTCTGTTGGCCCTGGTCGCCTTAACGGGTGGGTTATATCGTGATTGAGGGTCCCACGAGCCCACCAGAGACCATTCCTGTGTAAACCGATTCCTAATCTGGTCTTCTCGGCCTGAATAGCTCAGCAGCAAGTTAAGCAGGTGTGTCTTGAACGGTGAGTATTTTCGATTTTGCCCTCCAAACTCTGAATCGGTTTGAGGAAAGTCAGGCCAGCGCAACGTCCCGCAGATCCTGGCTTTCAATGCCATCTCAACCGCATACCCACAGATGTACATTGCGCCTTCGAACCGTCCAGCGCCGAACAGGGCCTCGGCATCTTTGATTCGTTCTCTAGCTATTTCGCGGAGTTGTCTGACGGTTAGCACGGAGCCTGTATAATATCAATCACATCCGCCAACATGCAACAGCCAAACTTGTTTATATTCAGGATAGGCGTCTAGCGCAGGATGAATCCATCCTTCAATGGATCATCCGGTGGGACCAAAAACTCGTGCCGTCCAGTGACGTAAGCGCTGCCTTCGACCTCTGGAATCACCGCAGCATACTCGCCGAACGTTGTCTCGCGAACGACTCGCCCGGTAAACCGAGTACCAATTAAGCTCTCTATCACAAACGGCTCTCCGACGCCCAAACTTCCTTTCGCGTGTTCGAGCGCCACGCGGCCGCTGACACCGGTGCCTGTTGGCGAACGATCGACCTCGCCTTCTGCGAAGATGCATACGTTGCGGCTGTTGGCGCCCTCACCGTGAGGCTTGCTGTCGATAATCGTCCCGTACAAAAAGCCGAGGTCCTCCTCGAATGGATGCCTGATCTCAAGCGAGTCCATCACCGCGCGCTTCACTGCAATGCCGATCTCGATCAGCCTGCGAAATTCTTCAGGAACAACTCGCACGCCGAGGTCTTCAGCTTTGCAGTAAGCGTAGAACGCGCCGCCGAAGCCGACGTCGAACCGGACCTCGCCTATGCCGGGAACCCCGACTGACTGGTTGAGCATGTAAGCGAACGATGGGACGTTCTCGAAAGCCACGCTGCGCACGCGCTGCCCGTCGAAGTTAGCTCGCGCAGTCACCCGCCCGGCCGGTGTGTCGAGGCGAATCACCTGATGCGGTTCAAGCATCCCGGTTTCAAGCAACACAGTCACCAGCGCGATGACGCCGTGGCCGCACATCGTGCTGTAGCCTTCGTTGTGCATGAACAGCACCCCGAGGTCGCCGTCGGGCGTGACGGGCTCGGTCAACATGCAACCGTACATATCTGCGTGGCCGCGAGGCTCGAACATCAAAGCTCGGCGAATGTGGTCGAGGTGTTCTCGAGCGTAGCGGCGCTTCGCGAGAATCGTGTCGCCGGGAATTGCCGGGAGCCCACCGGTGATCACTCGAAGGGGTTCACCGGCGGCGTGCGCGTCGATGGTGGTGATTCGAGTCCAGTCGGATGGGGGAGTCCAGGTCATGATGAATAAGAGAATATAGGTCCTATAAGTCCTATAGGTCCTATATTTCAGTAAAACTTCCAATTTGAAACAAAGTCGCGCGTCAGCTTCTGCTTCGTCAGGCTTGCTCGCACCATTTCAATCGGGATGCGATTCTCTTTCAACACCGCGTCGTGAAACGCCCGGTTAGTCATCTTCCCCGAGTCAACAAGCTCGTGATGAAGCCCGCGAACCTGCAACCCGCCGAGCAGGTACGCGCATTGATACAGCGGGCCGTAAGCACCCGCAAAAGAGCGCCGCACTTCAGCAGTCGCGTTGTCGACTTCGTGGCCGACCTTCTTGACCAGGAGATCGATGCATTCCTGCGGCGTCATCTTTTCGAGATGAAAGCTGAGTGAGAAGATGATTCGCGCTGAGCGATGCATTCGCCAGAAGAGCATGCCGATCCGGTTCTCGGGCGACTTCGCGAAATTCATGTCCCAGAGCAGCATCTCCCAGTAGAGCGCGCCGCCTTCGCCCCAGAACGGCGTGGTGAAGAGCTGCCGATACGGCCGGTAGCGAGCTGCCATGAAGCCCTGCAGATGGTGCCCCGGGATCAACTCGTGA
>DATLWF010000495.1:0-3838 GCA_035576605.1 Blastocatellia bacterium | reverse complement strand
TACGAAATCTAGGGCCCTCGATGCAGTACAAGGTTCGCGATATCAACGGGCAGGCCCACGAATATCAAACCTTTATGCTTCCAGTAAATATCTCCGGCCAGCAGATGTTTATGACCGGAGTAAGGTTGGGGATCAACGATTCATTCCGCTTTCTCCGGATTCCCGCAGACGATCACAATTCAGTAAGGGACTGGATGAATCTTCGAGCCGCCTTGCAGTCTCCGAGCATGCGAAGCCAGGCCGTATCTCGATTCGTACAGCGTTCGTACTCGGGTGCCGATACTGAAGCTCAGAAAGTTGCTGCATCCGACGTATCTCGGCTGCTAGACCACTTCGCTGGCGTCGAGCGAACTATGGGCCCAACGACAGTCGCGGCATCAGCGGGCGGCTTCATGGCGATTGCCGGTTTGATCGACCACTCCACGCCCGCAGTGCAACAGGAGAAGGCGGCGATGACCCTCCTACGCACGCTCAACGGTGTTATGTGGGACCTGTGGCAGCTGTCTCGCATTAAGCATGGCGAGACTGAGATGAAACAGGATCCGTCACATATTTCCTTTATTCGAGCTTCGGTCGATGCACTGTCAGACAGCTTCTACTACGGGGCGCCGATCTTCCTCCAGCTTGACTCGTTCACGCAGGTTCAGGCGTCGGCATTCCAGTTGACTCGGGCACCGGGCAAGACCATGGTATATATCGGTAGCCTTTTGCTCGTGATCGGCATATTCTCGATGTTCTATGTGCGCGAGCGACGTCTCTGGTTTTGGATCAAGAGTTCAAACGAAGGGGGCGCAGAAGTCTTGATGGCAATGTCGACGGCTCGACGTACGCTTGACTTCGAGAGGGAGTTCGCAAGCACGCGCGACGCGGTACACATGGCACTGGACTCGAAACGCGCTCAAACAAGCTAAGGTCTTGAGGTCTCCAACCAGCCGGGCAACAAGTCCGGCTGGAACATGACCTATCAACGACCGGCGCTCAACGACATCATCGGCGAAGCAATGTCCGGGGAAGCAGAAAGCGAAAGACGAATCCCGGAAATGAAAACACCATCAGCAACGATACGGTGATTACGTAGAATTGCCAGCCTTGGTCGAACACCCTACCCTCCCGCGCCTCTAATGCATACGCCACAGAGGCCAAAATCATGTAGGTCATTACAAACTCCACTATGTAAGCCCAGGATGTTTTGCCATGTCGGGGAGTGATAACACCAAATAACCTGCCTGTGGTGAAAGGAAAATTGGCCAACGATACAGCCAAGGTGAGAATAAACCAGCCGGAAACTGACATTAATATTTACCTCATATCACTTGTAACATTTTCGAGATCGGTGTGGGTCCGAAAGGCAAGCAGGCAGCGAATATCCGGACTTCGTGAATTGCGAGCCTAGCTCCGGATCTAGACGGGCTCAATAGTCCCAAGCCTACTAGGTTTCAATTGAACGCGACATCGGAGCACTATTCAACGTTCCAAAGGTATAAACGTTTAATACCTAAATACACCCTGTCAGCCCCGCGTGACGCGGCAGACATAAGAGCCAGATGCGGCGCTTGTCGCAAGCTTGCGCTCCACTTAGGCGAGCAATGCCGGGCACCTGCTTCGGCAAACGCACGCTGTTTAGCCCACAGGGCTCTCGGGTCCGCTCTACGCGAAATACCGCCAACTGCTCGCCGGCAAAGTACTTCCAGGCAGGAGTGAAAGCGATTCTGGTTGACCCGGCCCTATACGTCTACCATCGGTGCGATGGAATACGCATCGCGATGGGCCCGGAGTGTGCAACCTTATACGTGAGTCTATACATGAATACCAGAGGTGCGTTGAGTATTGGCTGGACGCTCAATAGAATCGTACGGTGCTCGCTGCATATTGAGCGAGCACAAGACTTTCGCTGTTCGATCGACATGTGCCAATACACTTCTATCGTTATAGTTGGCGCCCGCTTTATCGGTCAGCAGCCCTCCCCTATATTCAAACGCGCTATCTCGATAACCGAACTCAAAAGGAAAAGCAAATGGCTACAGGTACTGTAAAGTGGTTCAATGACGCAAAAGGTTTTGGCTTCATCAAACCCGATGATGGCAGCGAAGACATTTTCGCACATTTCTCCGAGATTCGATCGACCGGATACAAGTCACTCCGCGAGAATCAAAAAGTTTCCTTCGAGATCGGTGTGGGTCCGAAAGGCAAGCAGGCAGCGAATATCCGGACTTCGTGAATTGCGAGCCTAGCTCCGGATCTACCGCGCCAGCCAAATTTCTCGTTCGTGGTCCGGCGATCCGTCAGCATGGTGCCCGGGCGGCAACGCAACTACTGTTGCAAGCCGGCCGTCCCGGCTACGAGCATCTTCACTGCAGCATTGATGAGGCGATGATGACACAGACCACATCCGGTACAGGAGCATCGCTTGTCGCTAAGAGGGCCACCGTCGATTGGGACGTCGGCTACCACGGCCATCGATTCTGCTACTCGAAGCGCGACGCGAAGGCCTATCCACACCAGCTAGCGCGGCTGCGCATGCGCGTTCATCAAGCGAGGTACGAACAGTCCCTTTCTAGCGGCAATGCCGAAGACGGTCAACGATGTTTTCAAGACCGCCGCTAACGATCGGGATCGTCAGACCAGTCGCGAGCCATACGGAATGACCTGGTCGGACGATCGCTTCTTGTCCCAACAGTGTGTTTCGTTAAATGGATACAATTCGTGCGATGCAACAAGGAGAGGACGATATGGGCACGAACGCGACGTTCCAGCATCTTGATTCCCCCGATGATTGGATCCGCGCCTTCGACGTCATGAAGGAATTGCGGCCGCATCTGACGGACCCCAAAGCCTTCTGTGAGCAATTGCGCCGTCAGCACGAAGAGAACTATCGTCTGCTCGCTGTGTGCGGCGCGGATGGGACAATCCTCGGTCTAGCCGGATACCGCGCGCAAACAAATACACTGTATGGGCGCTTCATCTATCTCGACGACCTTGTCGTAACTTCTCGACTGCAACGCAGTGGCATCGGAGCGGATCTGCTCAACAAGGTTCGCGAGATTGCACGTCAAGCGTGCTGCGCGCATTTTGTGCTTGACACGGGCTTGCACATGCCGCTCGCGCAACGTTTCTACTTCCGCAACGGCCTGCTGGCCAAAGGTATGCACTTCGTGGAATCACTCGCGCACGACGGAACAGGTGGCGAACAATGAAAATTCTTTTCGTGAACGCCAGCCCGCACGGAGAAATGAGCCACGGCTACGGTCTCGCCGTTGAGATGATTCGCTCGCTGGGCAAGAATATGCATAGCGCCCTGGTGAAGCGCGATCTTGTTTCGGCACCTTTGCCGCCGATCACACAGGACTATGCGAAAGCCATCACGTCACGTGAACCTGATGTCAGCCGGTTCGACGTATCCGAGCAGCTCATTCGCGAGATTGAAATGACGGATGCGCTCATCATCAATACACCGATGCATAACTTCACGGTTCCGGCCGCGCTCAAGCTCTGGATTGACTATGTACTGCGGGTTCATCGCACCTTCGCCGTAACGCCGGAGGGGAAGGTCGGTCTGATTCGCGACCGCCCTTCCTTCGTGATCGTCGGTTCCGGTGGCTTTCATAGCGGCGATCGGGCTTGGCAAGGCGATTTCCTCACCCCGTATGTACGTTACGCGCTTCAGTCCATCGGATTGAAAACCACTCATTTCTTGTTGCTGCAAGGACTCACGCATGGCGACGAGGCGGTAACTGACGCCCTCCGGGGAGCGCGAGAAGAAATCGCACGACACCCGCTCTTCGCCTCCGGCGATACCATTGTCAGCTAGCGCCGCATATGCATCTGCGTCGTAGCATTA
>DATLWF010000494.1:0-9503 GCA_035576605.1 Blastocatellia bacterium | reverse complement strand
GCGACGAAGCAATGTCCGTGGGAGCAGAAACCGAATGACGAATCCCGGAAACGAAAACACCATCAATAGTGATACGGTGATTACATAGAATTGCCATCCTTGGTCAAACACCCTACCCTCCCGTGCCTCCAACGCATATGCCGCTGAGGCCAAAATCATGTACATCAATACAAACTCCAATATATAAAACAAGGATGTCTTGCCATTTCGAAGGGTGATAACACCAAAGAACCTGCGTGTGGTAAAAGGAAAATTGGCCAACGATACGGCCAAGGTGAGAATAAACCAGCCGGAGACTGACATTGAGATTGACCTTATATCGCTTGTAACGTCGGATGGGAAGCTCCATGATGAGACCTGTGAATCCTGGTTAAGATGACGGGCTCAATAGTCTCAAAGCTACCAGCGTTCAATTGAACGCAACATCAGAACATAATTCAATGCTCCAAAGGTATAAACATTTAATACCTAAATACATCCAGGCGGTCCCCCGCGTGACCAGACAGACATAAGAGCCAGTCACGGCATCATGCGATGCATGTACATGCAGGTTGCGCGGGTACGCGGGGACAACACTCATCGCCACCTTTGCTTATATAAGCGCACACTTGGCGAAATCGCGCGCTCAAAGCCTTCCGTTCTAGATTCCTGTTGAAGTACAACCACAGATCGCGCTGCCGTAGGCCCTGACAAGTGGTTCAAGAACCGTCACGTTGTGCCCCGCTTCCCGCCAACGGCCCGCAACGCTCAGGAGATGGGCAAGGATTCAGGATGATTGCAGGCAGCGCGTAAGACGGATTGTCAATGCTAGCTTTGGGCGTGAACCTGTTCCGCATCTGGGCATTCGCGACTTTATACGCGGGTCTATCCATGGATACCAGAGGCTCGTTGAGTATTCGCTGGACGCCTTATAAAATTGCACGGTGATTCTATCTTGTTGATAGTTGACAGCCGTTTTCTCGGTCGGCAGGAAGCCCTTATTCATACGCACTATCTCGATAACCGAATTCAAAGGAAATGCAAATGGCTACAGGTACTGTGAAGTGGTTCAATGATGCAAAAGGTTTTGGTTTCATCAAACCCGATGATGGGAGCGGAGACCTCTTTGCACATTTCTCGGAGATTCGAGCGACCGGATACAAGTCTCTCCGGGGGCAAGCAGGCAGCAAATATCCGGGCATCATGAATCGCGAGTCAAAATTCGGATCGCATGCCTCAGACCAAGCTATCATTCGTGGTTCGACGATCCGTCAGGATCGTGCCGGGGCCGAAATGTAACTACTGCTGCAATTCCGCCGTCCTGGCTCCGAGCATCTTCACTGCTGCATTGATGAGGCAATGATGACACAAACTGCATCTGGAACAGGGGCGTCGCTTCATGCTCCAGTGGCGGCCGTCGATCGGGACGTCGTCTACGACAACCATCGATTCTGCTATTCGAAGCGCGACGCGAAAGCATATCCACGCCAACTAGCGCGGCTGCGCATGCGCGGCCATCGGGTGGGTTATGAACTGTCCCTTTCGAGCGGCAATGACGACGACGGTCAACGATGCTTCCAGGACACCTGCTAACAGCCGGAATCGCCAGACCGGTCGGGAGCCATCGAAGATGACCTAGTCAGACGATCATTTCTTGTCCCTACGGCACATTTCATTAACTGGATAAAATTCGCGCGGTGCAACAAGGAGAAGACGATATGGGTACGAACGCGACATTCCAGCATCTTGAGTCCCCCGATGATTGGATCCGCGCCTTCGACGTCATGAAGGAATTGCGGCCGCATCTGACGAACCCCAAAGCCTTCTGTGACCAATTGCGCCGTCAGCACGAAGAGAACTATCGTCTACTGGCCGCGCGCAGCGCGGAAGGGACAATCCTCGGGCTAGCCGGGTATCGCACGCAAACGAATACACTGTATGGGCGCTTCATTTATCTCGACGACCTTGTCGTAACTTCTCGACTGCGACGCAGTGGCATAGGAGCGGACCTGCTCAACAAGGTTCGCGAGATCGCGCGTCAAGCGTGCTGCGCGCACTTCGTGCTCGACACGGGGCTGCACATGCCGCTCGCGCAACGTTTCTACTTCCGCAACGGGCTGCTCGCCAAAGGTATGCACTTCGTGGAACCACTCGCGCACTGCGGATCGGGTTACGAACAATGAAAATTCTTTTCGTAAACGCCAGCCCGCATGGCCAAACGAGCCACGGCTACCGTCTCGCCGTTGAGATGATTCGCTCGCTGGGTGAGAATGTGCATAGCACGCTGGTGAAACGCGATCTCGTTTCGACACCATTGCCGCCGATCACGCAGGACTATGCGAAAGCCATTACGTCACGTGAACCCGATGTAAGTCTGTTCGACGTGTCCGAGCATCTCATTCGCGAGATCGAAATGACGGACGCTCTCATCATCAATACACCGATGCACAACTTCACGGTTCCGGCCGCGCTGAAGCTCTGGATCGACTACGTACTGCGGGTTCATCGCACCTTCTCCGTAACGCCGGAGGGGAAGGTCGGTCTTATGCGCGACCGGCCCACCCTTGTGATAGTCGGTTCCGGTGGTTTTCACAGCGGCGATCGGGCGTGGCAAGGAGATTTCCTCACCCCATATCTACGTTACGCGCTCCGGTCCATCGGATTGCAGAGCACTCATTTCGTGTTGCTGCAAGGACTCACGCGTGGCGACGACGCTGTAACAGACGCGCTCCAGCGAGCGCGGGAAGAAATCGCACAACACCCATTCTTTGCATCAGGCGACGCCGTTTCTAGCTAGCGCCGCATATGCGTCGTCCGTGTGCCGCGGTAAGGTTGCGACGCAACCTCCGTCATTGGCCTCCTGAGATACGAGGCTGAGAACTGGTCCGTGCTCCCGCGCGCCTTGTACGCGCTCGGGCACCGCGCCCAATACGCCCCCTTCACTGCGGTCGAGACTCCCCGTCCGGCCATAAAAACACGCCCATCTGCGTGCCATCCGTCGACGGAAGGATAGGCGCTGATCCCGAGCTGCCCGGATTCCGACCGGGGCCGACAGCGCCCGCGTCGACTTCCACGCTGTTAGAACCTTTAACAAAATGGTTGCCGGGGGCTGTTTACTTCCAACGATTGCTATTATCTATGGTGCCCCAACGCGTGTGCAATGATGATTTTTGATGGAGTGTTGGCTTGCGCAAATCTATCCGGCGTCGGAGCAGAGTGAATCGGCGCGCCTCGATGAGAATCGCGCCTGGCCGGCCTTATAACAGACGCAGCCTCGGAAGCTGGCTAACCTCTCAGGATTTCCGTCAGGCCGGTTTGCCGTTCACGTCGTCAATATTTCAGCAATCGCAAAACCAGATGGGTTGACTACGGTAAGTCAGTAAAAAAGCTGGCCGCTTGTGCACCGGCGCTCGCGTAGGCAGCTCGAATACAGCGTCGCGGTTCGCGATCGCCCATGCGATTCGCGCGAACTTGTTGCCCAAAGCGAAGGTCACCACGTTTGAGTGTCGCCGTGGAAAAGCAGGCGCGCCGGTTCCTGTCTCCCCACTTAGAGATTCCGAGATTCGGTCGGCCTCCCGTGCTGTACTGATGTGGCACCACCCCCAAAGCATTGGTGGTGCGCACCTTGTCCCTCACCAGTGCGTCGCGTACCCGATGCAACGCCGACAACGTCTGCTGCGATTCAGTCTTCGGCGTAACGAAGCGCATCGACGGGGGGAAGGCTGCTTCGCAGATTGCCTCTGCGTCGACAAAATCATTCTTGTTGCTCTTCACGAACGGACGTGCGAACTGCGGAGAAATCAGCTTTACCTCGTGGCCGAACGCTACGAGCTTACGTGCCATGTAGTGAGCCCCTGCGGAGGCTTCCATGACGACGGTACATGGCTGGAAGGCGGCGAAGAATTCGAAGAGCTGCTCGCGGGATACATTTCTGCGAAACACGGCTTTGCCTGCCTTGTCCTGACCATGAAGGTGAAATGCATGCTTGCCCAGATCAATTCCGATCCGCGTGACGTTTTGCATGGCAGTGATCCCCTAGAAAATTCGCGGCAGCGTAGAACCTCTGCGCGGGAGGGGGTGACCATCCCATTAACCTCATCATTGTTTCGGTGACGAAAAGGATATGGCCAAACCGATACTTGATGATGTCGAGCGCACCATTTCACGGCTCCATAACTTCCGCCGACTACGCCTGGGCTTCGAAAGCCTTGCATTTACCCACGAAGCCTTCATGAAAATCGCCCGCTGCATCATTTGCTGGCGCAAACGCCTCTTAGCGGCGAGCAAGTTCAGCCGACATTCCCAACGACCAACTCTCTCATCGTGGCACAAAGCAAGGTGTTATTACTGGATGTGCTACTTTACCCCGTCCGGCCTTTGTGAGCGATCTCGCCCTCAAGGCCAGGACTTCCCATGAAGCGCCATCTTTCGATAAAGCCATCTGACGTTCCGCAGCTGATGTAAGCGTACGACGCCCTCCTCTACCGCCGTCTCGCCACAAGATAATAGCTCGCACGGGATATCGCCTGTGGATATCTCATGCGGTAACAGCTTCTAAACGCATGATCAGCTTGTGGGGGCCAACCATTCCGTCGCAGACACTCCCGGCAGCTTGCATCGTCTCTCGGCGAGATGTTCGGCAATGCATATACGGATGTATCGCTTTCGATACTTCGTTCAGGTTGAATATCTTGCGATTTGAACATTTAATAGCAGTTCCGGAAAAATTGTCACTACATTTCCTGAAGCTTAATTGTTACCTGACTTGGACTAGCGATGCAGCCAGATGAAAGGATTCACTTCTCATATGTTGAAAGGCATCCATTAAGTAATTTCGCATTGACTGCCACAACTCCAAAAGACCACCGGAATCGCTCTCTCGATTGCCTTTCGAGGCGGCATCAAACATCTTTCGGTTCAGTCCGAACGGTGAATCGGCTCGGCACCGATAGCCAAGCCTGGATCTGAAAATGACGGCGCCGGTGCGTTGGCGCAAACCAAGCTTCTCGACCGTGTCACGCCGTTATCGTCGCGAGTTACGGCAACTGATCTGGCAGTTAAATCTGACCATGTTGGTATCGTCCGCAATTGCGTACATAGAAGACATCAAGCACGTCGACGAGAGGTTCGCTGCATCTGACGCGCGCGACCGCGCCCTGAAGCGACAGCCTGCTCTATATCGCAAAAGAACGATTCTCGTAGCGAACAATTTTCTAGCGCCAGCTCGAAAATTGCCGACACGCTTGCGCTGATTCAATTTCCGTGAGCTTATCGACGTTCGAGCTGACGAAAACCTTCAACTCCGTTAAACCATGGAGAAATCTATGCGTTGTTCTGCACTCGGGTCTCCCACCTCGTCGAAAACGAAGTCGGGCGACAACGCCCCTCCCACCCAACCTAAGCTTCGATGGTTGATGATGTCAGGCAACGCGGATCTTTTATCCTCGAAGCAAGTCTTTACAAGCATAGAAGAGCAGAGCGAGAGCATATGGAGAAGCACGGTTGACGCACTTGAGAGATCAGGAATGACTGTGCATGATATCGTTAAAGTGACGCAATATCTCAAACTCGAAGAACATATACCCTTATATTCAGCGATTCGAGAAAAATATCTTCAAGGTGCAACTCCTGCTTCCACACTCTTGATAGTCCCCCATCTTGATCCGTCGAGCAGGTTAGTTGATGTCGAAATTATCGCGGCGAAAGACGTTTTGGAGTTCTCGCCGAAACAGTGAATATTTCGCTGCGAAGGACGTCCAATGGACGCTTATAGTGCAGTCATGCCCATGACCCAATATGTCTCTTACGCGTAGTTCACACTCTCCGTCTTAGCGCTTCTATCGGCTTTGTAGCCGAACCCGTCGGCCACTGGCGACGATCGACATTCACATCGAAAATCAGAGACCCAACCTACGACAGGTCGGATACAACCAAGCTTGAAGTTCGCGAAGTGTGATCGGAAGATCGGCAAGCTTAGCCCTCGCGGTCTGGACACAGCAGCGGTCGCTTAGCGCTGAATTGCCCACCGCTAAGCGTTGACGACCCATCATAGCGACGACCGAAGCGACGGGATATTTTCGCGGAGAAATGTCGCCACCCGGCAAAAGGAATGCTCCCTCACTGTAGCCGTCGGGGATGGTCAGGGAATTTCAAGATGGTTTTCTAGCTATAACCGTAGGAAACATACGCCCTCGGTCGTTCAGAAAAGTCACATCTCTGAAACCAACGCGCTCCAGCTGAGCACGTGTTTCCGAATGAGTGCGGAACGAGCTCCATTTGACCTCTACTATCTGTACAAATAGTAAGTGTTGGAGCGCAAGCGCATTGTGTGTGACCGCATTCACGTCCCATGGCGATTCATCCGACAGCCCAGGCGGCGGCGTCAAAAAACTCGTAACAAGCTGACCGCCGGGCCTAAGTGCGTTGAAGAACTTAAGATATAGGCTGACCACGCGCTCGTTATCGGATTCGTATATATTCAGACCATTGCTTGTCAGTATATCCACTTCAGCGTTCAGGTCCATCTCCCACGCGTTGGCATGACGCAGCTCTACCTGTTGAGCGAGGCCGCGTTGATTCGCAAATTTTTGTGCTCCGTCGAGCGCGTTTTGAACGAGATCAAGGCCCAACAACCTCACGTCAGGACTACGCTCATAATCGAGCAGCAACAAGTCCCCCATCCATCCGCAAGGAACAGACGCAAGCGCGAATCCCGGTTCTAGCCTCGCTTGCACTTCCTGACGAAAAATCTTGCAGCGTTCGCGACTGGCGAGTACCGCCGGAAGTGTCTCAAAAATGAGGTATTCGAGCTCGGACACCTCGCCTCGCCGCAAGGAGTCTGTCTCGTGAGTTACAAGTCGATGGGCCAATAGGCATCGAGCCCGCGGTTGGCCAGCAGGAACCTTCCAAATTCGAACCTTGACAACTGATCAACGAGAGCGAGTTGATGCTTGAGAGTCGCTACGGGGACGTTTCCTCCCCTGCGCATCCGGGCTTTTACTGCCTCAACCACGCGTTGGTTCGCGGGATCGACCTGAGCATTGTGGGAAATTAGTCGAGAGGAGTCTGTCACTGGGTTACGTTTTACGTGGTTAGTCACGAAGTCAATCATCGCTCGCGGACCGTCCATTCCAAACTGTTTTGAAATGCATCCATCTCGGCGACGACCGAACAATCGACACCATGAGCCAACGAAATTTCCCGAGCTACCGCTCCAGGCTCAAGAGGAGGTCAAGCGCGCCTGTATCCCATCCGATCAAACGATTCTCCGGCGCGAAACCGCTCCAAACGGTGACCGGCTTCGATGATTGCCGCGAGTGGCGCGCGACGCATTTGATAATCGTATGTGGTGACAATGGTAGCGAAATGCTGGAATTCTTCCTCCTCAAGCATCCACAAGTCGGAATGTCGACCTCGATTGAATGCCGCGAAAAGAATGCTTTCGGCCTGCTTCATTTGGTCGAACGTAGCGTCGCCATACCCCGCTTCGATGAGCAGGCCAGTCACGATCATGACTTGGCATAGCGTACGCGCCGCATCGGCATTGCCCCTTTTTCGTCGCATGGCATCGAGTGCGACGTGCACCTGCAAGCTGACACGGTCCGCTTCGGCACGAGCTATAGGTAACAACGCCGCCTTACTCCGGCGCTCCCGCGCCGCCTGGGCGGTTCTTTCAAATGCAGTCATCCTGGTCATCACATGAATAAAGCATGGTTTAAAATGGCGTCGAAGTCGAATACTACACCGCTTCATGCCGGAATATATAACGTCCGGCTCTCGTCAGCCGTCCATAACGCATCGACGCTCGCCAGAACATTAGCGGCGAGATCCGTGCAAGCTCTATTCGAGCGCGGGACGTCGCCGTATTGCGGAAGGAGCCTCGTCCTTTTCCGCGCAAAATGCGACAGCCGAAGAAGCACGAAAACAGGTGACGAAGCTCAACGTATATTGAGTGGAGACTAGAGAACCGAATTGTCTCACCGCATATACGAAGGTTTGCTTTGCACGCTGCCCACAACAATCGTTGTTGCAAATGCGCAATCCCGAAGTTCAAGTAGCGCAATCACAGGGATATCGCTTCAATACCTAAGTATGTTTTCATTTCCTGCGGGGACGTTTTAGAGTACTGCAGAAGCCATTGACGTCTCAAATGTAACCGCCGAGAAATACGTGGCTTGGTCACTATGAGTTGCTACAAGAAGACACCTGAGGCAATCGCACGACATGCTCCTGAGCAGCAGTCAAACGTCACCTCGGCCACGTATTCCTCGATGGTCCTCGAGAATGCAGAACGGATATGAAAGGATGATATGCGCCGCTAACCAAAGTCGGTGGGACCGCACTCGGTTACGAATACCGTTGTGCTCTGCGCGCACCGAAAAAAATGGCCCACTTCTCAACGAGTGCAACATTCCCGCCGGCGCGACCGCGCCCTTTTTTGATTGATCCACATGCACGCCTCCTCCACATCTTCGATTTCCCATTCGCGAATGAGCGCACCGGAATTGCGCGCGACGCTCTCGCTCGCCGCAATCTTTGCCCTGCGGATGTTGGGCCTGTTCATGATCATGCCGGTGTTTTCGATATACGCGAAAAGCATCGCAGGTGGCGACAATGCACTGCTAGTAGGCATCGCTCTCGGCGCCTACGGCGTCACACAGTCGTTGCTGTATATTTTCTATGGCTGGCTTTCTGACAAGTTGGGACGAAAGCCAGTGATCATCACAGGCCTCGTGATCTTTGCAATCGGCAGCTTCGTGGCGAGCTTCGCGCACGACATCACATGGATCATCGCTGGCCGGATAATCCAGGGCATGGGTGCGATTTCCTCCGCAGTGCTAGCGTTCATCGCGGACTTAACCTCCGAGGCACACCGCACCAAGGCCATGGCTATGGTGGGCGGCTCGATCGGCATGTCATTTGCCATGGCGATCGTCGGCGCGCCCATCGTGTTCCACTGGCTAGGTATGGGCGGCCTCTTCGCGCTCGTCGGCACATTTTCAATTCTTGCGGTAGCCGTCGTGCTATGGATCGTGCCAGATGCGCCCATGCCTGTGCATGTGCGGGCGCCGTTCGCGGAAGTACTGCGCAATAAAGAGTTGCTGCGTCTTAACTTCGGCGTACTCGTGCTGCATGCCACTCAGACCGCGCTCTTTCTGGTCGTCCCACGCCTGCTCGTGGACTCGGGCCTCCCCGTCGCGTCACACTGGCAGACCTATCTGCCGGCTATGGGCCTTTCGTTTTTTCTCATGGTGCCTGCTATCATTGCCGCTGAAAAGCGACACATGATGAAGTCGGTGGTCGTCTCAGCTATTGGACTCGTCCTCATTGGCCAGTTTATGCTTGGCTTGCTCGCGCATACTATAGTAGTCTTCACAATCCTGTTGTTCGTGTATTTCCTTGGTTTCAATATCCTTGAAGCCGTGCAGCCATCGTTGGTATCGAAGCTCGCACCGGGCAACCGCAAAGGGGCAGCAACGGGCGTCTACAACACCACGCAGTCGATCGGTCTTGCGCTCGGCGGT
>DATLWF010000493.1:0-33432 GCA_035576605.1 Blastocatellia bacterium | reverse complement strand
TCCAAGGATGAGACCGCCCTGATCTTCCATCGCTATGGAGACCAGTACTTTCTTTTTCAGGTCTGGGTGGTCGGTGACACCATTGGTTTAGAAATACCGAAGTCGTCGACCGAACGGCAGGCCGTGCGTGCGGTCGAGGCTGACAAGGGACAGTCTGCCAGGAGCGACGAGCCCGCCGAGGTCATCATCGCTGCAAGTCGAACGTCGAGATCAAAGTAACCTCCGTCAGCGAAGTGCCCCTCGGGGCACTTCGCGAACACCTCACTTCAGTGCGGTATAACCGCGTAGCGGTGTCCTATCGATAGGTTTTGCGTGGTTCGGGCTCTCCTGGGCCGCGTAGCAGTTACCTATTACCTTGTAAATCGATTCTGCTGAAACACAGGTAACCGCTACGCGGCCCACGTGCATCGCCAGTCCCGCAAGCTATCGATAGGACACCGCTACGCGGTTATCCTCTGTTGCGTTGTTGAAGATTGCCAAGTGGAATGTCCAAACTCCAGAGCGAAGTGCCCCTCGGGGCACTGCGCGCCATTCATCCAACATTGTCTGCGAGTGCCCAGCTCAAAACAAAACAAGGTATGCCAAATACGGCCGGGAATATTTGAGAGGCTATTTCAGTATTGCGAAGTGAAGGCTGTTGAACTCCTGTCAGCGACTGGGTCGAGAAGAGAGCAGCGCATCGGGAGTCTTGATCAGAGAGGTAAGAGCAAAATGGCAAAGAACGTAAGGCGGGCGAATCACGCCGCGAGAGCAACTTTGCAGTCGCTCGACCCGGATGAACTGAAGAGCTTCATTTGCAATGGACTCCTTTCCATGAAAGTGACCGAGCAGGAAGACTTCATTCAGGCCCTGGAGATAGAAATGAGGGGCGCCAATCTGGAGATGCGAGCCTATCTGATCCCGCTGGGTATCCCTGGACGCAGCCCCGAGGATCTGACCCCAGTAGAGGTCGGTCACCTTATTAGATTTCTCAAAATGATTGTCCCGCAAGCCATGCCCGCTGTTGAGCGGGTCACCGCTCGGTACGGTGTTTTTGTTGAGAAGATGGCTTATTCCAGAGACCGTCTGGCAGCTTAGAGCCGAGCGTCTTTG
Organism: Blastocatellia bacterium; assembly: GCA_035576605.1. Taxonomy (GTDB): domain Bacteria; phylum Acidobacteriota; class Blastocatellia; order UBA7656; family UBA7656; genus Onstottus_A. The sequence goes on along the minus strand of DATLWF010000493.1, from coordinate 32,340 downwards.
ACCGAAGTTTTGTGGAGGTTGCCGCGCACGCTTTTCACAGCCTGGCGATATCGATCGCTAATAGCCGACATTCGCGCCAACTCACTCAGAATTACCCAAGAGAAGGAGAAAAATAGATGAGGTATTTTCGTAAAATGAAGTCTCTGTCGTTGGCAGTGACTGTGATGTTTTCCGCATCATTCCTGCCGCTGTTCGCGATCACCTCGACATACCTGATTGTGGCTCCCGTTGCTACGGCCCAATCCAGTAAGGGCATCGTAGTCGGCACGGTCACGGACCCTGCCGGCGCTGGCGTCTCCGGTAGTGCAGTGAGGATCACTAACACATCGACCAATGTCTCACGCGAGACAAACTCCACATCCGACGGAAGCTTTCGCTTCGATGCGGTTGACCCCGGCACATACAAGGTAGAGGTCACCGCGGCCGGCTTCAAGACTGCTGAACGGGACAATGTGATCATCGCCGCGGCTCAAACTGCGGACACTTCCTTCACGCTTGAAGTAGGCGGCGCCAGTGAAGTGGTTAATGTCACAACTGAAGGTAATGTTATCCTCCAAAAGCAGGACGGCACGCGTAACAGCACTCTCGATCGTCGTCAGATTGTCGATCTGCCGGTGGCCGGTCTAAACCCGGTGAACCTCGTTTTTACGCTGCCGGGCGTCACCGCGCCGGGCGTGCTGGCAGGCGGGTTCGTGCAAGGGACGGAGTTTTCCATCAACGGGTTGCGCCCCCGCGCCAACAACCAGTTGATTGACGGCACCGACAACAACGACAACGCGGTCACCGGCCAGTTCTACCAGCCTGTGTTGCGCGACGGGTTCCAGGAAGTATCCGTCCTTGGGGCAGACAACTCTGCTGAGTATGGGCGCGCCGGCGGCGCGGTGGTTAACGTGATTACCAGGAATGGCACGAATCAGTTTCACGGATCGATCTATGACGTGATCAGTTCAAGCGCGCTGTCTTCACTAAGCAGCGGCCAAAAGGCCAACCAGGGATTGACTTCAGTTCCGGTCTCGATTGAAAACGATTACGGTTTCTCGATCGGCGGGCCAATCAAGAAAGACAAGCTCTTTTTCTTCGGCACATTTCAGGCATCTCCATTTCGATCTACGACGACAGCCTCAGCCGTCGTTCCAACAGCCGACGGCTTTGCCCAATTGCGTTCACTCTTCCCGCAAGGCCAGAGTCCAAACCTGGATGCCTATCTGAATATCGTCGGAGACCTGCGCGGCGCTACCAACGTGATCCAGATTCCGCTTGGTCTTGGCCGCCAGACCATACCTTTCGCAACGGTCACACGCGCAGGCATAAGCCGGAGCGTAAACGACTACCAGTTCTTAACGCGCGTCGATTGGGCGCCGGGCGCGAAGGATAACTTCTCGTTTCGGTATCTGTTCGACGACCAGAACTTTAACAACCAGATTCCCTCCGCCTTCAATGGCTTCGGAATCGACGTGCCCAGTCGAATTCAGAATTTCTACTTCAACCAAACGCACACGTTCTCGCACAGCTTCTTAAATGAATTCCGCTTTTCGTACGGGCGCTTTAACGCTGCGTTCAATCCGCAGGATCCGGCGACTCTGAACGGACCCCAATTCGCCTTCGCCGCTACTAACATCACCAGCGTGGGACTTCCCGCGGCGTTTCCGCAATCGCGCATCTTCAATAACTATCAGTTTCAGGATACGGTCACTTACACCATCCACGACCACACGATCAGGGCAGGGGTGGATTTGCTGCGCCAGGTTGCTAACGAGAGTGTTCCCTTCAACGGTCGGGGAAGTCTGACCTTTTCAGGTGGTGGAGGAGCGCCAACCTTCGGAAACTTCGTAGACGGCTTTTCAGGGACAGCAGGCATCTTCGCACAGCGGGTATTCGGCAGCCCGGTTATCTTTCCTGATGCATTCCAGCAGGCATACTTCGTCAACGACAGTTGGCGCGTAAAGCAGAATCTCACTTTGAACCTCGGCTTGCGATACGAGAACTACGGCACGCCTTTCAATGTGATTCAATTCCCTGCTTTCGCCGGCTTTGACGTACCGCTCGACACGGTCGTCAAACAGAATCCGGATAACAACAACTTCGCCCCGCGCTTCAGTTTTGCTTATACGCCGCGCTTTGCAAGATGGTTGTTTGGTGGCGACAAGACGGTGATTCGCGGCGGCTACGCCATCAGCTACGATGTCTTTTTCAACAACATCCTGGACAACACGGCGGCTTCATCGCCTAACGCGTTTGGGGTCACCACGCTTGGGTCCACGATTGGCGGGCGAGGCTTTGCGAACGCCGGGGTGAATTCGCTTCCGGCGACAGGTTCGCCTAATCCGTTTGCAGGGATCACCAGCATCGATCCCAACCTGCGCAACCCACTGACGCACACCTGGAATTTTGGTGTACAGCGGCAGATACCAGGCAACACCATCGTTGATGTGGCTTATGTTGGCACGCGTGGGACGAGACTGTTAATCAACGAGCAAGTGAATCCGGGAGTCGACAACGCCCGCATCTTCCCGACTCGCGGCCCGGTTACTCTACGCACCAACGGCGGCGACTCTATTTATCACTCCTTACAGACTCGTGTTGAGCGCGGGTTTAAGAACGGCTTTCTGGCTCGCTTTGCTTACACTTATTCGAAGACGATTGATGACGTAAATAGTGAAGTCTTCGTCACGACAGGTGGCAGCAGCTTTGGGTCGAACCCCTTCAATCGCAGGGATGACCGCAGCGTAGCCTCGTTCGATGTTCCGCATCGCGCGGTCTGGACTTTCATCTGGGACGTTCCGGGACCAAAGCAAGGTCTGTTCGGAGAAGTTGCAGGCGGCTGGACGCTTTCGGGAATCTATCGCATTCAATCGGGCTCCGCGGAGAGTCCATTCGTGGGCGGCATCGATCTGAACGGAGACCTGAATCAATTCAACGACCGGCCATCTATCTCCAATCCGAATGCGCCGTCCACGTCAGTGGGATTTGCTAACTCGGTTCTTGGAATTTCCGGCAATGGTTTCTCGGACATCAACGGCAACCCGGTTAATCCGGCTAACGTTCGCTTTCTGGTTGATCCTGCGAATCGCACGAATATCGCCGGTCGCAACACGCTTCGAGGAGACCGGGTAAACAGCCTGGATTGTAGCGTCAACAAAGCGTTCAAGCTGCCCTTTGAGGGCCACAAGCTCGAGTTCCGAGTTGAATTCTTCAACGTGCTCAACCATCCAAACTTCACCTTTGCTGACCCGAACATTTCAAGCGACCTGAGCAATGGAGACGTGACGAACCCGTTCTTCAACAATGTGCGGCTCAATGACGGCGGCAACCGCACTGGTCGTATTCAAGTTCGTTACGTGTTCTGAAAAATGCGGATAAACAGGGTGCGCCCTTTGATCTCCCAGTAAACAGAAGTCTGAAAGGATAAGAGAGATGAGACGAAGTATATCGATGTTAGTCCTCGTAGTTTTGCTGGCAACATTTGAGTTGGCAATGATGAATAACACCTCGATCTCCGCGCAGAACACAAACAGCGATCAGGAGACAGTCAGGCAGCGCAAAGATGTTCGTCATCTACCCGACCCGCTCAAAGCGCGGCTCGTCGAACTCGCGGGCCGACCCCATACCTTTGTGCCTATGCAGGCTTTCTCGGAGGCCGACAACCCAAGCCAACTCTTTCAGTACTACCTGCTCGATACGACACATTTCGAACCCAATGTCTTCACCGCAACAATACCTGGCATTAATGACGGCGTCGCGCCGACTGCCACCGGACCCAATCATGATCTGCCGACAATTGGCGCTGTGCGTGTGGTCCTCGAGCCGAAGCCGGGTCTGCCGACCGATCCCAATGACCCCGGCGCATTCATCGATGTGTTCACCGATGTGTCCGGGCTGTTCGTCATCAACAACGAATCGGGCTGGTATGAGGGATGGATGATTCATGACATAGTAGTCCCGCCGGTCGGCGGGCGCCGATCGGATGGCAGCGGCGCGCAATTCGGCACAATCACCGCAGAGGATGCCGCCGCGGTCGCCGCGATGGGAAGCGGCAATAATACTCCCGGACACATCTTCACCAGGGATGGCAATGTAGTGCATCTCCCAAGCGCTACCGATCATTTTCCCGATGTCCAAACCAATGTCGTTCCAATCCAGTTAAGTATGGGCGCGTGTAATGCGCTACAGCAGAGTGATATCCATTCTTATTGGGAGTTCAATCAGTATAGTGATTGGGTGTTCCCGCAATATGAGCTGCCTTTCACTGGTGGCTTTGATAATGAGTTTGCTGGCGGGAGAGTTGGCTTCCTCTCTTCGATCGTTCCAGGCTCCGGGCCGTCAGGCACAGGACCTAGCGGGCCAGGCTCAACCGGCGGGAATGATCCCAGAATTGTGGGCGATAACCCCAACAACCCGCGTGACCCCGATCGTGCGTTGGATACAAATCCCGCGGATCCTGATAGGGGAATGGTGCAGAATGATGATCATAAGGAGAAGCGCACTCGCTTCATCCCAAGCGGCCTGGCGGAGGAGATATTGATTGACGTCTATATGCGGTTAGCTTCCTTCGAGCCTGGTGTAACGGACAAGAAGCAGCGGCTGTTTGATGCCTACGCGAAGGAAGTCGCAAGGGTAGACCAGAATGGCGATGGCATTCTTTCGTTCGTCGAAGTGGACCTGGAAGACAACTCAGACGGAGGTCAATCAAATGATCGATTGTACATTCCAGCGACCAGGTTCAATCGCTTTGCTATAACCCGCGAAATAAATGACGGTCTGCTAGCGCCGCGATTTGCACCGAGCCAGCGCGCCTGGGTCTTGAGTGGCAACCTGGTTGTGGTTTCACCAGCGATTAGTGCGTCTACCAACCAGGACGGCGATAACCGGTAAAAGGAGCGGCGGCTTGCCGGAGAGGACCCGCGCCGTGCGGCGGTTATCGTCATGAAAAAACAATTCGGATACACATTACTGACCGGGCTCTTCGTTCTTTTGCTATCGCAGCTTCCGGCTGCATCCGCCCGGCAGGACAACAGAGACTCGCGGCAAGCTCCGAAGGTCGAAGCCGCGAAAGCCAATGGTGCCGACACAACCGTTCCGCCCAAGGCTCCCGCCCGACAAGACAAAAGCTCTTTTCGTCCAAAAGGGCCCGGCGACACCAAACCACAAGAATCAAAGGATGATCAACGAATCACGCTGAACACGGACATCGTAAACGTGACCATAAGCGTGACCGATCCCTACGGAAGATTCGTAACCGGACTTGCCAAAGACCGCTTCGAGGTCTACGACAACAAGGTGAAGCAGGAGATCGCACACTTCACGGACGAAGATGCTCCCGTTTCTCTCGGTATCGTCTACGATGTATCCGGCTCAATGAGAGAGCGCATTAACCGGTCCCTTCTCGCGCTGCGCCGGTTCATCGAGACCTCCCACAATGACGACGATTTCTTCCTGATAGGATTCAACGACCGCGCAAAACTGATACAAGACTTCACCACATCGGGAGACAGCGTCCTCGGCCATCTGATGTTAGCGAATCCACACGGTTCGACCGCGCTTTACGATGCCGCCTACATCGCCGTTGAGAAGGTTCAGCAGGGCCGCCACTCAAAGAGGGCGCTCCTGATAATCTCGGACGGGCAGGACAACAACAGCCGCTATACGTATAAGGAGCTTCGAAACATCGTCAAAGAGGCGGACGTGCAAATCTACGCGATAGGTATTACAGACCCGTATAATGATTCGCTCGCCGGCTACGGTCGTTCGGTACTCGAAGAGATTACGCGGATGACCGGCGGCCGCGCATTCTTCCCGAACGACTACAACGAGCCTGAACTTGTCGAGATATGCACGCGAATCGCATTGGAGCTTCGGCACCAGTATTCTGTCGGCTTCTATCCGACGGATGTCGGGAGCGAAGCAAAATGGCATAAGGTTCAGGTGAAGGTGAATCCCCCGCGAGGACTTGGCCGGCTGTCGCTCAGTTACAGAGAAGGGTACCAATCGTTCAGGAAGTAGGCTCACGGCTAAGGCCGATGCGATGCACAAGATCCTGAAACCGCTTGTCGGTTCGCAAAGGGTCGAAGGACGGACGCGCAAGGATTGACGGGTTGAAGCGCTCCTCATAAGCCCGTTCCAGCCAGGTCATTGCCTGATCGTTGTTGCCTAATCCGACATAGATCAAGGCAATTTCGGCGGAATTTGAAAAGCCGTGATCTCGATTCTTCTGGTAATCGAGTATCTTCAACGCTTCGCCCCTCCGGCCTGCGAGGGCGTAGACATAAGCAAGATTGGAAGTGAAGGTGGTGTTGGTTCCAGACAGTTCGATTGCTCTTTGAAATTCTGTCATTGCATCGCTGTACATCCGGTTTTGCACGTACGCCTGGCCCAATTGATAGTGGGCAACCGCAAACGTGGGGTCCATAGCAATCGTGCTTAGGCTCTGTTGTATGGACTGCGGATATAGCCGGGCAACGAGAAGGACCTCTGCCAAATCAGCGCTGATGATCAGTGATAGCGGATCCAGGGCTGCCGCTTCTCGCATCTCCGCGATGGCCTCATCCTTTCGTCCCAGTACGGCTAAGTGCCAGCCGTACCAGTGGTGAGCAGTAGCGTAGCCGGGATTGAGCTCAATCGCTCGCTTGAACTCAACTTCAGCCGAATCCCAATTCCAATAGTAGAGATCGAAGCAAAATGCCAGCGAGGTGTGGGCTTCGCCGAGCGTGTCGTCCAGTTGGAGTGCTTTCGTCGCCGCCGCCTCGGCTTTTGGGAACGCCTCTTTAGGAGCCATGCCGCCGTACTCCCAGTCCCCGAGCAAGGCGTAAGAATCCGCCAACCCCGTGTAAGCCTGGGCGTAGGTTGGATCTTTTGCGATTGCCTGGTTGAAATAATCAATGGCCTTTCTCAAGCTATCGTTGGTCCGCTTATTCCAGAAGTACCGTCCCCTGAGATAGGCCTCATGGGCTTCCGGGTTCACAGCCTTCTCGGTCTTCAGAGCGACCTGTTCCGTAGGTTTCAAATTGATCTGGATCTGCTGGGCGATGGCGCTAGCCACTCTGTTCTGGAGCGCCAGCACATCGCGCAATTCGCCCTCATAGCTGTGGCTCCACAAATGCCTGTCATCGCGGGCCTGGATCAACTGCGCCGTGATTCGAACCTGGTCGCCTGAGCGCAATACCGTGCCTTCCACTACGGCGTCGACGTTCAATTCGCGCGCGATCTGTGGCAGCGGTTTCCGCACGCCTTTGTACTGCATTACCGAGGTGCGTGAGATCACTCGTAATGCACTGATCTGTCCCAGGTCAGTGATCAACTGGTCGGTCATGCCGTCGGCGAAGTACTCCTGAGACTCGTCACTGGAGAGGTTTTCCAGTGGAAGCACCGCCAGGGATCGAATGGCAGGTGGCGGGACGCTCCGGGAGCGGGTCATCCAAACTACGACAATGGTCGATATCACAAGCAGCGCCAGGGCCGATAACTTCCACGCAAGAGGCAAGGCCGGACGATGGACTACTGCGGTCTTCTCAGCAACCTCAGGTTGCTCGCGATCGTCTGCCGTCAGAACATTATCGGTCGCGGGCTCTCGAATGTTAACGTGAGCGCCCTCGACCGCGGCCACCTCCGCGATGAAGCGATAACCCCGTCGCGCGAGCGTCTCAATAAATCGCGGGTTTTCAGCGGAATCATGCAAAGCCTGCCGAAGTCTTTTGACGGCGGCGTTAAGACTGTGCTCGAAGTCTACGAAGGTATCGCCTGGCCAGAGCTTGTTTTTGAGCTCGTCTCGAGTGACCAATTCCCCAGGTTGCTCCAGCAGCATGGCAAGAATCTGAATCGGTTGCCCTTGAACTTTAACCTTGCCTCCATCCTCGCGAAGCTCACTCGACCGGAAATCGAATTCAAAATTCTCGAAACGGATAGTACGAGAGGTGAGTGTTGGCTTGCTCATTCTCCAAGCCTTTCCTCGCTGGAAGTCGTCGCCCTCGGGGACAATATGGCGAAGTACCGTCCCCCGTCTCCGACCCGCTCGGTAAGCATCGCGATTCTATCACCCTAACAGATGAGCATCAATTACTAAGCCATCTCACCATGCGTGTTCACTATTCTCAACGAGCGGGCCCAAGTCACCCGAATGTCACTCGCGTATCACCCTCTCTGCATTGAGGTACCTGCCCGCAAGAGTAAGACTGCTGCCTTCGAGACATCCGCTCACGGCGGCAAGATCAGAGGCGCTTTCCGCCGCTAGCCGCGCACTGCGGGGCGGGTCGCGCGATTATTAAGTAGGGGGAATATGGAGCAGCTCTTATCGCATCTCGATGCGGCATACAATCTGGCCCGCTGGCTTACTCGTAACGACACCGATGCTGAAGACGTGGTACAGGAGGCCTACCTGCGCGCGTTGAAGCACTTCCGCAGTTTTCATGGTGGCGACAGCCGGCCCTGGTTGCTCGCGATCGTGCGCAATACCTTCTACACGTGGTTACAGCAGAATCGGGCGGCTGAACGGCAGATTCCTTTCGATGAAGAGATACATATCGCTGAGGACGATCACATGAATCCGGAGGGCCTATTGCTTCAAAAGGCAAACAATCAGTCGGTCAGACAAGCGATTGAGGAGTTGCCTGCCGAGTTTCGAGAGGTGATAGTGCTGCGAGAGTTGGAGGGGTTATCCTACAAACAAATTGCGGACGTGACGGAGATTCCGGTGGGAACCGTAATGTCACGTCTCGCGCGCGCTCGCAAACGTCTCGAAGGGAGTTTGAGTCAACCGCCGGAACAAAGAGAAAAGCTGCAACTTGAAGTGCGAAAGAAAGGAGCGTTCTGATTGATTCGGCTCTTGAATATTTTGTCACCGACGGCGCATTACCAGGCTGAACAGGCGGGACGCCAATCTGAAACCACCAGGATGACGAAAGCCCTCTGTATTGCCATCCCTCCATCAAGAGCGGAAAATAGTCCGGCGTGTACTGCAAGTTATAAACTTGAAGGCCTTCGGTAACGTTTGGTAACTGAAGTGGCGAGTGAAAAACACATAATGTTCGATCCCTTTTCGCTGGACCTGGTCAACGAGTGCCTGTGGAGAGGCTCACAAGCAGTTAAGCTCAGACCCAAAGTCTTCGCAGTGCTCAACTATTTCCTGGGGCGTCCCGGCCAGCTCGTCACCAAAGAGGAACTTCTCAAAGCCCTCTGGCCGGAAACCTTTGTCGGCGACGCCGTCCTCAAAGTCACCATTCGACAACTCCGCGAAGCTCTCGACGATGATCCCAAGTATCCTCGCTTCATTGAGACCGCACATCGTCGAGGCTATCGATTTATCGGTCAGATCGCAGAGGGCGGGCAAAGACTGGCAGGAGATCAGGACATAGGGAGCAACACAGCGATGTCGGCCTCAGCGTTGCGTGCCGCATATTCCCCTCTGGGAGTCGTCGGACGCGAGAAAGCCTTGTCGCGGATGCGAAGTTGGCTTGAGAAGATGTTGGCTGGCAAACGTCAGATAGTATTTGTTACAGGAGAAGCGGGCATTGGCAAGACCGCTCTGGTCGACACGTTCGTTCGAACCATACCTTCTGATCGAAGCATCCGGATAGGTCGAGGACAATGTCTGGAACAGTACGGGACCAGTGAAGCCTACCTTCCGGTGCTCGAAGCTATTGGGCGGTTATGTCGAGAACAGGGGCAGCTTGTCGATCTGTTACGCACTCACGCGCCGATGTGGCTGCTGCAAATGCCTTCTTTGATGAGCGCTTCAGATCGCGAGTCGTTGAGTCAAGAAGTGCTCGGAGCCTCACGCGAGCGAATGCTTCGTGAGATGGGCAGGGCCCTGGAGGCACTGACCGCAGACCTGCCGCTGGTGCTCATACTGGAAGACCTTCACTGGAGCGATTACTCGACGCTGGATCTCATCTCATACCTGGCGGGGCAGCGTCAGGCGGCGCGGCTTATGCTGATTGGGACCTTTCGGACTGTTGAGTTGATTGTAAGCGGGCATCCGCTCAAGGCAGTCAAGCACGAGCTGCTGGCGAGACAGCAATGCGAGGAGTTGCCGCTTGAATACCTCAGCGAAGAGGCAGTTGCCAGGTATCTGTCTGTTAGATTTCCCACCAATCGATTTCCCGCAGAGCTTGCGGGGTTGATACACGAACGAACAGAGGGGAATCCGCTGTTCATGATCAACGCGGTCGATTACCTCCTGGCAGAAGGGTTGATTGGCGAGTCTGAAGAGAGTTGGGAGCTGGTTGTAGAGATCGAGAAGGTCGAGGTGGGAGTGCCCGACAGCATCAAGCAGTTGATCGAGAAGCAGATCGACAATCTCGATGCGAAAGAGCAGCGAACACTCGAGGCGGCAAGCGTGGCTGGAGCGGAGTTTTCAACGCTCGCGGTGGTGGCTGCGTTGGGAGAGGATCGTGCGTCTGTAGAAGAGCGGTGCGATGAACTGGCCTGGCGGCGTCAGTTCATTCAGGATTGTGGTGTTCAGCAACTACCAAATGGAGAGCTGGTGATGCGGTACGGCTTCATACACGCTTTGTATCGGAACGTGCTGTATGAACGGGTGTCAGCATCGAGGCGCGTCAACCTCCACCGGCGAATAGGAGAGCAGGGGGAGGAACTCTATGGCGAGCGCGCCGGAGAAATTGCGGCAGAGCTTGCGATGCATTTTGAGCGGGGTTCGAACTATGAGCAGGCAGTAAAGTATCTTCAGCAGGCCGCAGAAAACGCCATCCGCCGGTTTGCATATCGGGAGGCGGCCGGGCTGGCGCGCCGGGGACTGATTTTGATCGAAAGACTCCCGGACACTCCTGAACGCGCCCAGCAAGAGCTCTCACTGCACATCGCACTAGGCATGCCATTGATCGCGATCGAGGGTTATGCGGCTCCGGATGTAGGCCGCGTCTACTTAAGAGCCCGAGAGCTGTGTCGGCAGTTAGGCGAGACACCGAAAATCTCGCAAGTACTCTCGGGACTCTGGTCCTTTTATGCATTGAGGGCAGACTTAGGGACAGCTCGGGAGATCGCCGAGGAATTCCTGCGCCTGGCTGAGCGCCTCCCGTACCCCGGGCTCGCGATGCGAGGTCACCTGGCGATGGAAGTCACCTACATGCATCTGGGGGAGTTTGCTGTCGCCATGGAGCACTTTGACAAGGCACTCTTACTCTACGATCATGAGCGGCATCTCAATGATGCTTTCCGTTACACCCAGAACCAGGGAGTTGCTACGAGGTGTCATGCCGGCTGGACGCTGTGGTTTCTCGGCCAACCCGATCAGGCTTTGGACCGAATCCAAGAAGCCCTGACCCTGGCGCGCGAGTTATGCGAACCTCACGGTCTGGCGCACGCATTCTTGTTTGCGGCGATTCTTCATCAGCTTCGTCGGGAAGCGCGGATGGCGCAAGAATACGCCGAAGCCGCCATCGCGGTTTCGAGCGAACACGGGCTGGCGATGTATCAGGCGCATGCAACGATTGCGCGGGGATGGGCGTTGGTCGAGCAGGGGCGGCAGGAAGAGGCGATTGAACAAATGCGCCAGGGGCTTACTGCCCATCAGGCAACAGGCACTGAACTGATGCGTCCGCATTTGTTGGCTTTGCTGGTCGAGGCGTTGAGAAAGAACCGGCAAACCGAGGAGGGGCTCCGCGTATTGGAGGAGGCGCTGGAGGTGGCCCATCGCAGTGGGGAAGGATTCTACCGAGCTGAGCTATTTCGTATCAAAGGTGAACTGTTGCTTATGCAAGCTGCGGGTCGAGGTGTTTCACGAGCGGCCACAAGTGGAAATACTGTCGTTGAGTCCGAGCCGCCCGCCGCTGCCGAGGCCGAAGGATGTTTTAGTCAGTCCATCAAGATTGCCCAGCAGCAGAAGGCGAAATCCCTGGAGCTGCGTGCTGTGATGAGCCTGGCGCGCCTCTATCAAAACCAGGGCAAAAAGGAAGAAGCACGCCGGCACCTCACACAGATTTACCGCAAGTTCACCGAGGGATTGGATACGATGGACTTGCTGGAAGCGAAAGCCCTGCTCGATGAGTTATCGTAATCAAGCCCCGTCTCTCCCGTACTGAAGGTTGGTCTCAAACAAGCAACAACTCTTCCATGCGCTCGCAACATAAGCTGCCATCAGCATCAGCGCCCAGACCAGCGCGCTAATGGCGAATTTCAGTTTGATTTTCATGATCCTTTCTCCTGTCGATTGAAGCTGCGGTTCGATATCTGTCCGCGAACAGCAGTAGTTCATTTCTCGCGTTTCTGTTCAGGTTCAATTGTGTCCGTGGTTGAGTTCGGGCATCAGTCGAAGAGACAGAAGAGTCTTGGCCAATCATTGCCGTTGGCGAAAGAGGGGACGCGCCCGGGTCTTCACCAGGAAACCGGGCGCGCCCGCCTTTTCAATAGTTAATCACCCCGTCCGCGACGACATCGTACGTTTGATCCTTATTAATATCGACTTGCCAGGTGGTGGTGCCGGTTGCGTTCACAAACCGGCCCGTGCCCCCCTCCCATCCGTAAATCAAGATGGCGTGGTTGGTTTCCGGATTGAGGGTGCCTTCGATGCCAGTTTTGAGCTCGTCACCGTTGGCTGCCACCAGCGTCGCCTCACCCTTCACGTCCACCAATCCTGACCCATCCTCGGACGGCTTGAGCGTGAGCGTGCGGTGCACGGTAATAGAACCGAGGTGGGTCGCCGTTCCGGTTCCTTCGGCGATGAAACGGCCGGGTTGATCTGGATCTGGCATCAGCGTGCCGTGCTCTACCAGATGGAAGGGCCGGGTATGCGCCAGAGCGGTCAAGGCGGTGAGTCCCGCCAGTGCGAGTGTCATTAGAATGATGCTGATCCTAAAGTTCGTAAATCGGTTCATTTGTTTAACCTTTCGTAGTGAATTTCCTGTCTGTACACGGGGAGTTCCAGATACAGGCTCAATGAGGAGACATCTGATATTCAAAGTCATCCTTTCATCGAGCGAGGAGGATAGCCCTGTTGAGGTCGCGAAGTCGTAAACTTGTTGTAAAGGTGTGGTAATGTTTCGGTAATGATCATCCCGTGAATAACTGACTACAGTTGCTCTGTGCTGTTGATTTCAGTAAGCACGCTTGCGATGAAACTAAGCAGCTCGTCGAGCGAGTGAAATCGCGTCGACTTATACGATGCAATGTGCTCAACCCTGCCTTCAAATACTCCGGCCTCAATATTGGTCTCCGGTCGAAACTTGATCACGAAAGCCGCTCTGTATTGCCATCCCTCCATCAACAGCAGACAATAGTCCGAGCGCGCTTTGTAAGTCATAAAGTTGCCGTAAAGCTTCGGTAATGTTGGTGATTAAGTGAGGAGTGAAAAACAGATAGTCTTCGATCCTTTCTGCCTGGACTTGGTCAACAAGTGCTTGTGGCGAGGCTCACAAGCAATAAAGCTCAGACCCAAAGCTTTCGCAATGCTCGATCACCTCCTCAGGCGTCCGGGCCAGCTCGCCACCAAAGAGGAACTCCTCAACGCCATCTGGCCAGAAACGTTTGTCGGCGAAGCTGTACTCAAAGTCGCCATTCGTCAGCTCCGCGAGGCTCTCGACGATGATCCAAAGTCCCCCCGCTTCATTGAAACTGCCCATCGCCGGGGCTATCGCTTTATCGGTCAGATCACACAGGACGCACACGCGCCAGCAGATCGGGAGATCAGCAGCAATAACGTTGTTTCGTCCTCACTGTTGCGTGCCGCATATTCAGCTCCGCGATTGGTTGGGCGCGACGAAGCGCTGTCGCGGATGGGAAGGTGGTTCGAGAAGATGCTCGGTGGAGAACGTCAGATAGTATTTGTCACAGGAGAAGCAGGCATCGGCAAGACTGCACTGGTCGACGCGTTCGCGAAGAGCATCGCTTCTCATCGGATTCGGATACGTCGAGGGCAATGTCTGGAGCAGTACGGGACGGGCGAGGCTTACCTGCCAGTTCTCGAAGCCATCGGGCGGCTGTGTCGGGAGGAGCGCCACCTTGTCGATGTGCTGCGTGCGCACGCGCCGATGTGGCTGCTGCAAATGCCTTCACTAGTCAGTGCTTCAGATCGCGAATCGCTGAGCCGAGAAGTGTTCGGGGCGACGCGCGAGCGAATGCTGCGGGAGATGGGCGAGGCGTTGGAGGCGCTCACGAAAGACCTGCCGCTGGTACTTATCTTGGAGGACCTTCACTGGAGCGATTACTCGACATTAGACCTGATCTCATATGTGGCGAGACAGCGTCAGGCCGCGCAGCTTATGTTGATTGGGACCTATCGGACTGAGGAATTGATTGTTAGCGCGCATCCGCTCAAGGCAGTCAAACGGGAGTTGCTGGCCAAGCAGCAATGTGAGGAGTTGCCTCTTGAGTACCTCAGCGAAGAAGCAGTTGCCAAGTATTTGTCGGTTAGATTTCCCACCAATCGATTCCCCGCAGAGCTTGCGGGGCTGATATACGAACGGACGGAGGGAAATCCGCTGTTTATGATCAACGTGGTCGACTACCTTGTGGCAGAGGGTTTGATTGTCGAGTACGCAGAGAATTGGGAGTTAGTTGGAGAGATCGACAAAGTTGAGGTAAGAGTGCCCGACAGCATAAAGCAGATGATAGAGAAGCAGCTCGATCATCTCGATCCGGAAGAGCAGCGAACACTTGAGGCAGCAAGCGTGGCGGGGGCGGAGTTTTCAGCGCTCGCGGTGGTGGCTGGATTGGAGGAGGATCGAGCGGCTGTGGAAGCGCGGTGTAATGAGTTGGCTCGTCAACGTCAGTTTATTAACGATTGCGGTGTTCAAATACTACCAAACGGAGAAGCGACAAGTCGGTACGGCTTCATACATGCTTTATATCAGAACGTGCTGTATGAACGCGTGTCAACGGTGAGGCGAGTTCAACTCCACCGGCGAATAGCGGAGCGGGGAGAGGAGATCTACGGCGAGCGCGCGCGGGAAATTGCGGCCGAGCTTGCGATGCACTTTGAGCGAGGCCGAGACTATGAGCGAGCGACAATCTATCTTCAACAGGCTGCGATCGTCGCGCAGCATCTGTACGCGAACGAAGATGCCGTCAACCTGCTTTCGCGCGGTTTGGAGTTGCTTGAGCAACTGCCGCGTGGAGCGAAACGCGACGCGCAGGAGTTGAACCTTCAATTGGCGCTGGCCCCGCTGTATCGGATGACGAAGGGGTGGACGTCGCCTGAGGTCGAGCAAGCCCTCGATCGAGCCATGGAGCTATGCGACAAGGTTGGCGACGACGCGCAGCGCGCGCAAGTGTTTTATGGCTTAGAGTCACTGTATGTCGTGCAAGCCAAGCTTGAAAAAGTGCAACTGGCCTCGGACGAGCTGCACAGCGTGTACCAGCGGACGCACGCTACGACACCGCCGTTGGAGGCCGAGATAATGCTGACCGGCTCGCGCTTGCACCTCGGTGAGATTGCCGACGCGAGCGATGAGTTTGAACGCATGCTGACAGCCAGGGAGCCATCGCAGCTTCAGTACATCGTCGAGGAACAGGGCTGGGATTACGCGATACTCGGGCGGGCGTGGCATGCGCACGCGCTATGGCTTCTGGGCTACCCACAATCGGCGCTGGTACGCGCTCACGAGGCAGTGCGTCTGGCACGTGATCTGGGCCAACCGTTCAACCAGGCCTTAGCTGCAACCTACCTGGCAATGCTGCAACAGTTGTGTTCGGACGAGGATTCGGCAAGGTTGAGCAGCGAGCAGGCACTGGCGCTCACGATCGAGTACAAAGCGCCGTATTACCGTGCGTGGTCGGGCATTCTGGTCAGCTACGCGCTGGCCTGCCTGCAACCCGGGACGCCTACGATCGCCAGCCTTCGTGAGTCGATCGAGGCATTCAAAGCCAGCGGTGCTCGGCTGCGGTTGCCGTACTACCTCGTGCTGCTGGCTCAGGTGTGCGGTCGCGCCGGGCATGCCGAAGACGGGTTGGCGGCCGTCGACGAGGGCATGGCGGCATCACGGGCCCACCACGAGCGATGTTGGGACTCCGAGCTGCATCGTGTGCGCGGCGGCCTGCTCCTCGCCGCTGGCGCCAACGAAGACGAGGCCGGAGCGGCTTATGTCCGTGCCATCGAGATTGCCCGCACCCAGCAGGCTCGCACCCTGGAGCTGCGCGCCGCGACAGACCTGGCGCGGCTGTGGCGCACGCAGCGCCGTGACAACGATGCTTGGCATCTGCTGCAGAATCTTTACTCCGGGTTCACCGAAGGATTCGATACGATGGACTTGCGTGAAGCGAAGACGCTGCTCGATCAGTTATCGTGGTCCGCAGATAGGATAGGCTCCTGATTAATGGGAAAATGAGCGGCCGATATCAGGCGATGAGCTTTAGGCGCCCCGAGTTCGCGTTTGCGATTGGACGAGAGTGAGCCGCGCCGCTCATCCGCGCGAGCATCACCGTTATGTTATCTTCTCCGCCGCGCAGGTTGGCGAGCTCAATCAATGCGTCACACGCGTCGGTCAGATTCGCCGATTGCTGAATGACGAGGCTGATCTCATCAGAAGCGATCTTGTTGGACAGTCCGTTGCTGCAAATCAGCAGGTGATCATCGTGCCAAACCTCTACTGAAGTCACCGCGACCTCCACGACCGGAGACGGGCCGAGCGCCTGGGTGAGAACGCTCTTGTGGGCCGGGCGAATACTATCCGGTTTCATTACTCCGTGATCGAGCAGCGCCTGCGCGAGCGTTTGATCGGTGGTGATCTGTCGGGCGCGGTCGTCGCGAATAAGGTAAGCCCGCGAGTGGCCTATCTGAGCGATGTAAGCGCGTCCCCCTTGAAGCAGCGCCGCGGTCAGCGTTGCTCCCATTCCGGTGAGTCTCAAATCCGCCTGTGCGCGCGTCCACACGCGGATATTGGCCAGCTCTACAGCCATCCTCAATCGGCGCGCGATGTCGAGATCGTCGGCCTGCTTCAGTACATCGTGAAGGACGGTGATAGCAATATGACTTGCCACCTCTCCGGCGGCTGCTCCCCCCATACCGTCAGATATCGCCATCAACATTCCGCGTTCGTCCGCGTCGTACACATTCATGTCCGCGCTCATTGACGCTATCCCTGCCGCCAGGTCCGCGACAAGCATTGAATCTTCATTTGAATCTCGCCGCATTCCTATGTCTGTGCGCGCTGAAACCCAAAGGAGCGACTCGCTTTGTTCAATAATATTTCGGGTAATCATTCGCTTCTACTCCATCCTTCCGCATCAGTCATCAGTCAAACTTGAGTTGGCAAAAGGTCCCGCGGTTCAACTTGAAGGCGCCTGAATCCGCGGGACCGCCGATCCAAGATTCTCCTCTCATCGAACGAGGAGGACAGTCCCAGCGAGCCAGGGAAGTCATAAACTTGTTGTCTTACTTCGCAGTGATTGTCTTGGGCTCGCAGTCGAAAGCGCTGTCCAGAGTATTCGAATCGGATATGACAGACTCAAACGTCGATGGCTCGCCTTGATTTGTTAAGGTCGGAACCGCAAACGCGATATCAGCCTTGCCTACTCTGTCGCACAGATTTATTTCCGCCAGTACCCGTTTGGTGTCGGACATATCTTTTAGAACAACCGTGCAGCCGGTAACACTAACGGTACCGACCCCTGAGGTCGAAAGGCTTCCCTTACAATTCTCAAACTTATACTCGCCGGTATCGATAACGAAAATCAGATGATCGCCGGATTTATCATCCTGCAAGGTCACCTGCTGATTCGTTGTCTGCTTCTGTCCGCTCGCCGAAATGCCAAGCACCGACGAAATCATCAATCCGATAATTACTAGCTTCGAGTTCATTACTTGTCTCCTATTCACGAAAAAAAATGGTGGTTTGAGGGGGCGAATAAGATTTTCGTCTCTTATTTAACTCCCTCGCTTCATTTCTCATTCTTCAGAATGAGTAGCGTACCCGCCGCCTGACTGAGCGGTGTTGGTTTATTGCAATTACTTGCCACAAAAGCGGTAACCAGATTCATTAACCTTATCGAGGGAGCTGTGTACGCTCCGAGCCTTCTCGTGAGCCCATCTGGATAGGTTGAGCCAATCGAGGCCATCCATCACTTTGCTGGTTAGCTTTGCGGCAGGATCGTACACGTACATACCTTTAATGGTGATTGTGAAGATCGGAACATCAAACTTTTCAGCAATTCGTTGATCCTGCGCTGATGGCTTTGGGTCGCTAACGTTTGGGTGAGTATGGACTATTGCCAGTGCGTTCGGTCTCCATTTGAAAGTGAACTTTCTAAGCTCGTTGGTATAACCCAGGGACTTACCTGTGTAACTCCCATCTTCCATCCGAAAGATCAAAAGAGCGCCCTCACGGCCGTTAGTACCGTCACCTGAGGCGCACCATGCGTTATAGAATTCTTTTATTACCCCTTTGCCGATATTTCCTAGAAAATCGAAACCATCTAATGCCCTGCCAGACCTGCCATTCGTGCTGGCCACGTCAGAGTCAGTATCGGCTCGGTCCAGGTTGAGTTCGGCATTACTGTCGTTGGTGCGGTTGTAGTAGGAACCTGTAGAGCGAGAAGTCTGTCCCTGAGAGACAGAAACCGCAAAGACGAGGGCAAGTATCGCTAATCGCGTTGCGATTACAATTACCTTGTTTATGGTGTTCATCGTCGTCTCTCCATTTCTGAAGTTGATCTCAAACAAGCAACAACTCAATCACAGGCCTCTTGCATCGTCGTCTTTAGCAGCCATTCGGTCACCAGTTCGCTTCCTGTCGAGACAACCGGGCAACCAGCCAACACCCTCCAAACTGCCGATATAGCTTTCGGCACATTGATCTTGAAGAACCTGATGAGATGGCCGACTTCGCCTGGCGTCAAATCTTCGGCGTATGCGGCGGCTATGCCCAGGGGAATCAGGTAAGGCCTTATGCTCAATCCGGACCGGGACATTTCATACTCCAGAGTCTTTATGAACAGTTTGCGCTCCAACGCCTCCATCAAGCCCAGCATCTCGCGCACTGAGTCTTTCAACTCGTCCGCATCGAGCTCCTGGAAGCTTGTCATTTCGATTTGCTTTCTGGCTCTTGTCATTCTGCCCTCCTTAAAACTGCTGAACTGGTTCACGTCGGTTTCTTGGGACGTTCGAACATAGAGAGGAGTAAGACCTGCGTGTGCGCATTGCGCGCTGGAGGAACACAAGGGCTCCTTGCGGTTTACACGCAGGCCTCACCTCTCACGTTCGGTCAAAAGTCAGCGCCCTATCGGAACAGCGGGCGGGCGTGACCTTGGACGCGGGTTTGCTTTCCCGATTCCTTTCGAAATGGTTAATCATCGCTGCTCGGAATGGCGTCTATTCCGCTGCCCTTGCAGGGGTCATCAGTGAATAGATTGCGGCTCGCCGTAGATGAAATCGTCCATCATAACAACGTCCAGTTTTCGGCTATCATCGGGGCCTGGGGTCGCACCGACTGTGATCCGCACACGGGCGATACGAGCATCATCAAAAACGATTCCGAAAAACGACAGAGAGCCGTCTCCTGGTGATGCGGGCGCGAAGCTGCTGAATAGAACCTCGCCATCGGAACCGAAATATTCAATCAGTGTGCTCGCGTGGCGGTTTCCTTGCTTGGGGCCGGGTCCGGTTCCGTCCGGAAGGTCGACGTCAGAAAACACCGCGCCGAACCCGCGCGTCGTCGCGCGTACTTCGCCGCCGCCGGGCACGAAGAACAATGTGTCGGTTACATTGCTGCCGATGGCCGAAAAAAGCCGCATCGGGCTAAAGGCTGTGAAGATAGTCGCGTAACTCGGATTTCCGAAGACGTCGGCCAGCCCCGAGGCGGGAGCCTGAACGAAACCGGTACCCGGTGTTGTGAAACGAGCGCCTCGTCCAACGAGAAAAGCGTCCAGAATAGGAGTCGGCGTCAGAGTAGTTGCGGTGTTTGCGGCGTTGCCGCCGTCCCAATTGATCTCGCGGCGCCCCCCGGTGAGCGGCTGCGGCGGCGCCACAACGCCGTTGTTGCCCCCCAGCGCGGCGCGGAACTGGTCAACCACGCCCTGTATCGAACCCCTATCTGGTCCCGCGGCCTGAAAGACCGTGGCCTGCGCCGCATCATTACCATTCTGAGCGTAAGCAGTGACAAAGACCATCAACCCAATGATGGCTATCGGCACCGCAAGCCCGTATCTCTTCATGTGATTCTTCGCCCCTTGCTTTACGCCGTACGCGTGTAACAGAAAGTTCTTAAACCTGTTCATATTTCCATCCTTTTCTTTCAGATTCTTTCAGTCATATGCTCCTGCCTGTTGGCAGGCTCGATGATGAAACTTGCGATCCTGGAATCATCCTTTCATCACGCGAGGATGATAGTTCGAGCGAGTCAGGAGAGTCATAAACTTGGAGTAAATGTGCGGTAACTTTTCGGTAATGGAGCGAAGCCGGATAAACAATGAGGAATCGGAGTTACCAGACATAATCGACGAGCCTGCTCTATCATCCTGTAACTGAATGACTACAGTGGCTCTGCGTTCCTGACTTCAGTCAGCACGCTTGCGATGAAACCAAGCAACTCGTCGAGCGAGTGAAACCGCGTCATCTTGTAGGATGCAATGTGCTCAACCCTGCCCTCGAATCGCCCAGCCTCAATATCGGATTCTTGTCGAAACTGGATGACGAAAGCCCCTCTGTATTGCCATCCCTCCATCATGAGCGGACAATAGTCCGAGCGTGTGTCGTAAGTCATAAACTTGCCGTAAAACTTCGGTAACGTTGGTAATTGAAGTGGGGCATGAAAAACGTATAATCTTCGACCCCTTTTCCCTGGACCAGGCCAACGAGTGCCTCTGGCGAGGCCCACAAGCAATTAAACTCCGACCCAAAGCCTTCGCGGTGCTCAACCTTCTCCTCGGGCGTCCGGGCCAGCTCGTCACCAAAGAGGAAATTCTCGACGCCGTCTGGCCAGAGACCTTTGTCGGAGAAGCCGTCCTCAAAGTCGCCATTCGTCAGCTCCGCGCCGCTCTCGACGATGATTCAAAGTCTCCTCGCTTCATTGAGACCGCACATCGTCGAGGCTATCGCTTTATCGCTCAGATCGCAGAGGGCGGACGGATGCCTGCGGAAGATCAGGAGATCGGCAGCAATAAAGCCCTTTCGGCTTCACCTCTGCCTGCCGCATATCCCCCTCTGGGAGTTGTCGGACGCGACGAAGCGCTGTCGCGGATGCAAGGCTGGCTCGAGAAGATGCTGAGTGGAGAACGTCAGATAGTATTTGTTACAGGGGAGGCAGGGATCGGTAAGACCGCTCTGGTCGATACGTTCGCTCGAAGCATAGCTGCTGATCGGAGCATCCGGATAGGTCGAGGGCAATGTCTCGAACAGTACGGGACGAGTGAAGCTTACCTGCCAGTTCTTGAAGCTATCGGACAATTGTGTCGAGAGCAGGCGCAGGTTTTCGATGTGCTGCGCACTCACGCGCCGATGTGGCTGCTGCAAATGCCTTCTTTGGTGAGCGCTTCAGATCGCGAGTCCTTGAGTCGAGAAGTGTTCGGAGCAACGCGCGAGCGAATGCTGCGAGAGATGAGCGAGGCGTTGGAGGCCCTGACCGCAGACCTGCCGCTGGTGCTCATACTGGAAGACCTTCACTGGAGCGACTATTCGACGCTGGACCTGATCTCATACCTGGCAAGGCTGCCACAGCGCGCGCAGCTTATGTTGATTGGGACCTATCGGACCGCAGAGTTGATTGTACGCGGGCATCCACTCAAGGCAGTCAAGGAGGAGTTGCTGGCCAAGCAGCGATGCGAGGAGTTGCCGCTTGAATACCTCAGCGAAGAAGCAGTTGCCAAGTACTTGTCTTACAGATTTCCCACCAATCGATTTCCCGCAGAGCTGGCGGGATTGATACACGAACGAACCGAGGGAAATCCGCTGTTTATGGTCAACGCCGTGGATTACCTTGTGGCAGAGCGGTTGATTGGCGAGTCTGAAGAGAGCTGGGAGTTGGTTGTGGAGATCGAGAAGGTAGAGGTGGGAGTGCCCGACAGCATCAAGCAGTTGATTGAGAAGCAGCTCGATCATCTCGATGCAGCACAGCAGCGAACACTCGAAGCGGCAAGCCTGGCGGGAGCGGAGTTTTCAACGCTCGCAGTGGTGGCCGGATTGGGAGAGGATCGAGCGACCGTAGAAGAGCGGTGCGATGCAATGGCTCGGCAGCGTCAGTTTATTCAGGAGTGTGGTCTGCAGGAACTACCAAGTGGAGAATCCGCCACGCGGTACGGCTTCATACACGCTTTGTATCGGAACGTGCTGTATGAACGGGTTTCAGCGTCGAGGCGGGTCCAGCTCCACCGACGAATCGGGGAGCAGGGAGAAGAGCTATATGGCGAGCGCGCCAGAGAAATTGCGGCGGAGCTTGCGATGCACTTTGAGCGAGGGTCGGACCACAAGAAAGCCGTCAAATATCTTCAGCAGGCTGCAGAAAACGACATTCGCAGGTTTGCGTATAAAGAAGCGGTCAGGCTGGCGCGCCGGGGGTTGGAGTTGATCGAGAGCCTTCCGGACACTCCTGAACGCGCCCAGCAGGAACTCTGGCTGCACCTCACTCTAGGCGTGCCATTGATTGCGACCGAGGGCTATGCGGCTCCAGATGTGGGCAGCGCATACACGAGAGCTCGAGAGCTGTGTCAGCAACTGGGCGAGACGCCGGAAATCTCTCAGGTACTCTGGGGGCTGTGGACGTTTCATACTCTAAGTGCCGAGTTAGGGACAGCCCGCGAGATCGGCGAGGAATGCCTGCGCCTGGCTGAGCCCCTCCCGTACCCCGGGCTCGCGATGCGCGGTCACCTGATGATGGGGGTCACCTTTCTGCATCTCGGGGAGTTTGCTCCAGCCATGCAACACTTTGAGAAAGGCCTCCTACTCTACGATCCTGAGCGGCATCACGATGATTCTTTCCGTTACACGCAGAACCCGGGAGTTGCTACACGGTGCTTTGCCGCATGGGCGCTCTGGTTTCTCGGCCAACCCGATCAGGCCTTGCACCGGATCCATGAAGCCCTGACCCTGGCACACAAGTTATCCGAACCCCACGGTCTGGCGCACGCCCTCCTGTTTGCGGCGATTCTTCATCAGCTTCGCCGGGAAGAGCGGCTGGCACAAGAACACGCCGAGGCCGTCCTCGCCGTTTCCAGCGAACATAGGCTCGTGATGTATAAGGCGCAGTCAACGATTACGCTGGGCTGGGCGCTGATCGAGCAGGGCCGGCCGGAAGAGGCGATTGAACAAATCCGCCAGGGTCTCGCTGCCTATCAAGCCACAGGCACTCAGCTGCTACGTCCTCAATTTTTCGCGTTGCTCGCCGAGGCGTTGGACAAGGCAGATCAACCGGAGGAGGGACTCCGAGTACTGGAGGAGGCCCTGGTGGTCGCCCATCGCAACGGGGATGCATCCTACCTGGCTGAGATTTACCGCATCAAGGGCGAGCTTTTGCTTATGCAAGCTGCGAGTCGAGGTCTTTCACGAGCGGCCACAAGTGGAACCGTCGTAGTTGAGTCCCAGCCGCCCGCGGCTGCCCAGGCCGAAGGCTGCTTTAGACACTCCATCAAGATCGCCCGGCAGCAGAAGGCGAAGTCCTGGGAGCTGCGTGCTGTGATGAGTCTCGCCCGCCTCTACCAAAACCAGGGCAAACAGGAAGAAGCACGGGATTTACTCGCACAAATCTACAACAGGTTCACCGAGGGATTCGATACGGTGGACTTGCGAGAAGCGAAAGCGCTGCTCGATGAGTTATCGTAATCGACCGCTGACCTGAATAGCCTTTTGATTAATTTGAATTGAGCTTCAGATTACAAATGTTTCGGAACTGATGCTTCGTGAATCCGCAAGACGCGAATCAGCCGTGGTCCCGGGAATACTTTGTCAGCAAAAGCGCATTATTCGTCTAGACGGCAGGTGGAATTTCATTGTGGAAGCCCAATAGATTACAGCGTCAGCTTGTTGGACGAATAGCATGGTCTACTTTGATCGAGAACATGAACACAGGCGCTCCCAGAATCGCTTTGTGGTGGCGCCGACCGCGTTGCGACTGGGCGTTGAGCCGGATCGCACCGCGCGCGGCGTGACGCTCGCTTTTCTTGACTCGGTCTTCTACCCGCATCCTGATCTAACTCACCGCAAACCGTATCGTAGCCTACTAGGATATCTTGCGTCAGCCCCGACTATTTACTCGAACAAATCGCGCGCGGGGCTTCTGGAAAGAAAAGGGCTGGCGCTGTCGATCTGTGGAAACGCGATGGCCTCAGCGAGCCGCTGCGACACCTGCCAACTGGACAGATAAGCGCCGAAGTCGAGTCGCTGCTTCGAGAGAACAAGATCGTCGCGACTCATTACAAGCGCGTGGATGGGACTTCGTTCGCCGCGCCGGTCGTCGCTTCGGTGGTTGCGCAGATGCTCGAAGCAAATCCACGTGTGACATGCTCGCTCCCTCAATTAATGGGGTTGTCAGCTTGGCTACAATTCTGTTACTCTCGAGCGCAACGCCGACAACCTTGTAGGAAGTCGACTGGGCGTCAAGTCACCCTCGCAACGCTAACTGAGCCTTACGCCACAAAGACTGGGCGCAAGCCTGATCGCCAGAGAGGGGAGGCGACCGATGATCATCTTGCGCGTGCGGTACAGCGGCGGACTCGCGGTTGGCGAGGGCGTGGGTGACCGCGGTGTGAAAGATAGAGAACCCACTACTCTGACAGTTTCCAAATAGAACGACATCCATGTAGCTTTCGACGGCCCGAGCTACAGGATTGTCGGAGGCTCTTTCTGTGGCCCGGTCTTGCGATGGCTGATACTTAGCCTGCGGCCGCAAGCCAAACTCACGAGAAATCTATTGGCATCAGTTTTGCTGTTCCTGGCATGACTCACCAGATTTAATTCGGCCTCATAACGTCATCTTAGGAGTTCGCGAAATCTGAATCATGCCTATCAACTTTGAAAAGTCGCTCGACCACGCCAACGAAAGACTCGCCTTTGTCGGCTCGGATCCGGATCGCGAAGCGCAGGTCGAGACCTTCAAGAGCTTTTTGAAGGTGGAAGCTGAGAGGCTGAGAATGCGCCATCGGTTTGGGCTTGGCGGCACCGAGATCACGAGGGGAAGGAGTTCTATTGTCGACGTCGTGGTGTCCAGGGCCTGCCAGTT
Source organism: Blastocatellia bacterium (assembly GCA_035576605.1). Lineage (GTDB taxonomy): Bacteria > Acidobacteriota > Blastocatellia > UBA7656 > UBA7656 > Onstottus_A. The sequence goes on along the minus strand of DATLWF010000493.1, from coordinate 7,255 downwards.
GTCGGCTTCCGAGATGAGCGCATCTGAGGACACGTTGGCTGAATGTGCGGTGGTGGCGCTTGGCGGCTACGGGCGCCAAGACCTCGCTCCGTTCTCCGATGTCGATATTCTGTTCTTGCACTCAGGGAAGAAGCGCCCCACCTCCGCTAAGAGGTTTGTTGAGACAGTTCTGTACTTGCTTTGGGATATGGGATTGACCGTCGGGCACAGTTTTCGATCCGTAGCCGAGTGCATAGCTATGGCCCGAGATGATCTGCATTCGCGCACTGCATTAACCGAACCCCGGCTCGTTACTGGTAGCGCAGATCTTTTCAGGCGGCTCGAAAGAGAGTTGAGCGAGGCCGTCTTTGACAGACAGAAGGAAAGAGAACTGTTCCTGGACTCTTTGCACGGTGAGATCGAGTCAAGGTACGCGAAATTCGGGAAGGCGGTTTGCCTGCAGGAGCCAAACGTCAAGGAGAGCGCGGGCGGATTGCGCGATCTGCATACGATCCTATGGGCTGCGCGCAGCGTGTACTGCTGCAGGGGCTTGGACGCGCTTCGCGCTGAAGACCGGATATCGGGCGCTGAGTACGCCCTGGCACGCCGCTCCTACGACTTCATATCACGGCTGCGCAATGAAGCGCACTTCTCGACCGGGCGGCAGACCGACCTGCTCACTCTCGATCTGCAACCGGTGCTTGCCGAGAACCTCAGGTACGAGCCCAAGCGCGGGTTGCTGGCATCTGAAGCGCTCATGCGCGATTACTACCAGAAGGCGCAGGATCTCCACCATTTGTGCGAGAGCTTTCTTGTTCGTGCCTGTCAATCGTTGTCCGAACGCCGGCAGGTTGCTCCCACCTCGAAGAGGGTTAAGGCGAGGCTTCATTTCCGACAATCGAATCTCTATCTCAGTCTGCACAGCGTTCCAAATCGAAGAGCCGCTGGGAAAGCGCCATTCGATATAAGGCAGGGTAGGGTTTTTCTTCAGCGGGAGCCGAGCGACCACTTCGACGACGCAATGCGGCTGATGGAGACTTTTGGTGTAGCTCAGCGTAGTGATGCCGAGTTAAGCGACGAATTGAGGCTTTCGGTCCGCGACAATTTGCGACTCGTGACGCGCCAGTTTCGAAGGTCAAAGGAGGCGGGTCACTTGTTCTTTGAGCTGCTCAGGGGCAGGGGCCGAGTCGCGAGTGTGTTGCGCGAGATGCATCAAACACGCTTCCTGGGCAGATTCCTGCCCGAGTTTGCGCGCGTAACTTTTCTGGTCCAGCACGACTACTATCACAAATACACGGTCGATGAGCATACGCTCAAAGCGATCGAGGCCCTTGACGAATTAGCCTTGGGGCGCGATGAGAAACTCGCGCCCTTCAAGAGAGTGTTTGAAGAGATCGAAGACGCCGCTCCGCTCTACCTCGGCGTTTTTCTTCACGACATAGGGAAGGGACGCGGTTCGGGCCATGTGCCGCGAGGCGTGGACATAGCTGAGCGCATGTGCAAGCGAATGGGAGTTAGCAGCGTTGCTGCGAGTCACGTTGTATTTCTGGTCCGCCATCACTTGCTGATGTCGCACCTGGCTGAACGTCGGGACATCACCGACGAAGGATTGCTCGGTCAATTTATTGAAACGGTCGGGAGCCTGGACCGGCTGAATATGTTGTTGCTCCTAACATTCGCGGATATCTCCGCCGTGGCGCCGCAAGCCTGGAATGACTGGAGAGCAACCTTACTGTGGGAACTCTACAGGCGCGCCAGGTCCCATCTGACCCGAGGTAAACCGGTTAAGTGGGATGGATTTCACAAACTGCGCGTCAAAGAGCAGGCGGCGGAGCGGCTTTCACGACTCTATCCGCCAAGTGAAGTTTTGAAGCATTTCGCGATGATGCCGCACAGGTATCTCCGGGCTGCAGATCTGGATCAAATGGTTCGGCACTTTCAACTGGTCGAGCGAACGCGCGGCGGCTCGGAAGTAGTTATCGACTGGCGGGCGCCTGAAGAAAAGCACTGCACCGAATTGACGGTTTGCAGTCGCGATGCGCGGGGACTTGTTGCGCGGATAGCAGGCACGCTCACCGCTCACGCCGTCAACATTCTGAGCGCGGATCTATACACACGCGAGGATGGAATGGTGATAGATACCTTCAAGATTTGCCAGATTGACGGGCGGCACCCGCTCCGCGCCGAGCTATGGCCGAAGGTTGAGCAGAACCTGAAAGCGGCTATCGAAGGCCGATACGATGTTGCTGCCGCAGTTGAACGCTTCCGAGCGCAGGTCTCTTGCCGTCGGAAGCGATCGGGCAAGCGCATATTCGCGAAACCGAGTGTGCGATTTGACACGAACGCCTCGGCTGTCAGCACGGTAATCGAGGTTCACTCCGAAGATACGCCGGGCCTGGTCTATACAATCGCAAGGACTCTCTCTCAGCTTGGCCTCAACATCAGCCTGGCGAAGATCGCAACTGAGAAGAGCTACGCACTTGACATCTTCTACGTGACGGATTCTGAAGGTCAAAAGCTGGACTCAACACTCATGTCGGCGATTGCACTGGAGCTCCCGGAGGCTCTTGGAGGGCAAGCTGATACCAGAAAAGGAGGCAGTATGAGGAAGGAAGAAAAGGAGGCAGTATGAGAAAGATCGACGCCATCATCAGGCCGCACCTGCTGGATGCCGTGAAGAATGCCCTTCAAGAAGTGGGAATCACTGGCATGACGATCACCGAGGTCAAAGGCTTCGGCCGCCAGAAGGGGCACACCGAAACGTACCGCGGCAGCGAATACAAGATCGACTTCATTCCCAAGGTGAAGATAGAGGTAGTCGTTCCTGAAGAGATGGTGGACCACGTTATTGATGCAGTCGCGAAGACGGCCAAGACGGGCAAGTTCGGCGATGGGAAGATTTTTGTCGTGCCAGTCGAGGAAGTCATCCGCATCCGCACGGGCGAGCGTAACGAACAGGCGATTTGAAGAGTCCACCCGGAACAGCAAGTAAGTTTGCAGGTTAGCAAGCACGGTGTTGAAGCTCACTGCCGACTCAGCTCGTTTATTGCGGAGGCGGCGCGTGCTTACTAAATGTCCAACTGAGTATCTACCCTCAAATTTTGAAGGAGAAAATTATGACGGAGAAGAAATTACGATTTTCGCGGAAGATCTCGCGGCTGCGAGTCCGGCTTCGTGATCCTGAATGGCGCCGGTACGGGGCACTTCTGCTGACCGGAAAGCTTCTGGCTGTTGGTTTGCTGCTCTTGGGGGTCGCTGTCCTGAACCCCAATCTGATTGGCTTGAGAGTGTTTGCCGCTGAGGGCGACCCCCTTACCGGCTCTGACATTGTCAATCCGATTAACACGGTATGGACGCTCGTCGCGGCGTTCCTTGTATTCGCAATGCAGGTTGGCTTCACGATGCTCGAGGCCGGCTTTTGCCGTTCACGTGAGACCGTGAACGTACTTATGGAATGCATCGTGGACACCTGTCTCTGCGGCCTCCTTTTCTATGCCATCGGTTTCGCTTTTATGTTCAGTCACGGGAACGGGTTGATTGGACATAACTGGTTCTTTCTGCGGGATGTCCCTGCAACTTACGAGACATCGGGCGTCGCGTTTCTGGCGTTCTGGCTTTTTCAGTTTGCGTTTGCTGACACGTGCTCGACGATCACGTCAGGCGCGATGATCGGCCGGACATCGTTCGTGGGTGACCTGCTTTACAGTGTGGCGGTCTCCGGATTCATTTACCCCATCATCGGTCACTGGGCATGGGGTCCCGATGGCTTCCTGGCAACGATGGGCAGCGAGGGCAACTTTCTGGCTTCGCTCGGCATGAACTTTCACGATTTTGCAGGCTCGACGGTCGTGCACACAATCGGCGGATTCATCGCGTTGGCGGGCGCCATCGCCCTCGGGCCGCGTTTGGGCCGCAAATTCAAACGCGACGGTGGAGGCCCAATGCAGCCTCACGATCTGGTAATCGCCGCCACTGGCGGCCTGATTCTGTGGTTCGGTTGGTACGGCTTCAATCCTGGGAGCACGCTCTCAGCAATGGACCTGGAAGGCATCGGTCGGGTGGCCGCCAATACTACCCTGGCGGCATGCGCCGCGGGGCTGACCGCGATGGCCTACGCATACGTCGGTAGTAAAAAGTGGGACGTAAGCTTTACAGTGAACGGCTTTCTTGCCGGTCTGGTTGCAATCACCTGTCCCTGTTATTGGGTTAGTCCAACCGGCGCAATCCTCCTTGGCGGAGTCGCGGGTGTGCTTGTTGTCCTCGGAGTTGAGGTTCTGGAATGGCTTCGAGTTGACGATCCGATCGGCGCGGTTCCTGTTCACGGCTTCTGTGGCATCTGGGGAACGCTGTCCCTCGGTCTTTTTGCTTCTGGTCAATATGGCTTGACCGGCGCCATTGGTCCCGACAACTCTGCGCCGCTGGCCGGACTTTTCTATGGCGGCGGACTTACAGTGCTGAAGGCTCAGGCGATCGGCAGCCTTACTATTACAGTAGCTACGTTCGCGGTTTCGCTTGTGGTGATGTATGCGCTCAAGGCGATGGGTCTCCTGCGCGTTTCGCCCGAAGGTGAGGCTTATGGTTTGGATCTGCACGAGCACGGGATCCCGGCTTATCCCGAATATGTCATCTCCTCTTTCGCTCGGCCGACTGGTATGCCGAGCGAAAAAGCGGGCGATGTGAGGGTGCAGCCGCTGACACAAATGGCAGGTCTTGAGGAGTCAGCCTCCTAGAATATTATGAAAACATGACAGAAGAAGTTCTGCGGATGTTGTGGGGAGCCCTTTGAGAAAGTGATTGGAGCCACGACTCGAAGGACTCTCCCACAGCCGCGCTCAGATGACCTGGTGGCTACCTGTGCAGCAGCGCAAGAAGCATAGAAAAACGACCTCTGTATTTGCAAGTTGATCTCGAGGTTGTGCGCTCTGCTGCCGGGTCGCGTAGTGATCACGCGGACTGCGGCCTTCGATCTCGACGATGCGCAGCCCCTCGAATGCTTGGCGGCCCTGGCGCCAGCGGCAAATACGGAGGTGAGAGATGACTTATCGTAGTAATCGTTGGCCGTGCGGACTGCGCCGTACGGTATCGAGTTTGTTAGCTGGAGTGATGATGAGCAGCGTGGCGCTCGCTCAGCAAACAGTCGGAGTGGCGCGCGCGGCCTCGCCCGCAACAGATGACGGAACGGGGCCATCCGCCAGGCCTGTAGACGACGCGAACCGGGCGAGCAAGGCCGTGAACATGGAAGAGATAACGGCAACAATCAGGCGCCTTGAAGAGCGGGTGAAGGAACTGGAAGCGAAGTTGATTAAAACCAGCGATGCTGCGCCAGTTGTAACCGGCGCCAAAGTGGTCCGAGATGACGTTAAGCCTGAGGCAGCGAGGAAGCAGGAAGAGAAACAGAACGAAGGAATAATGTCCTTCTTCCGAACCACTGAGCTATCAGGATTTGTTGACGCCTATTACGGATACAACTTCAATCACCCGGGCGTGGACACTCAACTCCGCAACTTTGATACGAAGTCCAGTCAGTTCAGCCTGAACTTGGCCAAGGTTGTCCTGGAGAAGAAACCGATTTCTGACAGCCGTCTTGGCTTTCGAACGGACCTGGCAATCGGGCCCGCCACGGAGATCGTTCACGCTTCAGAGCCGGGTGGGGCTGATGTCTTCAAACACCTTCAGCAAGCCTATTTGAGCTATCTCGCGCCCGCTGGCAAAGGACTTCAGATCGACGTTGGAAAATTCGTTACCCCGAATGGAGCGGAAGTAATAGAGACGAAGGATAACTGGAACTACTCTCGCTCGCTGCTGTTTGCGCTGGCGATTCCTTACTACCACTTCGGCGTGCGAGCGACGTATGCGTTCACCGACAAGTTCACGCTGGCTGGCTACCTGGTCAATGGTTGGAACAATGTCGTCGACAACAACACTGGGAAGACCCTGGGCATACAGGCAACGGTGAAGCCGACTGCAAAACTCACCGTGGTTGGGAATTACATGGCGGGTCCGGAGCAGCCCGGCAACAACGACGATTGGCGTCACCTGATTGATACAACAGTCACCTATGCGGTCAACGGCAGGGTGAGTCTGATGGCTAACTACGACTACGGATTCGACCGGTTTGCCGGCGCGCGAGTGCACTGGCAGGGCATCGCCGGATACTTCCGCGTCCAGGCAAACAGGTGGCTTGCGTTTGCGCCGCGCTTCGAGTGGTACGACGATCACGACGGTTTCACCACCGGAGCGCGACAGACCGTGAAGGACTTTACGATCACGAGCGAGCACAAGATCAACAACGGGTTGCTCACACGTTTCGAGTATCGCAAGGATTTTTCCGACAACCATTTCTTTATCAAGCCGTTTGACCGGCTGGTAAAGGCACAGAGCACTCTTTCGTTTGGTCTCGTGTACGCCTTCAGTTCGAAGGGCGAGTAACCCCAGCGAGAGTGTGTCAGCAGTTCGTAGTTCGGCCTTCAGGCGGAAGTTTGTATCTCGGATTTCGGCTAATTACGAACTTCCGCCTGAAGGCCGAACTACGAACATTCACCATCATCGCAGGCACAGCGTAAAGCCCCGTGCCTGAAAAGGAGGCCCTCGCATGACCCCGAAGGATGTTATTAAGCTGGCGCAGGAGAAAGATGCGAAGATCGTCGACCTGAGGTTCATAGATGTTCCCGGGCTCTGGCAACACTTTTCGATTCCCGTCGCGGAACTCAGCGAAGAACTGTTCGAGGAAGGAATCGGATTCGACGGATCGTCGATCCGCGGATTTCAGACGATCGACGAATCCGACATGCTGTTGTTCCCAGACCCGGCCACCGCGGTGATGGACCCTTACACTGCGGTGCCCACGCTGGTGCTGATCTGCAACGTCAAAGATCCGATAACCGGTGACTCCTACAGCCGCGATCCTCGATACGTCGCGCAAAAGGCTGAAGCCTACGTCAAGAAGATCGGTCTCGCGGATACGATTTACATTGGTCCCGAGTTGGAGTTCTTTTTCCTGGACCAGGTCCGCTTTGATCAGAGTTATAACTTCGGCTACTACTACATCGACTCGGATGCCGGCTTCTGGAACTCTGGCAAAGAGGGAACCCCGGATCGACCGAACCTCGGCTACAAGCCCCGCTACAAACAAGGTTACTTCCCGGTGCCTCCGATGGACAAGTTCCAGGACATTCGCTCGGACATGGTCCTGGCCCTGGAGAGCATTGGAGTCAAGATAGAAGTTCACCATCACGAAGTTGCTAGCGGCGGCCAGACCGAGGTCGATATGCGCTTC
>DATLWF010000492.1:0-4743 GCA_035576605.1 Blastocatellia bacterium | reverse complement strand
CATTCGGGTTCAAGGCGAATATCAGCCGAAACGGAACATTGATCACTGGTACTTGCACTCTCAACTCGCCGCCCATGCTATAGCGATAATTGTCGAAGATCCCGTGCGGCGAACTTGCAAGCTGGACATCTCTCGACACTTGTTTGTCGCCAAATATGAACACCTGCCTGAACCCCGGCGGCAGCCCGCCCTGGCTCTCGGGCGGCGTCGCCTTCCTTAGCTCGCGCGCCGTGGCCACCTCACCGCGCGGGTTCAGGGTCAAAGACTGTAAGTCATTCAGAATCTGGTTGGTTATGAATTCGGATCGCTCAAACTGATCTGAGAGGCTGCGTAGGTTGAACGCCGAGCCTATGTCGAAGAATGGCGCGAACTGAAGTGGGCCGATTATTGGGATGCGATACTCGAGGTTGAAAAGAAGCTCCGTGTCGCCGCCTATGAAAGCGGGGAAGTTGGGGACCGTTGAATCGACCTGGTCCTGCACGACAAACTGATGCAGGACATCTGGCGAAACGCTGTTGCCGGTTGAATTTGAGGGTTTGCGCACTTTGAGAGTTCGATTAGTCAGGATGTCAACCGCGTGCACGTTTTGCGTCGTAAACGTGGTCAGAACCGGAGCAGTCGGTGAGATGCCTCGAATGTTGTAGCCTCGGATGTCCTGCTCGCCGCCAAGGAAGAAGCGAGAGAACAACGGCGTCCCTCCTACGAATGAGAGCGAGTTTGACTGGAATGCACTTCCGAAGGAGCTTATGTGGCCCGCCAGGAACCGGAGCCCGAGAGTGCGCGTGGGCTTGCCCGCTTCGATTCGCGCCCGCGCCTCGCGACCGGCGAACAGCGGTCGAAAGTACTTGTATTCGAACGTAGGCGCTATTGTGTTCACCTTGCCGCCAAGCGGGCCGCCGGTGAAGCCCAAAGCCAGCGTTACCGCCGTTCCCTTGGTCGGATCCAGCGACGAGTTAAGCGTGTTGTAGGAGATTGACGGCGATACAGTTGACTGCGTCACTCCGTTCTGGCGGAAGGTGATCGGGATGTCGTTGCTTGGATCGCTGTCCCTGTTCACTGCCGGGTCGAGAATGTCTGTTGTCTGGAACGAGTAAGAAAGTCCCAGTCTGATGAACCTGCCCATTCTGAACTTTTTTGCAAAGTAGCTGAGCGGCGCACTGGCAGAAACGGACGCTCCGGCGGTCTTCTGCGTGAACAGCGAAGCGCCGTCGAAGGTCCCAAAGATATTCTGAGTCGTTGTGGCGCCGAAGCCCTGTCCGATGAACTGGTAGTCCTGCAAGAAGATGTTGAATCCCACACTAATCGGCCGGCCCTTGACATAGGGCTCCGTAAAACCGAATGAGATTGCCTTCTGGAGGTTGCCGGTTGATATGTTAAACGACAATGCTTCGCCGTAGCCGAGCAGATTGTTAGTCGAGTAATTGATGCCGATGTACGAGCCGCCGATGCCCGACACCCCGCCCGTGAAGCTGATCTGCTGGCGGCCCTTTTCCTGGACCTTTACGATAAGGTCGACCTGACCTTCTTTCTCGTTAGTGTTGACCGTAGCATCTTCCTTCTTCACCTGGTCGAAGTAACCGAGTTGGTTCAGCCGCAGTATGCTCAGGTCCCACAATTGTTCGTTATACCGCTCGCCTTCGTTCAACAGCACCTCCCTGCGCATCACGTTATCGCGGGTGAACGTGTTACCAATGAACTCGAGTCTGCGAAGCGTGTACTGCTTACCCTCTTCAACGCCGAAGGTAATGTCGACGACGCCTTTCGCCGGGTCACCTGCATCATCTTTGAACTCCGGTACAAACCCCGCATTAAACTGAATGTAGCCTCGCGAGCCATACAGCTTCTTCAGGTTGTCGAGTCCTTTCTGAACTACCGTGTAGCCTTTTACGACGTCTCCGGTCTTCAATCCGATGACCGACTTGATCTCGTCGGCGGTGAATTCAGTATTGTCTTCGACCTTGATCTCGCCCGCGCGATATTGGCGGCCCTCGTCGATCGGGATGACGATCTTCAATCCCTGCCCCTTGTGTCCAAACACCGGCACCCAGGTGCCCACCTTCCCTACTTCTTCAACACGCGGCTCGCCGAAGCGCGCCTTCAAATAGCCGCGGTCGGCATAGACAAGCACCCGGAGCCGATCGAGGTCGGTCTCAAGTTTGTCCTTGTGGTAGATGTCCTTGGAGCTGAAGGTGGTGAAGAGCCCGAGTTGCTTGACAAGCTTCATTTGGCTTCGGAGATAATTCCCGGAGAAAATCTTGTTGCCTTCGAACTCGATCCCGGCAACCCGAAACCGAGGACCTTCCTCTATCTTGAACGTCAGAGCGACGGCAGTCGCGGAGATCTTCTCTATGACTGGATCCACTTTAGCCTCGGGGCGGCCTTCGTTCGCGAGCAACTCCTTAATAACCGCCGCCGCCCGCTTGGCCTTCACCGCGTCGTATTGCGATTCCTTCGAAAGCCCGACTGAGCGTTTGCGAAACTCTTCGAGTACCGTTGATTGTTGAACCGATTTGAGCCCTTCGTACTTGATGTCGAGCAGCAAAGGCCGCTCAGACACTTCGAACGTTATGATCTTTCCTCCGCGAGTGCCTTCTTCGGCGTATACCTTCACGTCGTCGAAGTGGCCCTGGGCGTACAAAGCGCGGACATCGCGGTCGAGCTGCACCGGGCTGTATGGGTCGCCCTCGCGCGTGCCGATCCAGATTTTGACCGTCGATTCCGGAATGCGGCGATTGCCGCGAATGAGAACTTGCTCGACGTTGACGTTCTGGACGCGGCTCGCGAGCGCTGAGGGCTGAAGGAGAGCGACGCGCCCGCTGATTGGCCAACCGACGACTGCTGCTACGAGTGCTGCGATAACCCAAAGAACACGCTTACTCATAGATAAATGCACGCTCCCTAGAAATTGTTTGGTTCGTTTCTTTTTTTTCTTAGTTTTTTGTCGCCTGAGCAAGTCGCAAAGGAGAACCACCTTGATCGTTCGCACCTCTCACGCGAGATCTGCCTTCAAGATGCCAGACCTGCTTCATTGACTCAATACGGGTGGTTCCGCCCCTCACCGAAATATAGAACGCTGCTATGACCGCTTATTGTAACAAAAATGCAGCGCACAAGGCCAACCGCCCATAGCTTGTTTTTTGATGCGCACTTGCAGCCCCTGGTACCGCCCTGAGTCTGCATCTGGTCAGTCTCCTTTGCCGCTTCGGTACTGGAGCACTCGCACGTTCTCGAGCGTCACCAGCCCTTCCTGGACCATCTCTTCGATGGTTGGAAGCAGAGCCGTGATCTTTTCTTTGCTGTCCACAATCTCGACGACGATTGGCAGGTCCTCCGAGAGACGGAGGATCTTCGCAGTATGAATTCGCGACGCGGCGCCGTAACCCATCATTCCCCGCAGCATGGTCGCTCCGGCGATTCCCACCTCTCTCGCTTTCAGGATGATCGCTTCATAAAGCGGCTTGCCTTTCCACCTGTCCGACTCGCCGATGAATATTCGTAGCAATTGTCCTTCTTCGGGAATCTTCATTGTACCCTCTTACAGACTACAATAGTTGGGCCAGTCGCATTCCCAGCCACACTGCCGCAAGGCCGAGCGCGACGCTCAGGGAGACATTCAGCGTCGCTAGCCAAAACTCGCCATCGCGCAACAACGACACGGTCTCGAATGTGAAGCTTGAGAACGTCGTGTAGCCGCCCAGTACTCCAGTCAGCAAGGCAACTCGCATCACAGGCGCGACCAGCATTCGCGAATCGAAGAGCTCCGCTAGCAGTCCAATCAAGAAACTACCCGAGACGTTGATCATCAGATTTGCGTAAGGAAAGGTAGGTTCTTTGACTCTCGAGTAGATGAAGATCGAGAGAAAGTATCGAAGGCCGGTTCCGAAAGCGCCGCCGAGCAGTACCAGAACGATCTTTACCATCGACGATTTAGGTCGTGAATCTGAAGCTCAGCCAGACGGGAATTCAGAATCCAGACCAATCCCTGACCGATCACTGCACCAGAAGCTCGGCGCCCAGTTCTTCAAGCTCCAGCGGCCGATAGGCAAGAGAATCGCCATCAAGGTAAACCTCGACCACCGAAGCTTCGCTGAAGCTTCCACCAATAAGCGCCTCTGAAAGCGGGTCTTCAACGTGCTTCTGCAAGGCTCTTCGCAGCGGCCGGGCGCCATACGTTCGATCGGCGCAGGTCTTCTCGACCACCCATCGTCTCGCTTCTTCGGTCATCTGCACTTGTAGCTTCCGCCGAATAAGCGTGCGGTTCAATTGCGCTACAAGCAGCCCTACAATTTCGAACAGGTCAGGGTCGGTGAGCGGTTCGAACACGATAATCTCGTCGAGCCGATTGACGAACTCGGGGTTGAAGGTTTGCTTGACTGCCTGCATCACGCCTTCTTCAACGGTGGCCTGTTGCGTGCGCGTCGACGCCTGGAAACCCATATGCCCGCGCTTCTGTATGAACCGAGCGCCGATGTTCGAAGTCATGATGAGAATCGTATTCTTGAAATCGATCGTGTTGCCAAGCGAATCCGTGAGCGTGCCGTCTTCAAGTACCTGCAGCAGGATGTTGAACAGATCGGGATGCGCTTTTTCGATCTCATCCAGCAGTAGAACTGAATAGGGATTGCGCTTGATCTTCTCGGTCAACTGCCCGCCTTCTTCGTGTCCGACGTAACCCGGCGGGCTGCCGATCAGTTTTGACACCGCGTGCTTCTCCATATACTCGGACATATCGAAGCGAAGCAA
>DATLWF010000491.1:0-3875 GCA_035576605.1 Blastocatellia bacterium | reverse complement strand
CGTCGTCGCGCCGCCTGATCTGGCGCACTCGGCCTACTTCAATTATGAGTCCGGTAAAGATTCCCATCTGTAGATTCAGGATGCGAGGTGAGTGCTCGATCCGTCAACCCCGGGACCGCTCGACGGCCGGGTGAGGTGCAGGAGATCTGCTATCAAGTTGTTTCCGCCCGAGAACTATCCCAAAGCGTCCCCAAAGCGTCCATTGATGCGCGATTAAGTCTAGCTTCGAGTTCTTGCGATTTCAAGCGCGCGCCCAATCACACCATCAAGCGGCAAATCTGAAGTGTCGATAAAGACAGCGTCCGGAGCCTTCACGAGCGGCGTAGCCGTACGCTCGCGGTCACGCCGGTCGCGCTCTTCAAGCTCGGCTCTGATCTGCGCGACAGTCACGTCGCGGCCGCGCTCTCGTTCCTCATCGCATCGCCTGCGCGCTCGCACCTCGAGCGAGGCGTCAAGAAACAGTTTCAGTTGAGCATCGGGAAATACTTTCGTTCCGATATCCCGGCCGTCCATCACAACGCCGCCGGCCTGAGCCATCTCGCGAAGTTTTTCGACCACTGCTTCCCTGACTTCCGGGATCGTTGCGACGACTGAAGAAGCGTGGCTCGCACCTGGCAGCCGTATCTGCTCGGTAACGTCGCGGCCGTCGAGAAAGACCCGCAGGTGGTCGGGATCGCCTTCGAGCTTGATCTTTGATCTGAGAGCGAGGTGGGCAACTACGGCGGCATCGTCTAGTGGGGTATTGGTCTCAAGAGCCTTTAAGCCGACCGCTCGATAGACCGCACCGGAATCGATGTAAAGGTAACCGAGCCGTTGGGCGACCGCTTTGCCAACCGTGCTCTTGCCCGACCCTGAAGGCCCGTCGATTGCGATTATGAGTCTGTCCATCGATGATCGTTAAGAACAGGGAGCAAGAATAGACCGCGAATGACACTGATGCGACCGATTAACACAGCTCAGATCTCTGTCATCCGCGGTCTATTCTTGAAGCGCCTCACGAATGGCTCCCAGGGCCGTTTCGCACTCGCTACGTGAAACATCCTTATGCGTGACCATCCGCATCTCGCGAGCGTTGATCCCGTTCGCCAGCACGCCACGTTGTTTGAGCTTCGTCGAGAATTCCGCCGTCGTCAGCCCGGTATCCGATATATCGAAAACGACGATGTTTGTTTGCACTCTCTCAGGATCGATCTTGACACCCTGAATCCCAGCCAGCCCGTTCGCAAGTACTTGCGCGTTCGAGTGGTCCTCTTCCAGGCGCGCTGTCATCTTCTCGAGGGCGACAACGCCCGCCGCGGCCAACACACCCACTTGACGCATGCCTCCGCCAAGCATTCGTCGAACGGCCACCGCTCGCTCGATGAATTCGTGTGAGCCTACAATCATCGAGCCAACCGGCGCACCAAGTCCCTTCGACAAGCAGAACATCACCGAATCAAAAAGCGAGGCAATTTCGGCTACATCACGCTTCAGTACGATCGCGGCGTTGAAAATTCGAGCGCCGTCGAGATGAACGGGCAATGCCTTCTCGTGAGCGCGTTCGGCGATGTCTTCCATTCGCTCAAATGACATCACGGTGCCGCCGGCGTGATTTTGAGTGTTCTCGATAGCAACAAGTCCGGTCTGCGCGAAGTAGGAGCTGCGCGGTCGGATGGCGGCTTCAATGGAATCCCAGTCCATCATTCCTTCCGCACAACGAATGGGATGCGCAAGCGCGCCGCTGATCACGGCCATCCCCGCCATCTCCATGTTGAACATGTGGCTCCGCTCTTCGATGATGACTTCCTGGCCCGGTTGAGTATGAAGCCTCACCGCAATCTGGTTGCCCATCGTGCCAGAGGGCACGAACAGCGCGGCGTCCTTGCCGAGCATCTCGGCGGCTCGTTCCTGAAGGCACCGAGCGGTCGGATCTTCGCGGTAGACATCATCGCCGACATCGGCGCGGGCCATTGCCTCACGCATCTCGTCGGTTGGCTTGGTGACCGTGTCGCTTCGGAGATCGATGTAATTCACTCATTCACTTCCCTGGTGAGTCGAGCGTTCGGTGGTCGAAGAGGATAAGCTATCTGAGGCAATCGTCAAGATGCAAGGGACCAATCCCACCTCAATGCCGTGGCGCGACTGGCGCGAGACATTATCCTGATCGTACCGCTCTTAAGCACACCCGCGGGATGGCGACGTGCTCCATAGTTTGCATTAGACCTGCGCGTTGTAGATAATCAGCCCGGTCGAAGGCGCCGCGTCACACTAGAACCTCAACTTTTTGAGAATCACCGGCTATGATCAATCTATCTCCGCAGGTCTTCCAGGAAGCCAGGGCGCGAGTTGCTCCTCACGTCTATCACACACCTCTTCTTACATCGCGGCTGTTGAGTGAAAAGAGCGGCTTCGACATCCGACTCAAAGCCGAGGTCTTTCAGCGTACCGGGTCCTACAAGATTCGTGGACCGCTTAACAAGTTCGCGCACCTTTCGGAGGATCAGCGGAGGCGCGGGGTCATCTGCTCATCTGCAGGTAATCACGCTCAAGGAGTCGCTCTTGCAGCCAAGCTGAACGGCATGCGCGCAGTAGTTGTTATGGCTGAAAACGCGACCCCTTCAAAGATCGAAGCGACTCGCGCCTACGGTGCGGAAGTCGTGTTGCACGGCACGATTTGGGACGAAGCCAACGAGAAGGCGAAGCAGCTTTGCGAGGAACGCGGCCTGACTTACATTCATCCTTTTGACGATCCGGACTTGATAGCCGGACAAGGCACACTCGGGCTGGAAATCTACGAAGACTTTCCCGAAGCTGAAGTAGTCGTTGTTCCCATCGGCGGGGGCGGTTTGATCTCCGGAATATCGATGGCGCTCAAGGGTTTGAACCCAAAGATAAAGATCATCGGCGTCGAATCCTCCGGAGCGCCGGCAATGAAGCTGAGCGTCGAGAAAGGTCATCTTGTCACGCTCGAGACCGTCGACTGTATCATCGACGGGCTCAAGGTGAAGCGCGTCGGCGAGCACACTTTTGACGCAGTGCGGCAGTTTGTCGACGAAGTTGTTGCGCTGCCCGATTCAGAGATATTCGAAGCCCTCGTCTGGATCATGTCGCACTGCAAGCTGGTCGTCGAAGGCGCAGCCGCCGCATCAGTCGCCGCTGTGTTGAACGGACTTGTCAAGGCGCCTCGTAATTCTAAAGTCGTGTGCGTGCTGAGCGGCGGAAACGTGAATCTGCAACAGCTCAAGGGATTGAAATGGAATTGATGAGCGTTCGTGTGTTGTTTGACTCTCTCCGCATCCATCCCTTATAGTCGCAGCCGCAGTCAATCGAGTGCCGCGAGCCGCCTCTATGACCCAGCCCGCGAAGTTCGTTGTTCTACATCCAAAGCCCATCATCGCTGCGACACTCGCGATTACCATCGGATGTTTGGCGATTATTTTCGTCCGCGGCATTGGATTCAACGGTTCACCCGAGACGCTCGCTCGCAAGGACGACACCTATCGATTCTACAATGAGACGCGCACCATTTTTGGCGACGACCGGGTGATCATAGTCGCAGTCACGACCACCGATGTGTTCACCGCAGCGTTTCTCGAGAGGCTCAACCGCCTGACCAACCGGCTCGCCGCGGTTGCGGGTGTCGATGAAGCGCTTAGCCTCTCTAATATCAAAGCCATTAAGCGCGAGGACGGCGGGGTCAGCGTCGGACGCTTGATCGACGCTCGCACCCTCGGTCAAGCGGACGGGGCCGAGTTTGCCAGGCTCAATCGCGAAGTCACCGCCGATCCGCTGTACTTGCGTCACTACGTTTCGGGTGACGGCAAGACCGCCTCGGTCGATATCTTCCTCAAGCCGCTCGGAGAAGCCGAGACTCGCGCTGTAGCCGAACAGGTCGA
>DATLWF010000490.1:0-8044 GCA_035576605.1 Blastocatellia bacterium | reverse complement strand
CGCCGGAATGCCTTCTCTTTCTCGGTAGTCTTGTCGTCAGGAGGATAGTAACCGAGCGTGTAGTAGATTCGATTATCGTCGAGCGCTTTCTGCAATCTGCCATTGAAGTCATTCGTGTTGAAGAACGCATCGCCGCCAGTGTCTCTCGCAAGCGCGTTCAGCCCATCCTGAAGGTCCCTCTCTGCCGCTGCCATATAGTCGGTCAGGACGGGCCGTGCGATACCGCTCCCTCGCAGCCCCCGAAATCCCTGTCTGCTCTCTACGATGCCGGGAAGCGAAGCCGGCACCATATTCACTTGAAGCCCTTGCGCCGCGATCGAATAGATGACGACTCCGGAGCGGACGGCGCGACTGGTTACAGATTGAAGATCCGCAGTCTCATAACCGCCTGCCGAATCCGAAAGCGTGAAGCCTTCCGAAAACAGCGCAATCATGCGCTGGCCTGGCATTTCGGCGATTCTCGCTACCACGCCTCGCAGCGTTGAAAGAGTCACCTTGCGGAGATATGCGGATTCGCCGAGAACCTGATTGGCTTTCCCGCGCACGTAACCCGGGGTCATTCTATCCAGATGCTCTTCCTGCGTCACTATTTCAGTGCCGACGGCGAGGGCTTGCGCGTCTCCCTTGATTATTTGGGCGGCGAGGTAGGGCGTGAAAAGAGTCTGAAGCGACACGCGCCACAGTGTAAGCCTGTCAATGGCCGCTCGAATCATCTGACGGTCGCGCGTGAACTGCTCCATCAGGCCGAGCGCGCCGCTGCTTGTCACGAGTGCCACCATATCTCGGTCGGTCATCTGCTCATCAATGAACCGCTTGAGCGCTTGCTTTGCGCGCGCGAGGTTCTCAAACGTGATGTGCACGGTGTCAACGAAGAGCACAATCGTTCGAGCGGGAGCTTCGTGGTGAGCGCGCAACGATGTTGGCTCACCAGGCTTCACCGCGCCCGGAGGCTCACTGTCGATCTTTTCGACTGAAAAGAAACTGATATTTTGAGGACGAGTGTTTTCGAGAAGCTCGAAGTCTTCTTTCTTGAGATCGCCGATAAGCTGGCCCCGCTTGTCAGTCACGACCGCGCGGACCTGCACGAGTTCGGATTTCAGCCGAATCGTCTGGTCCTTCGCGTCCTTCTTATCCTGAGCTTGAAGGATATGAGGAGGGTTGAACGAAATCAGAATAGCGAGCAGCAACATGGCGGTTGGTTTCAACATGATGCTTTTGTTCATCGCTAAACCGGGACCGATAATTTCACTTCGTGTTTGTAGCCGAGCCACCGCTCTGATGCATCTGTGAAGATACACCTTCCACCTGGGACATCACGCGGAGAAGATTCTCGCCCAGGAATTTCTTTATGTCCGCGTCCGAGTACCCGCGCTTCATAAGCTCATACGTGAGAGTCGGCAGCTTTGAGATGTCCTCCATTCCCACGGGCAATCCGGTCAGAGGAACACCATCGAAGTCTGAGCCGATGCCCAGGTGATCGATGCCCGCGACTTTTGCGATATGGTCTATGTGATCCATCAGAACCGAGAGAGGTGTCTTGCCCGGATCGTTCGCTTTGCGCCACGCTTCGATCTCTTCCTGCGCGCGTTTCGGGTCGTTAGGGTATTTCACCTTCAGCTCGTCTTCCATAGTTCGCGAACGCAATGCCAGCTCAGCTTTACGCGGATCAAGGAAGCCGTCGTAGAAGTTAACCATCACGACGCCGCCGTTCCTGGCTACAGCTTTCAACATGTCGTCGCTCATGTTACGAGGGTTGTTTGCGATGGCTCGCGCCGAGGAGTGCGAAGCGATCACCGGGGCGCGAGTCGCTGCAATCACGTCGTAGAAGGTCTTGTCGGCGACGTGTGAAACGTCGACCATCATTCCAATGCGATTCATTTCGCGGACGACGTCGCGGCCGAAGTCCGTCAAGCCGTTGTGATGATTAACGCTGGAGTTATTTATGTCGCCTTCCGAATCGGCCCAGTCATTGGTGTTCGTATGGGTGAGCGTCATATAGCGCACACCGAGCTTATAGAACATCCGCAGCGCCGGAAGGCTGTCTTCGATCGCGTGTCCGCCTTCGATGCCCATCAGCGCGGCGATCTTACCGCTCTTTACGATTCGACGAATATCCGCTGCCGTTGAAGCTGCTTCGAGCGATTCAGGGTGGCGGCGAATCTGTTCATTGACTACGTCGATCACATCGAGCGCTCGCCGGGCCGCGCCCCCGCCTTCAGCGGGCTTCTTGTTGACGAATTCCTTTCCGACGTACACCGCAAAGAACTCCGCGCCAAGCCCGCCCGCTTTCATTCGCCTGAGATCGGTGTGCGTTTTGATCTTCGCGCTCGGATCGTCGCCGCGCATCCCCAGATCGAATCCGTTTTCCAGGAGCGGTGAGGTGATGTCGTTGTGAGTATCGATGACTATCGACTGACGGTGGAGCCTTTCGGCTCTGGCTCGAAGCGCCACGTCGTCCTGCGCTCTTGATGAAGCGGGGCCGCCGGGCCGGGCGGTCTGTTTCCTGGAAGCGGCTTTTCCCGTCTGCGGATGGTTGCTGATCGACGAAGAATCATCTGCCGAAGCAAGCAGGCCGGCGCCGAACGTTAGAGCGAGAGACAGCAATGCAGAGCGTCTTAGAAAGGATGCGCGCATAGTTTGGAGTCCTCTTCTGCGAAGTTGTGGATGTTTTAATCTATTTAGCCGTGTAATATCCGCGACGCGCCCGCACTTGAAGCCCCGGTCGCTTGACCTCTACGCGAATGTTCCGGAACGTGCCGGGGCGCGGGTCGACCTTGCTGTAGTAAGTCAACACGAACTGCGCGCGTACTTCTGCCGCCAGCCGTTTGTATATCTCGTCCAGGTCGCGCGTTTCTTTTTTCTGATCTTCGTAGATTGGCGGAAAAAACGCTCGGCCGCCGGTGTCCTCACACATCGCCTTCAGAACGAACTCGCCCGCAAGATCCTGAACGCTGGCAGAAGGCGCGACGCCCGTCGAGTGCACGCCGTAAATGATAGCGTCCGATTTCTGCGCTTCGGCGAGCGCCTTAGCCAGCGTCGAAGTCGACACCGTGTCGGTTCCGTCTGACAGAACGACCATCACGTGGCGGCCTTCGGAGGGCCGTAGATATCTTGCCGCCGATATCATCCCATCATAAAGCGCCGTCGCGCCCTGCGGCTTGAGCCGTGCAAGAGCCTCGACGAGTTGATCGGTGTCAGATGTAAATTGCAACTCGATCCTTGATTCGCTCGATACGCTCATCAACGCCGCCTGATCGCCGTTGCGCATCACGTTTCGAAAGAACTGAGCCGCTGCCCGCTGCTCGAAGTCAAAACGGTGCCGTATCGAGCCTGAGATGTCGAACAAAAAGATGAGCCGCAACGGAATCTGCCCCTCTCGATAGAAACCCGCGATGTCCTGAACCGCGTTGTCTTCGTACACCTCGAAATCTTTCTGAGTCAGGTCGTTGATTTGATTGCCCGCCGAATCAGTGACCGAGGTTATGACGGTGACCAGATCAGCTTTGAGCTTGAGAGGCTTGTCATCCTGCGGCTCTTCGCCGGCGCGGCGTGGGCGCGTCTCATCATCTGCTGGCGAGACAGGCCGGCGTCCTTGCGATTGCGAGGGCGGCTGCGGCTTCGGAGGCGGCGGTGTCTGACGGCCCGACTGGGCGAACGCGAAGGAAAAAGACAAAAGGAAAAAGGCAAAAGGAAAAAACATCAGCAGCGCTGGGACGCAGCGTCCGAACTTGTTCCTTTTGCCTTTTTCCTTTTTTCTTTGAATCATATCCGCGCTTCCGACGCGATGGCCTTCGTTAGATACCCGGCGCGCCATTCTTCAAAGTCCTTCAGGGCGAGCTCCACCTGAAGGCGGTGACGATCGACTTTGCGCCTGAGCCTTTTCCGATCCGCTTCGTCCAACGGCAGCAGGAGCGCGAACGTTATGTTCATCGGCTGAAAATTCTTACTCTCCGCGTTCGCAATGTAGTTGGTCAAGCTCCCCATCGCGGAGCGGCGCGGCGGAGACTGCGGCGCGCGGCCTCGCGCGAGTTCGGCTGCGTGCACTCCCGCCATGAATCCCGTCGCCATCGCTTCGATGTATCCCTCGACGCCTGAAATCTGTCCCGCGAAAAGAACGCGCGGGTGAGCTCGCATTTGCAGAGTCTCGCTGAGCACCGCCGGCGCGCAGATAAACGTGTTGCGATGAATCTGCCCGTAGCGAATGAATTCCGCTTGTTCGAGTCCGGGAATCAAACGAAGCACGCGCTTCTGCTCGCCGAATTTCAGATGGTTTTGAAAGCCAACGAGGTTGTAGCTGTCAGCCATCAGATTCTCTTGCCGGAGCTGCACCACCGCCCAGGATTGCCTCTCGGTGCGCGGATCGCGCAGGCCAACCGGTTTCATCGGTCCGTAGCGCAAGGTGTCGCGGCCGCGGCGAGCGATCTCTTCGATCGGCAAACAACCTTCGAAATACATCGTCTTCTCGAACTCGTGAAGCGGCACCGACTCCGCCGCGATAAGCGCGTCATAGAAGCGGTCGTATTCCTCTTCGTTGAAAGGACAGTTCAGATAATCGTCTCCGCCTTTGCCGTAACGCGCCGCGCGAAACGCGATGTCGCAATTGATGGTCTCGGCGTCAACTACCGGCGATATCGCGTCGTAAAAGTAGAGCTGCCCCGCGCCGGTCAGCCGCGTGATCTCTTCGGTTAGCGCGGGCGATGTGAGTGGCCCGGTAGCTATCACAACCGGCCCCTCGGGCGGAAGAGCTTGCAATTCTTCGCGAATCACTTCGATGTTCGGATGCGAAGCGATTCGCCGTGTTACTTCTTCAGCAAAACGCTCGCGATCGACGGCCAGCGCCGATCCGGCAGGCACCGATGTCTGGTGAGCGATGCTTATAAGCAACGATCCACCGCGCCGCAATTCTTCTTTGAGAAGGTAAGGCGCAGTGCCGGGCTCGTCCGTCTTCAAGGAATTCGAGCACACTATCTCGCCAAGGTTGGCGGTTTGGTGAGCGGGGGTGGGGCGCACCGGTCGCATCTCGTAAAGGTGGACTTTGACGCCGCGCTCGGCGGCTTGCCAGGCGGCTTCAGAACCAGCTAACCCTCCGCCGATTACTGTTATTCGTGGCTCGTTGTTCATAAGAAAATGTTGACGGGAGTCGATCCTGATTGCGTATCGATTCTAACACCCGCGCGCGAGGCCTATCAAACCAGGCCCATTCTCAGCCTCACATCTACCTTGTGAGTCGTGCTTACACGCCCATGCTACAATCAGGCGAGTGAACAGAGAGCGAATCAAGAAGCTACTCGAGCAAGTGCGAGCCGGGCGCATTGACGTCGAAGAAGCGGCGGACAAGATGTCGAGCCTGCCCTACGAAGACATCACCTTCGCGCGAGTAGATCATCATCGCGACCTGCGGCTCGGCTTTCCTGAAGTCATTCTCGGGCAGGGCAAGACTCCCGAACAGATTACCCAGATTGCGGAGCGGATATTAACCAACAGTTCGAATCTTCTGATCTCGCGAACAACTGAAGAAGTCCTCACAGCCGTTCGCTCCGTCGCGCCTGATGCGCAGTTTCATCGTGAAGCGCGAATGATCTCCGTCGTGCGTGATCGAACCGAGTTCGGCGACGGCGTCATCGCGATCATATCCGCGGGAACGTCTGACATCCCGGTAGCCGAAGAAGCCGCGGTAACCGCGACTACGATGGGGAACCGGGTGTCGCGCATCTACGACGTAGGCGTAGCCGGCATCCACCGACTGCTGGGAGCGCGGCCGGATTTCGAGTCAGCCCGCGTGATCGTCGTTGTGGCCGGTATGGAAGGCGCGTTGCCGTCGGTCGTGGGCGGAATGGTTTCGGTGCCGGTTATCGCGGTGCCCACGAGCATCGGCTACGGAGCTTCGTTCGATGGACTGACGGCGCTGCTTGCAATGCTCAACTCGTGCGCGTCGAACGTGACGGTGGTGAATATCGATAACGGCTTCGGTGCGGGTTTCGTCGCGAGTTTGATAAATCGTAAGAGGGAGTGTTCGTAGTCCGTAGTTCGCAGCCGGTTGTTTTGTTAGTTTTTGGTGCCATCTGACCACGGACTACTGACTACTGAGTTTCGCCTTAACCAGGTCGCTCAGCGCCTTACCGTCAACCGTCTTGCCTTCGAGTTTCGCACGAACAGCCTTCATCACCGCGCCCATGTCCTTCATCGATGAAGCCCCCACCTCCGCGACCGCCTCATTAACAGCACCCGATATGTCTTCTTCGGAGGCGGCCGCCGGCAAGTAAGTCTGAATAATCCGCGCCTCATTCTCTTCTTTCAGGGCAAGCTCTTCGCGGCCCCCGGCTCGAAACTGCTCGGCTGCATCGCGGCGCTGCTTGAGCAGAGTATTGAGCACTTTTATCGCTTCGGTGTCGTCAACTCCTCCGGGCAATTCAGTCTCGCGAAGTTTGAGCGCGGTCTTAACCATTCGCAGCGCGCTCAGCCGCTCCGCTTCTCTGGCCTTCATCGCCGCGGTAAGATCACTATTGATCTGATCAACAATCGGCATAACGAATTCCTCGGACAACAGTATACGGACCGGCCCGATTCATTGACAAACCCTCGGCCCAAAAGTAACCTTTTACTGAACGTTCGTTCGATGACAATGGTTTAAATGTTCACCACTATGAAGCAACCGATCTACCCTGGCATCGCTCCTGAAGACGATCCCGACATCGAGGTCACCTATCTCGAAGAGCCCTCCACTTCAGCCGGACTCTGGGCCGAAGTCAAATCGATCACCCGCGATATTATCTTCGCGGCGGTGATGGCTGTGTTGATCGTCGTGTTCGTCGTACAGCCCGTCAAAGTCGAGGGCACCTCGATGCAGCCGCGCCTCGAAAACGACGAGCGCATCTTCGTCAACAAGTTTGAATACACGTTCAGTTCGATCAAACGCGGCGACATCATCGTATTCTGGTTTCCGGACGATCCGACCAAGTCATTCATCAAGCGCGTGATCGGATTGCCCGACGACAGCATCGATATGGACGCGTCGGGTCACCTCACGATCAACGGCGAGCCAAAAGATGAACCTTATCTTGCGCCCGAACGCAACCAGTCGGCTCGTTCGCGTTGGAATCAGGGCCCGTACACTTCCGCAGGCCATCAGGTGCGTGTCAAGGCTCACTATTATTTTGTGATGGGCGACAATCGCGACGCGTCCAACGACAGCCGATCGTGGGGGCTGGTGCCCGAAAAGTACATCTACGGCAAGGCGATGTTCAGGTACTGGCCGCTTCCGCGAATAGGGTCACTCAACAAACCGGTAGATGTTGAAGAAGAACGTTAGCATAGACTTTAGTCTGTGTTTCCGATGACGCGAAAAGTAATACGACAAACACCGGTAAACACACGCTGAAGTCTATGCTACAGCTCCTCTAATGCGCTCCAGACTGACGCCCCTACTCAAACTCTTCTACAATCCGCTGCAAGCGATGATTGAGATCTCGGCCCTGGCGCCGTTTGTCTTCGGCGCCGCTCTCGCGTTGTTGACCACGTTCGCTTATTACGAACTGCTCAGCGGAGGTTTCTTGAGAAACACTGCCGCGTTGAGCGGGCAGCGTTCCCCCGGATTGGTCGCCCCGTTCATCCTCCTGGTCTACCGCGTGGGTCGGGGTATGATTGGCCACGTTTCGCCGGTGTTATTCCTGATAGTCGTATTCGTTCCCGCCTGTTTGCTGGCTACCAGCGTGATCCATCGGCGAGCGAGTTTCAGCGTCCTGCTGCGCCAGGAGTACGCCCCGCTGACGAGTTGCGTGCTTTATGGTTGGGCGGCCGCGCACTTGATGATGCTGATTCCGGCGATGCTTTTATTTCGGCCGGATGGACCCAATGCAACTGCTCTTGAAGCGCTAAAGCTGGTGCCGCTGCCTTACTTCATTTTTCTGATCGTGCTCGCCGCGCACGCCGTGCTGCGAGTCGGCTACGGCGGCGCGGCAGGGGTGGTCGCGCTCGGCTCATTGTCGCTCGTTGCACTTCCGCTCTTACCAAGGCTGCTCTTCATCCTCACCTCTCCATTCTTGCT
>DATLWF010000489.1:0-6038 GCA_035576605.1 Blastocatellia bacterium | reverse complement strand
CTATCGTCGCGCCGGGATACTCTTCGCCGTCACCGAGACCAAGGCACAGAACGGTAACGCCGCACACGCTTGTTTGGAGGATATAGACCTCGACCGTTGCCCCGAGCGCTTCGATGGCTTCGAGCACGCGCAAAAGCGAGGGATCGAGCGAGTCATCTAGCTCGATCCGTCTTCCGGGAGTAGCCGTGAGCCAGGCTGTCATAAAGGCGTCGCGTTCGACCAGCTCCATGGTCGCTCGTCGCGCAGCCTCTTCGGGGTCAGTCCAGGCGGCCAGGCCGTTGGAGGTACCCTGGCCGATGACATGTTCGGGCCGAACGGTGAACGACAGGAATGCAAAAACCGCAGGCAGCCAAACCGGGAGGCCGCTGTCTAGCCACTTGCCCAGGACCCACGGGTGACGAACACCGGGGTTGAATCTGGTGTATGGGAAATCGTCCCGCTCGTATTGAGCGTCAGAATAGATCGCAAGTGTTCGGGGATCCAGGAATTCACCATCGAGGTTGTCGGGACGTTCCCAGATGATTCGCGCCGGGTTGGGAAGCGAGGCCGAGTATCGCTCCATTGCTTCACCCGTCGCTGAGAGCACCGCGCCCGAAACGGTCAGGCCTTTTCCCCAACCGAGCGGCAAACGACGAAGCGAGCCATCCGCTTCCATTATGTGCGGGGGAGCCGCGGTCGCGATGAAAGGCAGGCCGAAAGCCTTCTCGATCGGGGGCTCCAGGAAGACGCCGCTGATGACCCCGGTCCGCAGATCGACCCAGCCCGACAGCAAGTCGAGTACAACCTCTGGCGAGTCATCGGATGAAACCTGGAGCTGCCCTTGAGGCGGTTTTGGGAAGGCGGTAGCTCCGCCGCAGACGACGCAGCAAGCCAGGGGAATCACCCGGTGGAGTGACTCATCCGCAGTCCCCGCGTCGACAAACAATACGTGATCGAGAAGCCGCGATGCTTCAGCGCCCCGGCGAAGAATTGCTCGAAGCTCGCGCACGAGCACTGGGCCCACGACCCTTGCGATTTCCTGCGATGCCGCAACAGTTTCGTCGAAAGGTGCCGCGGCGGCTGCGGCTGCCATGCGTTCATAGGCGCAACGCTCACACCCTGCCCGGCCGGCGATCGCCAGCGGGCCGATCAGCGCGTCTTTCTGACGGAGGTGCACGCAGAGCAAGGACACACCTACGGCCTGCGCGCGGGCGGCAAGCTCGTGCGGCCCAGGTTCGTCGCCGCTTGCGAAGATTCCTACGGCGAGATCGGCTCTTTGAGTGTCGGTTGCGTTCAGATCAGGGATAAAGCGGGCGCGGCGAAAAGCCCTACGCAGTATCAGCCCCAATGCATCTTCCGATCGAACCCCGATGACGAGGAGAGTTGTAGTTGTCCGAGATGCTGATTGGTCGATGTGACGTAGTGCCCGCTTTCCCATCGGCCTGTGCGATGAAGCCTAACCTTTCGCGATTTGCTTGGCCGTTTCCTTCAGCGTTTTGGCGCTCGCCTCGACCTGGTTGACGAGGCCCTGCAGTACCCCGAGCTGATCGTTGATGAGCCGGAGCTGTATAGGCGTGGTGATGCCCTTAAAGATTTCCCAGAACCGGAGCCGTTCCTCTGGAGTACCTCCCAGCAGTTTGAACAGCCCCTCGACGTTGAGTTGGAGCGCCCGAGTTTTCGCAGCCTGCGCTTTAGCCATGTGTTCCTCCGGATGAATAGAATTATCTGGACTCGCGGTGAGGTACGGGTCGGCGGCGAGTATGTACCAGGGGCTACGCCTTGTCAAGTTTTCACGTTCCGATGTGACGGAAATTGACAAAGACAGGCGGAGTCCATAGAATCGCCCCACGAGGTGGGAAGGAATCGGAGTTCGATCACGGTTACCGGGAGAAACGCTATGACTCGGGGCTTCGTCAGTTTGCTGGTTCTCTCAACCGTCGTCACTGTTGTAGCGACCACCACATTAGCGCAACAGCGACCGCTCGTCACCGAAGATGTGGACATCATCAAGCCCGGCGTCATTCGAATCGAAACGGGGTTTGAGTTTCTTCAGAACCAGCGGTTCCCACTCTCGGGGCTGCGCGGCGACGTAACCAGGCTTGCCGACACTCGGCTGAGTTTCGGACTCGCGCCTAATGTCGAGTTTCAGATCGAGTGGACCTTTCAGAATTTTCTTTCGATCACCAGCCGTGGTCCTTCGGCGATCCCACTCAAGCTTGGGGCCAACGAAACAGATACTAACGATGTCGGCGATGCCAGGCTCTGGATGAAGATCAAGCTCCGCAATCAGTCGCGCCTGGCGCCAGCTCTTGGATTTCGCTTCGGCGTGGAGTTGCCCAACTCGGATCAAGCCCGTGGAATTGGCACTAACACGACTAACTTCTACGGCGTGATTCTGGCGGAAAAGCGCTTCGCCGGAGATAAGCTGAATGTTTTTGGGAATCTCGGACTCGGAATATTGACCGCGCCTCTCGAAGCAACCTCGCAAAACGACGTGCTGTTGTACGGGCTGGCGGGTACCTATGCTGCCTCGGAGCGAGTGAGCATAGTTGCCGAAGTGAATGGCTTTCACTCGACAAGGAAGCATGCGCCGCTTGGCACTGAAGACTTCTCGGAAGCGCGACTGGGTGCGCAGATTCGGGCGCTCGGTGTGCGCTGGTACGCAGCGGGAATCTTCGGCACGTCGAAGCGCGCCCCAAGGACCGGCCTCGCGCTAGGAATCACCTACGACTGGGACGCGTTCACGCCGGTAAAATAATGTCAAATAGGGTATAGGTCCTATACCATCAGTGCGGGTAAATCACGATCCTTCGCATCGGGTCCTGCCCTTTACTTTCAGACTGCAGTCCACTGCGTTCGATGTAGATGTGTTGCATTCGGCGGATGTGCCTTGGCTGGGGCGATAGTTCCACCGGACGGCGCCGCTCGACTGCTTCAATGACTGCATCTTCCGCTTCCTGCATAGCCGCGTCCTCATTGACGGCGCGCGTTGCGGCGCCGAACGTCTCGCGCAGGAAGTTCTCCATCTGAGTGAGCGTGTTGCTGCGAAGCGCGTGCACTTCGACCTCGTGGCCGCGCGCTTCTCTGAGCTTTTGAGATTGCCGCTTGGCGTGCGATTTTAGCGTGAGCAACAGGTCGGCTTCCGCGAGATCGTTGGTCACGGCTACCGGCACTCCAAGCACGGCGATCGCGCGTTCCAATCGCTCACGACTGATGGCATAAGGATAGATGCGAAGGAGCTTGCCCTTTCCGGCGCGAGGCTCCTGGGCGCGCTTGGCAACCGGCGCTTCTCTTCGCTCCGCTGAGAACGCAGCGCTTTCAGCAGCCATCGGTTGGGTGATTGCAACCTCGCCGCCAGGACGGCGCTGGCGGACCTCGGTGCTGGGGAGGAAGCCTCTAAGCATCAGGTCTACTGCTTCGGCGACGTCTCGATGAATTGCGAGGCGGTCCTTGTCTTGAATCTCGATGAGCACGTCGAATGTGGGCGGGGCCTTTCGTTCGAGCACGGTCTTTTGAGTGCCGCGCCGCCGCGCTTCTTCATCGGACAGTGTCACAGGCTGTATCCCTCCACCAGATCCGACAACGTTGGATTGATCATCAGATTCTCGAGCGTGTTTCCGTGCACGGTGGCGATGAGTTGCACGCCTCGCTCTGCGATGGTGCGGGCTGCGAGGGCTTCCTGGGCCGTTCCGATCTCATCGATGACGATGACTTCAGGCATGTGATTTTCGACCGCTTCGATCATGACTCCGTGCTGGTGCTCGGGCTCAGGCACCTGCATGCGTCGAGCGCGCCCGATACCAGGGTGAGGAACATCGCCGTCTCCGGCGATTTCGTTCGAGGTGTCGACGACGATGACTCGCTTCTCGAGATCGTCCGCGAGCACTCGCGCTGCTTCGCGCAGCAGAGTCGTCTTGCCAACACCGGGCTTGCCCATCAGCAGAATGCTTTTGCCCGACTCGACGATGTCACGGATGATGTCGACTGTGCCGTAGATCGCGCGGCCGACACGACAGGTCAGGCCGACGATCTCGCCGAGCCGGTTGCGCATCGCCGAGATTCGATGAAGCGTCCGCTCGATGCCCGCGCGGTTGTCGCGAGTGAACTGGCCGACCCGGCTCGCAACGTAGTGAAGGTCCTCACGCGTAACCAGCGAATCGTCAAGGTAGAGAGCCTTCGCCGTGTATCGCGCTTCAGGCTGACGGCCAAGATCGAGCACCACTTCGATGAGTGATTCCATATTGCCGGCGCGAGTGAGAGCTTCGCGGATCGGTTCGGGCAGGACGGCCAGCATCAAGTCGAGGTTGTCAGTTGAGAGGTGTTCCTTATAGCTTGTCGTAGTGACCATTGCAGGTTTGCTCTTTCGAAAATCCGCTTCCTCGACAAGTCTACAAGAAAGAGGCGCGTGACGCACTCCTGCGAGCGACGGCGGGTGTCGCGTTTATCTTCTTCCGAATACTCACCTGTGGCGAGGCCGGTATGCCGCAAATCAAGACTCGTTCTTAGGGTCCCTGCGCTCGCAGGGCGTCTAATCTCCTAGCGGAATACTGATTGCCTGTCCAAGGCCCGCCTTCACTGTGCTACCCCCAGCGGTCCCCAACACCAACTCGCCCTTGTTTGTAGTAGTAGGCGTCAGTCAGCGTCGACTCAGGGATGATACCTGAGAACAACCGCTGAGAAGTGTATGTACGCTTCTTCCCCATTATGTAACCATATGTTCCGACCAAAGCTCATCAACGGTTCAGACTCAAAGCGAGGCCAGCGCGGCTTCTCTCTAATCGAGATGGTGATAGTTCTCTTGATCATTGCCATCGTCGCGGCGTTTGTCGTGCCTCAGATCATGTCCTACATGCGAATGTACCGGCTGGGTGTTGGGGGCCGCAATGTGGCGACCGCGTTGCAGCGAGCGAGGTATTTGGCAACGTCGAACAACACGCTGGCTGGGATCTTTGTGGCTGAGTTGCAGCGCGCCGACATAGAGCAATACGACCCACAGGGGAAAACACCGCCTCAAAACAAGGGCGGCGTCCTATTGCCGAGCGGAGTCACCTTCGCTTCCGATGCTCCCAAACAGATCGCCTTCGATGGCCGTGGGGTGATCACCCCGATGCCGAAAGAGAGCCCGACGATTCGAATCAACGGGTCGAATGGCTACTACCTGTTCGTGATCGTATCACCGACTGGCCAGGTAACCGTTTCGGAGACGAAGCAAGACGAGCGCACTTAGCGGAAGTGCGATGTCCAACGACTGAAGACAAGAGTTAAAAGATGGGATCACTTAATCAAGCAACACAGGCATTCGATACCGAGGTCCGAATCAACGACCAAAGCGCGGCAGGTTTCACATTAATTGAAGCCGTAATCGCGATGATGGTCACTGTGGTCGGACTTATCAGCATAGCCGGTATGTTCACCCTGGCGATGAAGACCAACGCCAGCTCGCGCAACTTCACCACCGCGACTACATTTGCGCAAGATAAGCTCGAGCTGCTCGGCGCCGCGTCTTTTCAACGGCTGGTCGACCCCGCAAGGATGACCGCCAATCCGGCCAGGCACGGGCCCGACGATGCTTACATAGTCGGCAGCATTGAGTACGATGCGTCGGCAAACGACGGCTCTTACTACTTCGACAAGATTATCATAGCTGGGCGTGATGACGTCGTACCGGAAGGCACGGTGACGGTGGTCAACGCGAATGGCACGGCAGAGACGCGCAGACCTGATGGAACGGTCTCAACCGGGAATCCCTTCGACGAAGGCAGAGTCACGTACTCGCGCCGCTGGGTG
Source organism: Blastocatellia bacterium (assembly GCA_035576605.1). Classification (GTDB taxonomy): domain Bacteria; phylum Acidobacteriota; class Blastocatellia; order UBA7656; family UBA7656; genus Onstottus_A. The sequence goes on along the minus strand of DATLWF010000489.1, from coordinate 272 downwards.
ATTATGTCCAGCAGCGAACTGAATCCCGCCGACAGGCGGCTGACGATTGCCGTGCGGGTAAAGAGCGAGAATCCACCGGCCGGTAAAGCGCCGGAGATAGTGGATCTGTACACGGTGATGACGAATCAATAGTGGAGAGGAACCAACTCATGAAGACAAGAGCCAGCGGCCAACCGGCAATCGGAGAGTCACGGATGCAAACTCGCGCGAATGCTTCTTCGCGTGATGTTTGCCTTTCGTCTCGTGGAGACCAGCGCGGATTTACGATGGCA
>DATLWF010000488.1:0-6884 GCA_035576605.1 Blastocatellia bacterium | reverse complement strand
CGATAAAGCATTTCAAGCGGTTAGCGACGCATCGCTGCTACTGGCGGAAATAGAGGCGGCCGAAGTCTCGGCGGCTAACGCCTTGGTTGCCGCGATTCGCGCAGCGAATGAGGGCCGCGTTTTGGACGAAGCTCTCGCGTTATTGGACTGCGCAAGGTATGCCATGACTGCACCCGATATCTACGATTCAGATTATTTCGCGGAAGAGGCGCGCAGCATTGCTGAGGCCCAGGGACGGGCAGATTTGATTGCGAGCTCGGAACGGATGATTGACGAGAACAAACGTAGACTCATTCTCCCGGATTAAGAGAAGCCACTCGTTATTCGTAAAAGCCTGGAGAGACTTGGGGCGTCGATTTCTCCGCTATCTACACGTCAACAATTGGTTCTCATTCCCAGACACTCGGTCGGAGGCCGACACAGGAGGGTTGATGGATCTTGGCATTCGAGGAAGAGTGGCCATCGTAGCGGCTGCCTCGGGCGGGCTCGGAAAGGCCACGGCGATGGAGCTGGCCACAGAAGGTGCGCGCGTCGTGATCAATGCTCGCAACGAAGAGCACTTGCGAAACGCCGCCGTCGAGATTCAATCGAAAACCGGCTCAGAGGTCATGGCCATCGCCGGCGACGTAACCAGGGACGGACTCGTCCACCACCTGGTCTCCGAAACAAAAACCAGGTTTGGGAGCGTCGACATCGTGGTCGCTAACGCAGGCGGCCCACCCGCCGGGTTCTTCGATGACTTCGGCGCGCAGCATTATCGCGACGCAGTCGAGCTCAACCTCATCAGTACGATCAATCTCTGCCGCGAGGCCGTACCTCACATGCGCGAGCGAGGCTGGGGCCGGATCGTCGCGATCACTTCGATTGCAGCGAAGCAGCCGGTTGAGAACCTGATTCTTTCGAATACCGCTCGCGCAGGCGTGTTGGGATTCATGAAGAGCCTGTCTCAACAGATCGCAGCGGACGGGATAACCGCGAACACCGTGTGTCCGGGATATCACTTAACTGAACGATTGAAGAACCTCTCTTTATCGATCGCGAAGAACGAAGGCGTCAGCGTCGAGGACGTCTATGCGCGCTGGGCCGCGTCGACTCCGATGAAGCGAATCGGCGATCCAAAAGAATTCGGGGCGGTTGTCGCCTTTCTATGCTCGGAGCGAGCCAGCTATTTGACGGGCACGGTGATCCAGGTAGATGGCGGCGCATATCGGGCGCTGTTTTGACGCAGTGATGGGTTCTGCAATTCATTGATTGGTGTCACCTGCATGATGACCTCTCAGATTCGCGAGTACAAAGCGGCCGACTTCGAGCGGCTTTATCAAATCGACCAGGCTGCGTTTAGCGACGACATCGCCTATTCGCGGCTCGAGCTTGAGCTTTACCTGCGATCGCGCAAATGCAGAACGCTGGTGTCCGAAGAAGAAAACGAAATCGTCGGCTTCGTGGTCGGCTGCACCGAGCCTCGCAAGCTCGGGCACATTATCACGATTGACGTGATCCCGCATCGACAGCGCCAGCACATCGGCAGCAATTTGCTTGCTGAGATTGAGCAGTGGCTGTGGCGGCAGGGAGCTGAGGCTATCTACCTCGAAACGCCGGTCGATGACGAGGGAGCGAAGGGCTTCTACGACAAGCACGGGTATTTTGTGTTTGATCGCTTTGAAGGGTACTACAACAATTCACTCGATGCATTCGTGATGATGAAGACTGCGAAGCGCTAGCTTGTTACACAAAAGTCGCGCGTGTTATTTTTGGTTGGGCATTGTATTAAGTTCGTCAATGGGAGCTGTGACTGAATGAAAGTTGAAACGGGTGTGATAGCAGCCGCGGGTTCGGGAACACGAATGCTGCCGGTCACACTGGGCTATCCTAAAGAACTCCTGCCGATAATCAATAAGCCCGCTATACATCTCATCATCGAAGAGTTCATCGATTCAGGAATCAAACGGATCATCCTCATCACCGGCGGAAATGCTGAGCCGCTGCGGCGGACTTATGACCCTTCGGTCACGCCGACGCGGGGCACGTACGGTGCGGTCGATGAGTTTCTTGATAAGCTATCGGATGTCGAGATAGTGATGGAGCCGCAGAGCGGCACTTATGGAAACGGGACGCCGCTTATCGTCGCACGAAAACACATTCCCAAGGATCAGGCATTCATCTACGCGTACGGTGACGATCTGATTAAATCCAGTACTCCCTTCGCGCGCAAGCTTGTCGAGAAGCACGACAAAACCGGTGCGCTCGTTGTGGGGACGCAAGAGGTGCCCTGGGAAGACGTCGTGCGATACGGCATCGCTCAGATCAGAGAGGGCAGCGCCGAGGGAGAATTGGAGGACGTAGTTGAAAAGCCTTCGCGGGAAGAGGCCCGCTCGAACCTGGCCATGTTCGGCCGGTTTCTGCTCTCAGACGCAGTCGTTCAGATTCTGACTGAGATTCCGCAGGGCAAGGCTAACGAGTTGTGGCTGACGGATGCGGTTCGCGAATACCTCCGGCGTGGCGGACGGGTGGTGACCGAAGCGGTTGTCGATGGCGAATGGCTTACAATCGGCGACCCTATCAACTATCTGAAGACCGTTAACGAGTATGCCCTGTCCGATCCCGACATACGTAAAGCACTCGAGCCGCGGCTGCGCACACTGTTGGGTATCAAGTAGAGAGTCAGGTTCGGGCGAAGACGCAAGGCGCATCAGAAAGGGTTTTAGTGGGCTTTGACCATGCGGCGAGCATCGTCGCTGGTCAGGGCCTTCAGGAATTCGACAAGGTCGCGCTGTTCGATTTCAGAGAGTGGCACGGGCTCGAGTTGCCAGTCGCGATTCGGATTCTCATTGCCACCCTTAACGTAAAAGCGAACAACCTCGGCCAGCGTAGCCGCACTGCCGTCGTGAAAGTAAGGCGCAGTCAGCTCGACGTTGCGCAGCGAAGGCGTCCGAAAGGCGCCAACATCCAGGGTGTTGCCCGTCGTCAGGAATCGGCCCAACTCGCCCGCCCGCTCGTGCTTTGACAGCGCGGCCAGTGCATCGCCGGACTCATCGCGTGCAGCAGCCATCGCTCGTCGAGCCAGCGCGTTGAAGCCGGTGAAGTTCACTGCAACCCCGGTGTTGCGATAGATGCCATCAGTGAAAAACGGAAACGTAGCAAACGCCGCGAAGTTTTGGTTGAGCACGTGGCAAACGCCGCATCGCGCCTTTGTGCGAAACAGAATCAGACCGCTGCGCGCCGACTCGCTGAGCGCGTTCAGGTCGCCCGCCAGATACCGATCAAGAGGGGAATCGCCGGAAACCAGAGTTCGCTCGAAAGCCGCTACCGCTTTGGCAAAGCCGTCAACGGTGACCGGTCCGCCGAAGACCTGTTGAAATCCTCTGACGTATTCCGGAACAGCGGCAATCTTCGCGCGCACGTCGTCAAGCGATGCGTTGCCCATCTCGTCCATATTCGTGAGCGGCATCTTCGCCTGCTCTTCCAGGGTCCCCGCTCGGCCGTCCCAGAACTGACCCGTGCTGAACATCGAGTTGAGAAGCGTCGGCGAGTTTCGGGTGCCGAGTCTACCGCCGATGCCTTCTGCAACTTTTCTTCCATCCGTGAACGCGCGTCCGGGGTCGTGACACGAAGCGCAACTAATCTTGCCGTCGGCAGAGAGCAGGGCATCGAAGAAGAGCTTCCGTCCGAGTTCAACCTTCGCGGCGGTGACCGGGTTGTCGTTTGGAACAAAGTAGGTCCACAACTCGATCGGAATGCCGAGCGGCATCTTGATTTCGAAGCTTGAGGATCCGGCGTTGGAGTCGTTCGCTCGTACCAATGCCGGCATCAACACCGCCAGCACACCCACAATTGCGAGCTTTACTGCTCTGGTTCGCTTCATAGGCCCTCTGTCTGTTTGTAGTTCGGCCTTTAGGCGGAAGTTCGTCGTTCAGAGTACCGACTTTAGTCGGCTCGTTGAAATTGGTAACCAAAACAGCCGCCGACTAAAGTCGGTACTCTGAACGCCAAACTTCCGCCTGAAGGCCGAACTACGAACACCTACTGTTCCGCAATGCCTTTCACTACGAACGCAATGGGAAGGTCTCCCGCCTGACTCTTGCTCTTAGCCGCGAATATAACGTGGCTGCCATCCTGACCGAGCTTGGGTGCCTCCGAGCCGCCTTCGGCCTGCACCAGACTGATCACCGCGGGATGATTCGTTCCGGCCACTTTGGCGCTCATCTTCACGAGCTCTTCAAACTTTGGCTGCGCGTCCGGGTTCTGATCCATCGCCACCGGCACCATTGCGAGGAAGTCTCGGATAGGAGAGATGCCAAGATGGTTGCCGTCCGCCGGATGCACTGCGTAGCGTAGCGTGTAAGTTCCCGGCTTGACGGGCTGCCCGCGAAAGTCAGTGGTAGGCCTGGCAAAACTGATCACCCCAATAAGCACAGATTCGCCCAGAGTATTGTAAACGGCGCCCTGCGCGTCCGACTTCCCTGCCGGAATTGCGGCTCGCAACCAGATGTCGCAATATGCCCCTTCTCCAATTGTGATTCGAGAACCCTTTGATTCCAGCACTTTTTTCAGCGCGTCGGACGCGCCCGGATCCGAGATCGCGCCAATCGCCTCAAGCTTGTTGCTCTGGCCGAGAGCTGATATCGAAAGCGCCAAAACCGCCAGAATCAGCGCGAAGAATCTGCGAGGCATCCAAATCGTCTCCCGTCGAATAATCGCAAAGGCACAAAGCCCACTAAGAAACCTCTTTGTGGTCTTTGTGCCCTCGTAGCTAAGAGAGATCCCCTAAATGCGCGATCTCTACCGTGCGAACGTACCCACAAAAGCGCTGCGCTTGCCGTGGACCGTCCACGACACGTCGAGTCCAACTCCGACGAACTGATCGAGCTCCGCCACCGCGGGCATCGAGTGAGTCATCTCAGCAAGCGGCCGATAGAAGATGTCCTCGTTGCCGCACAGGTGGTCCTTTCCGTTGATCGCGCGAGTCTGTATTCCGGCGATGTTACCGGCCCGCACCACCGTCGTGGCGTAGTGCCCACCGGTTCCGCTGACTTCTATCTTGATCGGCGCGACCTCGACCCGCATGACGTTCTTCAAAAGCTCACCGGCCATTGATTGAGCAAACTGGACCAGGGCCTTCTGTTGATCGCCACACGCTTTCTCATCGACGATCACAACCGACTTTGCCGGATACGGATTGTTGTATTGATCTCCGAGAGTTGCGCTCGCTTTGACCACCGCAACTACGCTGAGCCCGTCAAGCGAGACTCCCTTCCACTCGCCCTTGTTGACTCGCCACGCCAGAATAGCCTGATCGCCCGCAAGATTCATCTCGCCGTTTGCGACGCAGGGGCCCGTCCAAACGTCCGCACTGCGAGTCTCGATATAGTCGCCGGAAATGCTTTGGGCTTTGCTGGTTGACGCGAGGGTCAGTACCACAAGGGCCAAAGCGGCGATGAACATCATTCTTTGCATCATTGATTCTCCTTCCGAGCTTCTTCGCGCTCTGTGCGAGTCTTTACGTCCTTTGCGCGAAACCTGTGTTTCTAGCTGAGGCGCTAAGAACCGCAAAGAGCGCTCAGTAACTTGATGCTATCACACGCGCCCGGTGCCGTAACAGCGGCGATCCGACGACGAACACTCACCTGGCTCCGCGAGCTGTCCGTCGGGCCCTATACAGGTTTGCGTGTACACACACCAGAAATGCCCGGAGTTGGAAGGCGGCACTGATGGGTCGTGCTTCACGCCGATAAACATCCCCTTCCATCGCAGACACTCGCAGAGGTCCGGATGGTCGATGTTGAAGCGATCTGCTTCGTTGAAGATCATTTTGCACCTCCTCCGGCGGCCGCGAGCACCGCCCGCTTCACAGCAACGCGCGCGAGCTGGATCTTATACCCGTTGCGCCCGAGACTCTTCGCGCCGGTCACCGCTGCCTCACCGGCAGCCTTCGCAGTCTCCTCTGTGATAGCTTTACCAACAAGCGCTTCTTCAGCTTCCTTTGATCGCCACGGCACTGGAGCTACGTAGCCCATCACCACCTTCGCCGAGCGCACTTTATTGCCGTTGAGAGTCAGCGCGACCGACGCGAGCGCGAGCGGCCAATCCATTGCGTCTTTCTGGCGTACCTCATAGGAGAAAGCTTTGGCCCCGGCAAGCGATGGCAGCACGATCTCCGTGACAATCTCGTTAGGTCCCAGATCATGCTCGCGTTGGCTCTCGTTTTGTGGAATAACGAAAAACTTCTCCACGGGAATCTCACGTTTCCCCTTCGGCCCAAAGAGGCGCACGGTACCCCCCAAAGCGATGAACAGCGTGCCGAGAGTCGAGGGGCTGACGAAATAGGCGGGTCCGGAATTGCCGAGGATCGCGTGATAGCGGTTGTCACCCGATGGCACCAGCGGCTCACCGCTCTTATCCTTAGCCAACAAACCGAAACCGGCTCGGTAGTACCAACACCGCGGACGTTGGCAAAGATTTCCACCGACTGTGCCCATGTTCCTGATCTGAGGACCTGCTATTTCGATAGCAGTTTGGCCAATCACCGGAAACGCTTCGCGCACCATGGGGTTGTCAACCAACTCCTGAATCGTAACCAGCGCTCCGATCCGCAAGCTTTTGTCCTTGCCCACCGTTATGCCGCGCAGCTCCTGTATGTCCTTTATGTTTACCAGGCGTTTCGGCGCGACAACATCATCCTTCATTAGAGCAAGCAAGTCGGTTCCTCCCGCCAGTATGTCAGCATCAGCCCAGTTGCTGCCCAGCAGACTAACGGCTTGCTCTTTGGTTGTCGGGCTGGCGTATTCAAATCCTCGCATTGTTGCCTCCCTTCTTTTCAAGCGCCGCCAGAACTCGATCTGGTGTTAGAGGTAGGTAGGGCACTCGCACCCCGATTGCGTTGGCAA
>DATLWF010000487.1:0-15267 GCA_035576605.1 Blastocatellia bacterium | reverse complement strand
CGACGTGGCCCTGACGATCTCCCCCACTCGCGACCAGTCGGGACATATCACCGGAGCCTCGACGATCGCGCGCGACATCACAGACCGCAAGCGCGCCGAGCAGGAGAGAAGCTTGCTGGCCGCACAAATTGAGAACGAGCGCCAGCGTCTGAATAACGTTGTAGCAAACGTGCCCGGCGTTGTGTGGGAGGCATGGGGCCAGCCGGATCAGGCTTCGCAGCGAATCGACTTCGTCAGCGAATACGTTGAGAAGATGCTCGGCTACAGCACGGACGAGTGGTTGTCCACGCCGAACTTTTGGCTGTCCATCGTTCACCCGGACGACACCGATCGCGCGGCTCGGGAAGCGGCCGTAATATTCGCGTCGGGTAAGGGAGGCACGAGCCGCTTCCGATGGGTAGCAAAAGACGGACGCGCGGTTTGGGTAGAGTCACAGTCGGTAGTTGTGTGCGACGATTCCGAGACCCCGATCGGAATGCGCGGCGTAACGATGGACGTCACCGAGCGCAAACGCACCGAAGACGCCCAGCGTTTTTTGGCTGAAGCGAGCGGCTTGCTTGCCGGTTCACTTGATTACGAAACAACGCTTGCGAGTGTGGCCAAGCTTGCGGTCCCCAATCTGGCTGATTGGTGCATCGTCCACATAGTCGGAGACAACGGCCGGCTTCGCCAATTAGCGGTTGTGCACACTGACCCTGCCAAGGAAGAAGCAGCTCGAAAACTGCAAGAGCGTTACCCGGTTGATCCCGACGCGGCCATCGGCGTGTCCAACGTCTTGCGAACCGGGAGGGCCGAATTTTATCCGCTTATCAATCAGGAGAGGCTCTCGCTTGTCGCCCGAAACGAAGAAGTGGCCGATGTCCTTCGCAGGCTCGACTTGAAATCCTGCATGATAGTGCCGCTGGTCGCGCGCAATCGCACGCTTGGCACGATCACGCTGGCTACCGCGGAGTCAAACCGTTACTACGACGTTAATGACCTGGCGCTCGCGGAAGACCTCGCTCACCGTATCGCGTTGGCGGTCGACAACGCGCGCCTATACCGCGAGGCGCAGGATGCGGTAACCGCGCGCGAAGACGCGCTTCGCGTCCACGATGAGCTGCTTAGACGCGAGCAATTTGCCCGCGAAGAGGCCGAAACAGCAAACCGCGCCAAGGACGAATTCCTCGCCACCGTGTCACACGAACTGCGCACGCCGCTCAACGCAATACTCGGGTGGGCGCACATGCTTCGCGCGAACAAGCTCGATCAAACGACGCAAACTCGCGCGCTCGAGACGATCGAGCGCAACGCAAAGTCACAGGCACAATTGATCGAGGACATCTTAGATGTCTCGCGCATTGTAACCGGCAAGCTCAGACTCGAAGTGGGCCCGGTCGAGCTCGCGGCAGTGGTAGACGCAGCGATTGACGCGGTGCGCCCGGCGGCCGACGCTAAGGGGATTCGAATCGAGACCGCTCTGGACCCATGCGCCGGCCCGATCTCAGGCGACCCGAATCGCTTGCAGCAGATCGTATGGAATCTGGCATCGAATGCCGTCAAGTTCACCGGAAAAGGCGGCCACGTTCAGATTCAGCTCCACAGTGTGAATTCTTATGTTGATATCGTCGTGAGCGACACCGGACAGGGAATCAGCAGCGAGTTTCTGCCCTATGTTTTCGACCGCTTCCGGCAAGCCGATGCTACCAGCACAAGGAGCCACGGCGGATTGGGTCTTGGGCTGGCAATCGTGCGCCACCTTGTGGAGATGCACGGCGGGACCGTCTTCGCCGACAGCCCCGGCGAAGGAATGGGAGCGACCTTCACCGTCAAGCTTCCAATGATTGTCGCTCCCGTTGATAGACGTAACCTGGAGCGCGTACGCCCGGCCACTGATGCGAGCATTTCGCTCGAGCCTATGCCGATCCTCGAGGGAGTGAGTGTGATGGTCGTCGACGACGAACCCGATACGCGAGAGATGTTAAGAATAATGATTGGGCAGCTCGGCGCGGAGGTGAGAGCGTGCGCTTCCAGCGAGGAGGCCATGAGATTATTGAGTGAGTGGCAACCGGACGTAATCGTAAGCGACATAGAAATGCCGGGTGAGGATGGCTACGAGCTTATCCGCAAGGTGAGGCGGTCGGAAGCAAATCGCGGCAACGGAAAGGTGCCGGCCGTCGCGCTGACGGCTTATGGGAGAGTTGAAGACCGCATGCGCGCGCTGGCTGCCGGATACCAGATGCATATAGCAAAGCCAGCCGAGCCGGCGGAGCTCGCGATGGTGATTGCGAGTCTCGCGGCAAGGAACGCCGGCAGATTGGTGGGATGAAAGGAAAACCGAGCGTTTTGCGGTGAAAGCTGTCCTAATATGTCGGGGGCTCATTCGCTGAATACGGTGCCGGACTCTGCGGTCCGCCGGGGGGTGGGCCGGGAGGCGCATAGCCAGGCGGGAACCCTCCGCTCGACGGTTGCGCCTGGGGCGGATACTGACCCTTGCGCTTTTCGAACATCGCCACTCCGATCAAACCTCCCAGAGCGGCGACGCTTATGCCGACGATCGCGAAGATGAGCCACATGGCCAGGGTGATCAACACTGGATGGCTCTGCATCGTCGCGACGATCTGCGTCATCATTCCACGGCTTTGCGCATCCGGAAGGTTGTCGGCCCTCTGTTCCATCTGGGTAATGAGACTATTCCACTGCAACAAGGTGAACGGAACGCCGATTACAAGGTAGATCAGCGCGCCAACAATCCCAGCGAATGCACCGGCCGTGGCCCCATCACCCTTGGTGACGGGCAATACCGGAGAGCGCCTGATCAGTAAATAGGCTGCAAGAACGCCGCCAACAATTCCCCAACCACAACAACACAGATTCCCGTAAGAGATACCCGGTATGACCGAGCCGAGGCCGAGCACCAGCCCGCCGAGGAGCGCTGGCTGTAGCTTCGAGGGTTTTTCAACCATAGTACGTCGCCTGGGCTGTAGTCCGTAGTCCGTAGTCAGTAGTCAGTGGTCCGTAGTGAATAACCCGGATCGGTATGTGAGCTACGGACTACTGACTACGGACTACGGACTCAGGACTAAAACCTCACAACTGTGTCCGGACCGCCTTCTATGTGAACCGTGTCGATAAAGCGAACTCGCTTTGTGCGCTCGGTGGCCATGATGATCGAAGATGTCCGGATTCCCGTTCCGAAGAAGCGCACGCCGCGAAGTATTGTTCCGTCTGTGACTCCGGTCGCCGCGAATATGATCTTCTTGCCCGGCGCGAGGTCGTCGGTGTCGTAGATGCGCCGCGGATCGTTTATTCCCATCTCTTTCATTCGATCAAGCGCGCCTTCGGCGATCCTGTTGCGGTCCTCGACGTCTTCGAGTTGCTCCTTCAACACGAAACGCGCGAGTATCTGCCCGTTCAGGCACTGCATCGCTGCCGCGGTCAATACGCCCTCGGGCGCGCCGCCCGTACCCATCACCGCGTGAATTCCCGAACCCGCGACTGCGGCGGAGATGCCCGCGGAAAGATCGCCGTCCGAGATGAGCCTGATGCGCGCCCCTGCCTCGCGTATCTCCGCGATCAGCTTCTGATGGCGGGGCCTCTCCAGGACGACCACGACCAGGTCTTCGATGTCGCGGTTGAGGCGACGAGCGATACTCCGAAGGTTGTCCTTGACCGGCGCGTCAAGATCGACCGCTCCCTTCGATGACGGCCCGACAATCAACTTCTCCATGTACAGGTCAGGCGCGTGCAGCAGCCCTCCCTTTTCCGAGCACGCCATCACGGCGATGGCGTTGGACGAACCGGTAGCGCAAAGGTTAGTGCCTTCGAGTGGATCGACCGCGATGTCGACTTCCGGATACCGGTCGACGTCTTCGACATTCGGGTGGTGGCCGAGGCCAACCTTCTCTCCTATGTACAGCATCGGCGCATCGTCGCGCTCGCCCTCGCCGATTACGATCTCGCCGCGCATCGGGACTGTGTCCATGACCTCGCGCATGGCTTCGACCGCAACGTGATCTGAGTACTTGCGGTCGCCCTGGCCCATCGTCTGCGCCGAGGCTATGCCCGCGGCTTCAACGACGCGCAGGAAGTCCAGTCCCAGCTCGTGCTCCATCTTTCTCTCTCTCATCCAAAACCCTCCAGTGCCTCAGCGCCAAAATGCGAGGATCAGTACGCGAGCGAGTAGCAGCGAGTCGCATCAATGAGCCTACTGGCCGCTCGCTGCCGCTCGGGGTACCAATTCAAGGATTAACCACACCCTAAGAATTGGCGAGGTTTCCCTCAAACGGACTCGCATTTTATCAAGTCAGAGAGAGTTTTTCGATGCCGCCGCGCACCTCGCGCTAACATCTTCGGTAGCCGAGCCAGCAAAGCGCGCTCCCAGCAAAACGAAGTTGCCTAAGTGCAAACGGAGTCGTTGAAACTCGTTGAAGGACTGTCAAAGGACCCGGTCCTGATATTCGGGAAGCCCTCGTCGCTGACTTTCTTACATTCTTGCCTGAGTATAGACAGAAGCCCGAGTTTTGCGGTAAACTTGTGCCCACCTGGGTATTCCGTGCGGCGAGATCGGGACGCCACCTTCCCAGTCAATTGTACCAGGAAGGAAAAGCAACTTGACGGAGTTGTACATGCCCAGGAAAAGAGTCATCTCGGTTCTCTGCATTTTCATTTTGGCGCCAGGCCTTTTGTTCTCCGTGCTCGCGTCACGCAAGAGTCAGAATCCTGCTCACGATGCGCCGCTAACGCCGCAGACTGTGACTCTCATCATCAACGAGTACCTCGCAGATCCGGCGGGAAGCGCTGCGGGTGATTTGGCGGGCGACGCCAACGGCGATGGCACTCGCGATTCGGCCGACGATGAGTTTGTCGAGATTGTCAATAACGGCGCCGCTTCACTGAATATCGGACTCTTCACGATAAGCGACGCCACGCAAGTCAGGTTCACCATTCCGGCCGGCAAAGTAATCCCACCGGGTGAATCGGCCGTTGTGTTTGGGGGTGGCACACCGACCGGCGCGTTCGGAAACGCGGCGGCGAACGGACTCGTTTTTACCGCAGGCTCCGGCGGCCTCTCGCTCAATAACGGCGGTGATACGATCACCATCAAAGACAATCTCGCGGTGACCGTAACATCGGTGTCGTACGGCTCGTCGGAAGGCAGCGCGAATCAATCAATAACGCGAAGTCCGGACATAACCGGAGGGTTCACCACGCACTCGACGGCGACCGGAAGCGGGGGCTCTCTCTTTTCGCCGGGCGCGCGAGTCAACGGCGCACCGTTCACGACCACCGACCCAGTGATATCGTCAATCTCACCGGAGGGCGCAATTGCCGGAGGCGATCCAGTGTCGATGACGGTTACCGGCGTCAACTTCGTGGGCGGTTCCACCGTCCGCGTGGATGGAACGCCGGTTTCCACCGCCTTCTTCAGCGCTATGGAGATCGTCGCCGAGATCCCGTTATCAGTAACCAATGCCGCCGGCACCTACCTCATTACGGTTCAGAATCCAGGCGGAGCCATTTCAAACGCTGTCCCATTCACGGTGCTCGGCGAGATCGGAATCAACGAGTATCTCGCCGATCCGCCGGACGGGCCGAGCGGTGATGCTAACGGCGATGGCTCGCGCGATTCTGCTCAGGACGAGTTTGTCGAGATCGTGAACAGGACCGGCGCGCCGATCGATGTAGGCGGTTTCACTGTTCGAGACGCCGACGCCCAGCGCTTTATGTTCCCGCTCGGAACGAGCATACCGGCAGGCGAAGCCGCGGTTATCTTTGGCGGAGGCAGCCCGCAAGGCGAATTCGGGAATGCGCGCGCGAATGGACTTGTTTTCACCGCGTCGCTGTCGCTTAACAACACCGGCGACACTATCACGTTGAAGAACTCGTCGGCCGTCACCGTCGAGTCGGTAACCTACGGCTCGACCGAAGGCAACGCGAATCAGTCGATCAATCGCAACCCCGATGTATCGGGCATTGCGTTCGCGCCTCACTCGGACATCTCGGGAAGCGGCGGGCGTTTGTTCTCACCGGGCACGCTCGTCAACGGCTCGCCGTTCAGTTTAGGCCCGCGCATCACCTCGATCGCTCCGGACAATGCAAAGAAAGGCGCGCTTCCGTTCGACATGAATGTCCTGGGAAGCGGTTTCGAAGGAGGTTCCCGGGTCCTCATCGACGGCCAGGTTGTAACCACGGAGTTCATCGGCCCTAGCCACCTCGTGGCGCGCGTGCCCGCTAGCGTGACAGCCACCAGCGGGTCGCATCCTGTTCAGGTGCGTAACGAGGGCGGCAACCGCTCGAACTCCGTATCGCTGGCAATCATCCCACCACCGCCGGCGCTGTTTTCAATCACCCCGAGGGTGGTAATCGTCGGAAGTGGGGCGTTCACGATGTTCGTGACCGGCTTGAACTTCGGTTCAGGGATAGTGGCGCTTTTCGATGGCACACCGCTTCCGACGACGGTAACCAGCGCTCAAGACCTGAGAGTAAGCGTGCCCTCTACAGTCACTGCGGCCATTGGGACTCACCAGGTTGTAGTGCGGAACAGCGATGGGCAGCAATCAACCCCTGCTATACTCGAAGTGATTGCGCCCGCGACAGTCGTCACTTCGATATCGCCGGCGACAGCGGTCGTAGGCCGACCGGGCTTTACGCTGGTCGTCAAGGGCTCCAACTTCAAGAACAGTGCATCCGTGATGTTCGACGAAACGGCTCTCGTGACGACGTTTAAGTCGGCTACGGAGTTGTCCGCACAGGCGCCCGCTGCGGCTATTTCCACGATAGGAGTTCACAGGGTCTCAGTTCAGAACGCCAACGAGCCGGCCTCGAACGACGCTGCGTTCCAGGTCTTTCCTGAGGCGCCACTCATAGCCTCGCTCGATCCGGCGTCGGTCATCGAGGGCAGCGGCGACGTAACCATCACAATAACCGGAGAGAAGTTTCAGCCCGGAGCGATGGTGCGGGTCATAGAACTTACCGACCGCGGAGCGCCGCTGGACACAACGTTCGTAAGCAGCGAGAGGTTGCAAGCGAAAATTCCCGCCGCGCTGACGCAGACCCCCGGCACTGTCGTGCTGGGCGTCGAGAATCCCGATTTGGGACTATCAAACAGCGTCACGCTGAAGGTGCTCATAAAGGACCCGCTGGTTATCAACGAGTATCTTGCGGATCCGCCCGACACCCTGGCCGGGGATGCCAACGGCGACGGCACTCGAAGCGCTTCGGCGGACGAGTTCATCGAGATACTTAACCGCTCGGGGGAACCGTTCGATTTTTCCGGCTACAAGATATCCGACGCCGACGCAGTGAGGCATGTGTTTGCAGCCGGCACCATCGTGCCGCCGTTTGAAGCCGTCGTCGTCTTCGGTGGTGGGACACCTACCGGTTCCTTCGGAAACGCGGCGGAGAATCATATGGTCTTCAGGGCTTCGACCGGCGGGCTGTCGCTCAACAACGGCGGAGACACAATCAGTCTTCAGGACGCGCAGGGACACGTTGTACAGCAGATCAAGTTCGGCGCCGCAGAAGGCGGCGCAAGTCAGTCCATCAATCGCGATCCGGACGGAGACGGTGCGACGTTTACGCTTCACACGATTGTAGCCGCGGATGGGAGCCGCTTGTTTTCCCCGGGCGCAAAGGCCGCGGGTCAGACGTTCACGATCAAGCCCATCGTTCGTTCGAGCACGCCGCCGACGGTCCATGTCGGTTCGATTCAGTTTACGCTGACGGTTTTCGGCAGCAAGTTCTTGCCGGGTGCGGTTGTTTTGCTGGGGCCCACGCCTCTGCTAACTATCTTCCGCTCGGACACGCAGCTTGAGGCTCAGGTGGCGGCCACTCTCGTCGTCGAGGGAGGTGAGGTCGATGTGCGCGTCAAGAACCCGAGAGGCGAGTTGTCCGGAACCGTGCGGTTGTTGATCGTCGATGATCCGCCTCGAGTGTCGCGAATCACTCCTCAGACTGCTGGTACAGGCGCCGAGAACCTTGAAGTCTCAGTCGCCGGTGAACGCTTTCAGCGCGGCGCCGGAGTACGGGTGGAGGGCCAGGTTGTTGAGACAAGATTCGTGTCTTCTACGTCGCTGGTGGCTATCGTTCCGAGCTCTCTCTTTGCGCGCGCAGCCGAGCTTCCGCTTATAGTGCTCAACGCCGACGGCAATGCGTCGAACGCGGTTACGCTGACCGTAGAGAACGGACCGCTGATCACGCGCCTGTCGCGCGGCAAGATAAAAGCAGGCAGTGGAGTATTCGAGCTGACGGTGGCCGGCGTGGCGTTCAAGCCGGGTGTAATCTTGTTCGCAAACGACGCCGCTCTAAGCACGACTTACGGTAGCGATGTCTCCTTCGCCGCTCGTATACCGGCCGAAATGACCAACCAGCCTGGCGTGCTCACTCTTCAAGCGCGTCACCCGGATGGCGGACGTTCGAACACGGTAAAGTTGAAGGTGAAGTGATTGAGAGCGCTCGTGAAACGTGATGCGTTATGCGTGATTTCGTGACGCGCGATGCAGGGATGCGCGGATTGCGGTTCAGAGTTCATCTCTCCCGCATTGCTGCTAGACTGATTTTCTTATCAACGATACGAGGAGATGGATGTGAGTCCCAATGTGGCGCTGATTTCCGGCGCGATCGCGATTCTAGCGCTCGTTATATCTATCTTTGGAGCATCGTGGCTCAACCAGCGCGCAACTGAAAGGCTTGTCGATCGATTGGAGAAGCGATCTGAAACAAGGACTGGCCGCCATTGAGCAACGCCTTCAACGAATCGAACGTCAGCTAGAAGCTGTCTTCAAGCCAATACTTCCGCCTCGATAGTCTCAAAGCAAGGTCCACCCTCACGCACCACGCTTCACTCATAAGGACTCAGCCTGTCTCCTTAGGTTTATCCGCCAAACATCGCGGTGATAGAATCTTTTGAATGATCAATCAGCACTGTTCCAAAATGAGAATCCGAATGGACAAAACCCGAGTAGTCTCTTTTCTTCTCGCCGTTGCCACCCTGTTATGCGCGGCTTGCTCGAGCACAAAAGTTCCCGGCGTCTGGGTAACTCAAGATACCGGCACCGGTGACTCGTTTTACAGCGCGAACTTCGTTGACGAGAACGTTGGCTGGCTGAACGGACAGAGCGGACGCGAACCGTCTGAAGACAACGACAACGCTAATAAGAAAGCGAAGCCCAGGAAGCCCGGCGAGAAGGTTGAAGATCCGCTCAAGGCAAATCAAGGGTTCGAGGTCCTGCAGACGACCGACGGCGGCCAGACTTGGCGTCAGATACCCGATCAGTTCAAGAACAAGATTCGATCAGTATGGTTCGTAGATCCGCAACACGGCTGGGCGCTGACTATCGATCGGAGCATTCTGACATCGACCGATGGCGGCGCGACCTGGACGATTCAACGTAAGGCCGGCAAGGTCCAGCTCAAGCTCCTCGGCAATCGGCGCGAGCCCGAGCTTGAACAGCCGGAGCAGATTGAGCAGATTCACTTCATCGACAGATTGCACGGATGGGCGTGGGGCGGCGGGCGAAAGGATGAATACGCGGAGCAGCCGGGAATCCTGCTCACCACTGTTGACGGTGGTCAGAACTGGAACCAGATTCCCTACCCGTTCGATCAAAACACATCAACCGTGTTCTTTCTCGATGCGGATCATGGGTGGGCCAGCACCATGGGCGCCAGCTTTTACGCGACGAGCGACGGCGGGCTTAACTGGACCAGGACTCAGACGAAGCTTCCCGAAGATGTCTTCAGAGCGATCTTCTTTACCTCGCCAAACGACGGCTGGGTCGTCGGACGCAGCGGACGAATAGCGAAGACAACCGACGGCGGGCGCACGTGGAGAAAGATGTACGAGATCAAGGACGAGTTCAAGATGCAGGACATCTTCTTCACGGATCGGAATCACGGGTGGGCGGTCGGCGACGCTGGCGCCGTACTTTACACACCCGATGCGGGGGAGAGTTGGAGCGATATTGGCTCACCGATCCCGGCCAGGTTCATGGATGTGTCCTTTATCAACAGTCGCACGGGATGGGCAGTTGGGTTGAGTGGAGCGGTTCTTAAGTTCGAACCGAAGTAGCGACAGACTATGTGGAAAGTCCAGTCTGCTACTTCAGCCTCATAGTCGGATCGCCAAACAGGATCCACGTCTGCCGCACGTCGACGTCGGTGGTCGCCAACTTTGCCGCCCGCGCCGCATCTCCAAGCCGCACCTGAGGTGCGCTGAACATCTGCCGATACATCTCCTGATTGACCGTCCACTGCCCGCCCGGCAACGTCTGTCCGCTCGAAGCCCATACTGCCACTGCGCCGCCGCCCAGGTTCATCAGCAACTTCTCTGCGAGGCTGTCAAGAGACGGATCATTAAAGTACCCATTCAAACACGTCATCATTAAAAACACCGGCAGATGATCCGCGTTGTTCAGGACGGCTGCATCGTCATTCGTCAGCAGGTCTCCGTGCCACTGATTCACGTTCCCGTGTCCGGTGTAATTGACGAGCCGCTGACCTCGCGCTATCGCATCCAGCAGCGCCGCCTTTGCCGCCGCATCGCTCATCTGCCCGCGATCCAGGTCCACCGCTCGGACGTCGCCCGGAACCAGGCTGTGTAATTCTGCGCTCGCTCCTTCAAAGTCATATTCATCATTAGCATCGGCTACAAGCAACATCTCCTCCGCCGGGTTCGATTGGTCGTAGGCCAGGATTTTGGCTATTAATCGCCCGGTCACTTCCCCGGTGCGCACCGGCAACCGCCCCAGCGCCATCTCAGGGACGCCATCGCCGTCGAAATCCGCAAACCAATCATCGCTCGACGCTTCCATGAAGACCGTATCGATCAACTTAGTCGGCACGAGATCGAAATCACCAAAGCCCAGATAGTTCTTTGGGTCATAGCAGGCATCGCCGACAAAGAGCGCATATCGCGCCCGCTTCTTCCAACTGTTGTGCGCGAACTCAAGGAAGTCCTTGATCGCCTGCGACGTCTTCTGCCCAAAGCTGAACTCATCGTAGATGTCTTCGATGTCGACGACTGCCACCGACAAGCCCTGGGTTTGACGGGTGACGCGCAACTGCTCGACCGCGCTGAAGAAATCGCGCGGCGTTATGATCAGGAAGTCAGCGCCACGGCTGGTCTTGTTCCAACTCGAGGGCAGATTGGCTGCGACCTGTTTCGGGGGACCGATCTGACCGCCCGCTAAAGCCAGCAAAGTGCGCGACCCCGCCCCAGGCACAAAAAGCGAGACGCTGTAGCTCGCGCCTTGCGGTTGCACCTGCCCCATGACTTCCTGCACCGCTGCCGGATTTGTGATGTCCAATACTCGAATTGTATTGGCGCTGAACCCGCCTATTGTGAGCTGCTGATTGGCCGCAGCGGTCAACTTCAACACGTCGCTGTCTGCCGTATAGGTGTGATTGTAGGTGAGCCGCAGGTGATCGACCAGGCTTACATCGCCCCCACCCGGCCCAGTCAACGTCACCTGATTCGCTCCTTGTTGCACCACGCCGGGCGGGACGGCGAATGTTGCAAGACCCCCCTCCTGGCCCCAGAAAACTACGCTGCCAAGTGGAACGGCATTAAGTGTGACGTTGATTTGATGGGTAACAAACGAGACGCCTTGCAACGCGACTTCGAGAGTCGCGCCGGTCGCGGCCGCATCCAGATGCGGGACGGTGAGCGCTTGATTGACGGGCTGGCTGACGATGACCGCGCCGAAGAAATTCTCGACCTCACCGTTCAGCAAAGCAGAGAAGTAGATCGTGCGATCCCGGCGCTCGACCGTAAAGGGAAAGTTACCGCCGGCGGTAGGCGGCGCGGAGCTCGGAACCGAAGTGATGCGCAGGCCTGGCGTCGCGCCCACGGCCAGCCAGTAGACGCGCGTATCAGTTTGAGAAGAGTCCAAACCGACCCCATAAAACTCGACGGCGTCGGCGGGGTCGAGCTTGCCATCGCTTTCCCCGATGACCGAGATCGCTTGCGGCTGCCCGTCGACGTAGAGCTGCAAGTTGCGCGGGTCTGTGTTTGGAGCAAGACCGACGGCCAAAAGCTGGGCTTGCGTGACGTGATACCAGCCTTCGTGATTAACGAAAATCTTGACTGCAAACTGAGAAGCGAGACTGAAGGTCGACGGCGACTGCCCCGCGCCAATCTTCCCAGGCGTGGCCCATGTCTGGACAGGTCTCGATGGCGCGTCGGTGCGGCCCAGACTCGCGAGTTCGGCGGACCGCGCTTGTTCCGGCGGAGACCCAGCAACGAACTTCGCGTCGACGGGTCCGTGCCAGATGGATTTGCCTTTGAGGTCGAGTTCCTCGAGCAAGTACTGAGCGTTCTTACAATTCGCGATCCGCGATCCGCAATTCGCAATTCCGTTATCCCACCACGCGTAAGACTTCCCGGCGGTCAACGGCGTTCCCTGTCCAGTCACCAAGGCGGACCCGGCGAGCACCTGCGGCGTGATGAGGACGCGTTTGCCATCCTGGACACGATAGAGCCGGAAGCCAAGGTTATCTATCTCATAACCGGTACGCCACTGGATGAATACGCCGCCACCGTAACGAGCTGCGCTGAACGATTCGAGAGCGGCCTCAGTAGGCACAGAGGAGGTCATCTTCCCGAAAGGTGACTGCGTCACCCAGTTTTCCCCCCCGCGGATCTCTTTTGTGCTCTTTCCTGCTCGACCTACGCTTGAGCCCGGCGAGTTGGCGGCCCCACTCATCCCGGATCCCGCCAGCACTCCAAAAAAGATAAGGCACAAAACCAGAACCGTAGAATTGCCAAATCTATCCTTAGAACGTGATGGCTTCATAACATCATAGTCACTGACACACGCAGCTATTATCAAGCGTGTTTCTGTCGATGATCGTACATCTCGTCGTTCCGGGCGGAGCTTGTATGCTTCCTGAAGCTTTATGCACTCCCTCGTCGTCTTTCACCAGCACGCGTCTGTCTGACGGATTGTGCTCAAGCGTGTATATGCTTCCCCTTATGGTCATAGTGCCTCTGCCGATGTAAGTCACTCCGTGGCAGCAGAAGCGATAGTCGCCGGTAATGGAGTTGATCAATACGACAGTGGTCGGATCGCTGTCATCCTGCACGCAGAGGTCGAACACGTTCACCCTGAACGTGCATGTCGCTGTATTGCTCGATGTGTCTGTCGCAGTGCAAGTGACCGTTGTAGTCCCGAGCGGGAAGCAACTTCCCGACGGCGGCGTGCAAACTACCGTTGCGCCCGGACAGTTGTCGGTCACGACTGGCGGGGGGTAGTTCACAATCACGCACGGGTCCCCGGCTTGTGGAGTCTTTATTGTTATGTTCGCCGGGCAAGTGATCGACGGCGGCTGCGTGTCGTTTACCGTAACGGTGAAGCTGCAGCTTGACTGATTTCCTGACGCATCCCCCACGTTGCAAGTCACGGTCGTCGTTCCTTTCGGGAACGTAGACCCTGAGGCCGGATTGCACACCGGCGTGCCTACGCCCGGACAGTTGTCGCTGACACCCGGCGCGTTATAAGTCACCACCGCGGTACACAGGTTCGGATCGGTCGACTTGGTTATGTTAGCCGGACAGGTGATCGATGGCGGCTGCGTGTCGTTCACCGTAACTGTAAACGAACAACTCGCCTGGTTTCCGCTGGTATCAGTGGCCGTGCAGGTCACCGTTGTAGTGCCCTTCTGGAAGGTCGACCCGCTCGCCGGCGCGCACACCACCGCGCACGAAGCGACGTTGGGTTTGCTCTTGACCGGTGCGGCGCCGCACGGACAGTTGTCGCTGGCCGTCGGAGTCACATAGCTCACTACGGCGGTGCAGAGATTCGGGTCCGTCGACTGCGTAATGTTCGCAGGACACGTTATCGACGGCGGCTGCATATCGTTCACCGTCACCGTGAAGCTGCAAGTTGCATCGGGCTGGACGCCATTAGCCGCGGTGCAGTTGACTGTGGTGTTGCCCTTCTGAAACACGCTTCCGGACGGAGGCGTGCAAGTCACAGTTGGGGTTGGCACCCCGGTAGCCGTCACGGTGAACGTCACGTGAGCCGAGCATTGACCAGGCTCTGTGTTAGCTACGACCGGACTCGTTGGGCAGGTTATCGTAGGCGGTGTGCCTATCTGGATCGTCACGTCCGCTTGTGAAGATGGACAGGGTGGATTGGAGATAGTCCATCGCAGCACGACCTGGCCACTGCCGGTCGCGTGCGTCCACGTTGCGTTTGGTGTAGAAGCATTCGGGTTGAACGTGCCCGTTGCTCCGGCCGTAACTATCGACCACATGCCGGTTCCCGACGATGGAGTGTTGCCGCCGAGCGGTGCAGTTGTGCCGCCCGGAACAATGGTTTGATTCGGTCCAACCGTCGCCGTCGTAGGCGGCTGAGTGATCGAGATAGCCACATCCGCAGTGGCGTTCGGGCACGGCGGATTTGATACTGTCCATCTTAGAGTGATGGTGCCGGTACCCCCCGTGTGAGTGAACGTGGCGTTGGGTGTGCCCGCGTTCGGATTAAATGTGCCCGCCGCTCCTGCAGTCACTATCGCCCACGTACCCGTAGCCCCTCCAGTTGGAGTGTTGCCGCCAAGACCAGCACTCGTGCCGCCAGCGCAGATGGTCTGTGGCCCACCGGCGGTCGCTGTAGGCTGTTGCTTGACGGTGATGATCACTTCTGCGAATGAATCAGCACAAGGCGGACTGGAGATCGTCCACCTCAGGGTGATTGTGCCTGCTCCGCTGGTCGGCGTGAACGTGGCGTTCGGAGTGTTGGCATTCGGGTTGAACGTGCCCGTCGCTCCACCAGTCACAATCGTCCACGTACCTGTGCCGGAGGATGGAGTGTTGCCGCCAAGCCCCGTAGTCGTGCTGCCCGCGCAGATTGTCTGCGGGCCGCCTGCAGTCGCGGTCTGCTGCTGATTCACCGTGATTATAGCGTCTGCTGTTGCGCTCCCACCGCAAGTTGGATTGGTGACTGTCCACCTCAGGGTTATCGTGCCGCCTACTCCGCCGCTTATGTGAGTGAACGCGGCGCCGGGCGTGTTGGCGTTCGGGTTGAATGTGCCGGTCACGCCGGCGGTCACAATTGACCACGTGCCCGTCTCACCCGCGGCAGGAGTGTTACCGCCAAGACTCGCCGTCGTTCCACCCGCACAAATCGTTTGGGGGCCGCCAGTGGTGGCCACAGGCGCAGGCAGCAACGTGATAACCACATCGGCAGTAGCATTCGTGCACGGTGGATTAGAGACTGTCCACCGCAGAGTGAACGGACCAGCCCCGCTCGTATGAGTGAACGTGGCGTTTGGAGTATTCGCGTT
>DATLWF010000486.1:0-14908 GCA_035576605.1 Blastocatellia bacterium | reverse complement strand
GTGAAAGTCGTGACCCTTTGCAATCATCTGCGTGCCCACCAGCAAGTCGATCCCCCCGCCCGCAAATTCCATCAGTATTTGTTCGAGGCTTCCGCGCTTTCGCGTCGTGTCGCGGTCCAACCGCGCGATGTTCATCTCGGGGAAGAGTTCTTTCAGATTAGCTTCGAGTTGTTCGGTTCCCAGACCGACGTAGTGAATGTACTCGCCTTCGCAAGCGTCGCACACTCGAGGCACCGGGCGGATGTAGTTGCAATAGTGGCACTGCAAGCTCGAGTTGTAACGATGGTACGTGAGGGTCACGTCACAGTTCGGGCAGTGAATGGCCAGCCCGCACGAGCGGCAAAGCAAGAATGAAGAGAACCCGCGCCGGTTCAGCAGAACCATCGACTGCTCGCGCCGGGCGAACGTCTCTCCGATTGCCGCCTTCAACTCGTCGGACAGTGTTTGCGCCTTGCCGTGGCGTTTGAAGACCTCACGCATATCCACGGTTTGAACTTCGGCAAGGGCGCGATTACCGAAACGAGTCTGAAGCCGCAGATAAACGTATTTGCCTGCGTGAGCGTTGTGGAACGATTCGAGCGAAGGCGTTGCAGATCCGAGCACCACCACGGCGCCGGCGCGCAGCGCCCGGACAATGGCGGTGTCGCGGCCGTGGTAGCGCGGAGTCTCGTCTTGCTTATAGGAGCCGTCGTGCTCTTCGTCGACGATGACGATGCCGAGATTTTCCAGCGGGGCGAACACCGCCGAACGGGTGCCGATGACCACTCGGGCATCGCCGCTCCTGATGCGCCGCCATTCGTCGGTGCGCTCGCCCTCGGAAAGGCTCGAGTGAAGGATGGCGACTGACTCACCAAACTGCGCGCGAAGGCGGCGAGAGAAAATCGGAGTCAGCGAGATCTCCGGCACAAGCATCAGCGCGGTCAATCCTTGCTTGACGGCTTCACGCATCGCCCTGATGTAGATCTCGGTCTTGCCGCTACTGGTTACGCCATGCAGAAGAAAAGTCGCGTATTGCCGCTCGGCGAGCCTAGCTACAATTTGATCCAGAGCGAGCTGCTGTTCGCCGTTGAGCGTAACGGGAGCCGCGTCGTCGGGAGCGATGTGAGCGAGGGGATCGCGCCGAAGTTCCCGCGCGAAGACTTCAACTACGCCGCGCTTCTCGAGCGTGCGGACGACGGATGACGACACATCGGCGGCTTCGAGCAAATCGCTGAACGGCATCCCGTCGCCAGATGATGCGAGCGTCTCGACGACCCGACGCTGTTTTTCGTTGAGCGGCTGTTCTTCGGCCTCCTTCCCTCGCCGTTTTTTCTTTGCAGGTTGCGAGTTTCGTGGCTGGTCGGTGTCAACTGAGCGCTGACCACTAACCACTGACCACTGGCTCTTGAGCCTGACGACATTTTGAAGCCTGGGCTTCATTCGGGTCTCGCCGATGCGCTGCGAGACCGTGATCAAGCCGTCGCGCGTGAGCTGACGAATCAGGGCGCCAACACGCGGGCGAGACAGACTGCGCTCCAGCTGCCTCGCTTCGACGAAGTCCGCGCCGGCAAGCGCCCGCAACGCTTCGAGCTTCGACGGCGGGAGCCGGCCTTCGGCGAGCGCCTCACGGCCTGAGGCGGTGAGTGACAGCACCTGCTCGCTGATCGAAGTGGCGCCTGCGGGCAACGCGGCGCGCAGGCATTCACCCCACGGCGCGAAGTAGTAATCAGAAACCCAGCGCGTCAGTTCGAGGATCTCGGGAGTGATGATGGGCGATTCGTCGAGGAGTTCTTCGATGTCTTTGATGTCGGATTCATCGACATCGCTTTGCAGGCCCTCGTGCACGTCGACGATGAATGCAGTCAGGAATTTCTTCCCGAAGGGCACCAGCGCTCGGCAACCGGGCTGGGCGCGCGAGGCCATGTCACCGGGCAGCCGGTACGTGAATGTCTGCCTGACGTAAACTGGAACAGCGACTTCAGCGAACATCGACCAGATTATTGCATGAGGACGGCGGCGTAGGACACGGATGGAAGTAGTCAGTAGTCCGTAGTCAGTAGTCCGTAGTCCGTAGTCCGTAGTCCGTAGTTCTCAAGTGCCAAGACATTGGTGACACCGAAGAGTGCCATGACATCGTTCACACATTCTCTACGGACTACTGACCACGGACTACGGACTACTTCCATCCGTGTTCCATTTTCCCGCGGCCTCCTGTCGTTGGTATAGTTGGAGCCTGATGAAAAACGCACCTCTTATAGAAACGGCTCGGAGAACCACAATCATCGAAGCCCCGCGTTTAGCCAGGCATCTGGGCGTCGATCTCACTATCGCGACCGAAACTTTTCAGCACACCGGCAGCTTCAAGTTCCGCGCCGCTTACAACCTCGCTTCCAAGGTTCCTCAGCGTAAGATCATCGCCGCGTCGTCTGGAAACTTTGGGCAAGCGATGGCCTATGCGTGCTCGCTTCTCGGCAAGTCGAGCATCATTGTGATGCCTGACACTTCCGCACAGGTGAAGGTCGACGCAGTTCGCGAGTACGGCGGTCTCGTCGATCTAATTGACGTGAAGCTGAAGGGTCGCGCAAAACGGGTCGCTGAGCTTGCGAGGGAGAATCCCGATGCCTACGTCGCGAGTGCCTATGACGATCTCCTTGTGATCCAGGGCAATGCGAGCCTGGGCGCCGAGCTTGCAGCGCTCGATCGCGAGTTTGATTTTGTTATCGCGCCAGTCGGAGGCGGAGGACTCACTTCGGGAATCATCACCGGGCTTCGCGCGGGCGGCAGCAGCGCGAGCGTTGTAGGCGCCGAGCCGCTGATGGCTAATGACGCGGCGCGGTCGCTTCGAGCGGGCCATATAGTCGTGAACGAGACCGAGCCTCAAACGATCGCCGACGGCGCGCGCACCGTTAGTGTGGGCGGGCATAACTGGGCGGTTCTGAAAGACGGTTTGTGCAGGATCGTCGAAGTCCCGGAAGCGAACATCAAGGAAGGCGTGCGGCTGTTGTTTGGGCTTGCGAATCTGAAAGCGGAGCCCACCGGCGCGCTTGCGATTGGCGCGTTGCTGACTGACGCGGAGCCTTTCCGCGGCCGCCGGGTGTGCTGCGTAATAAGCGGCGGCAATGTTGACCCCGCAGTGTACCGCGAAATCCTTTCTAGTTGACCGCAGCTATCTGGGTGCAAGCCTCTCGCACTCCTCCCGTTCCCTGCGCGCTTGTTCGATCCTTTCCTTTCGCTGGCGGGACTTCAGATACTTGGCTCCGCGAACGGCGTTTTTGTAGTTCTGCTTGCACACCTTGATTGCAGCGTGGTGCGCGCGGCTGTCGGCTAAGGCACCGACGGGTGTGACCGCAACAGCGAGGAAGATACCCAGCACCGCGCGGCAAATAATTTGTTTCATCGTTGGTCTCCCTTATGAAAACAATAAGCCCGGCGACGGGCAAAAGCCAGTCGCCGAGCTTTTAGAGATTCGATAGGAATCGTACACACAGAATGCGTGCGCTCCCCAACAATACTATTTTTTCGGAGCTGCTTTGACGCAGTCAGCTTTAGCCTTTTTGGCTGAAGCCAGGGCATCAGCCTTGTCCTTGTTTGCGGTTTTCATCGCGTCGGCGCGGTCCTTGCCCTTCTTGCCCGTGGCGGCCTTGACCGCCGCGGAATGGTCCTCATTCGCTTTCTTGACCGCAGCCGCGTAGTCGTCGTTGCACTTTTTCAGCGCTTCGGCGCGCGGCGACATCTTCGCCGCGGCGGCTTTCTTGCCGCTGTTCTTGTTCTGGGAAGCCTGGGCGGCAGGGGCCGCGAGGCTCAAAGCAAGAGTCAGGCACAGTACAGCACTTGTTAGGATTCGTTTCATCCGATTTCCTCCTGATTGATTAAGGGTTCGTGCTTCGGTTTCAACTGTGGACTAGCAACGCGCGCGCCACAGTCTACTGGGCAAGACTGGCCGGACTCCGGTTTCGAAAGCCTTCAAGAATTGGGACGTCGCTTGGAGAGGTACAAAAAGGAAACGGGGCCGACCTGTGGCAAGATGGTCAGCCCCGTCAATTCAGCCACATGGATCCACGGTGCTCGGCCTTCTGAAACCAGCACCTTGTTTAGATCAAATAACAGCCAGAAGAGAAAGCTTCAGAAGATTCTGCGCTTCTCTGTTCGGTTCTTGTACAGCCAGACGCCTGTGGCGGCCCCGGCGCCGACAGCAGCACCGATGAGAGCGCCCTTCTTCCCTTTGACAATTGCCCCGGTCCCAGCACCGGCTCCAGCGCCGATACCGATGACCGTTGCAGCGCCACCTGCCCCGGGCATCCAACTGTGTTTGTATTGATAGTTCACGATACCCGGCCCGTCGAATAGGGTGATCTTGCCTTGACCAACCCTGTAGCCGTTCTTATCGCGTTTGATAAAGCCTCCATACTCGTCTTTGTTCTGCGCAAACGCTGCTGCAGGTAACGCAAGCGCGAACAGGGCGAGTAAGAGCAGGAGACTAGCCAGCTTCTTTCTCATTTTGGTCCTCCGGAGTTTTGTTGAGCGGTTCGTGCGAAACTGCGTAGCCGGGATGCTTTGGGCCAGGTTTGGGTTGCCCGCGGTATAATATAGGTCAAATAGGTCCTATAGGTCAAATAGGTCCTTAGGTCAAATAAGTCCTATAGGTCATAGGTCGTGAACCCTTAAAGGGTCGCGGAAAACTCACTACTTCCTTCGCCACAGCGCCTTGAGATAATCGCGATTCATCCGCGAGATGAAGTCGAGGCTGATTTCCTTCGGGCACACGGCTTCACACGAACCCATCACCGTGCAGTTGCCAAACCCCTCTTCGTCCATCGCTCTGACCATGTTCAACACTCGGCGATCCTTCTCGGGTTTCCCCTGCGGAAGAATGTTCAAGTGAGAAGCCTTCGCCGCTACAAACAGCATCGCTGAAGCGTTCTTGCATGCGGCCACGCACGCGCCGCAACCGATGCACGCGGCCGCGTCCATCGACAGGTCAGCGTCCGGTTTCGGAATCGGAATCGCGTTACCGTCCGGGGTTCCGCCCGATCTCACCGAGATATATCCTCCGGCTTGAATGACTCGATCAAACGCGCTTCGATCGACGACCAGATCTTTGATTACGGGAAACGGACGCGCGCGCCAGGGCTCGATTGTTATTGACTGGCCGTCCCTGAAGTGGCGCATGTGCAACTGGCAAGTGGTGGTGGCTCCAAGCGGCCCGTGCGCGACTCCGTTGATCACCATCCCGCACGTCCCACAGATTCCCTCCCGGCAATCGTGATCGAAGGCAATCGGCTCCTCGCCGCGCTTGATCAGACTCTCATTCACTATGTCCAGCATCTCGAGAAAAGACATGTCCGGCGATATGTCATCAGCCTTGTACTCGACAAACTGACCGGGAGTGTCGCTGTTCTTTTGGCGCCAAATGCGTAACGTAAGATTCATTTACTTGTCGAATTCCTTCTTAACAGTTCTCTTTGATGCGTCTTTGCGGATCTTTTGCGTCTTTGCGCGAAACGCTCTTTCCCGGGTTCGGGTTTCGCGCAAAGACGCAAAGGTCCGCAAAGACGCAAAGACTACTTGTAGCTCCTTTGCGCCAGATGAACTTCTTCGTAGACCAACGGTTCTTTGTGCAGGATCGGCCGAGTATCCAGACCCTGATACTCCCACGCCGCGACATAAGAGAAGTTCTCGTCTTCGCGCATCGCTTCGCCGTCCGGAGTCTGATGCTCTTCGCGAAAGTGAGCGCCGCACGATTCGTCGCGAGTCAACGCGTCAAGCACGAGCAACTCGGCGAATTCCATGAAGTCGGCGACGCGGCCCGCGTACTCGAGCGACTGGTTTAATTCGTTTCCGTCGCCAAGCACGTTCACGTCTTCCCAAAACTCCTGACGCAGCGCTGGAATCCTCTCGAGCGCTTCCTTCAGACCGGCTTCGTTGCGTGCCATCCCGCACTTGTCCCACATCAGCTTCCCGAGCTCACGATGAAACTCGGTGACCGTGCGATGGCCCTTGATCGACAGAAACTTGTTTGTGCGCCGGGCGATTTCCTCCTCAACCTTCTTGAATTCCGGATGATCGAGTGACGGTTTCGCCGGCCGCCCGGTCGCGAAGTAATCGCCGATCGTGTAAGGCAGAATGAAGTAGCCGTCGGCAAGCCCCTGCATCAACGCGCTGGCGCCAAGCCGGTTCGCGCCGTGATCTGAGAAATTCGCTTCGCCGATCACGTACAAGCCCGGAACGTTGCTCATCAAGTTGTAGTCCACCCAAAGCCCGCCCATCGTGTAGTGACTAGCGGGATAAATCCGCATCGGCGCTTTGTAAGCGTCTTCTCCGGTGATGCGCTCGTACATTTCGAACAGATTGCCGTAGCGTTCGCGAATCATATTCAAACCAAGCCGCTCAATCGCATCAGCGAAATCCAGATATACACCACGCCCACCCGGACCCACTCCGCGGCCCTCATCGCAGACTTCTTTCGCGGCGCGCGATGAGATATCTCGAGGCGCTAGATTTCCATAAGCAGGATACTTGCGTTCGAGAAAGTAGTCGCGCTCTTCTTTCGGGATTTCGCCGGGCGCCCGGTGATCGCCCTTGTTCCTGGGCACCCACACGCGGCCGTCATTACGTAATGACTCAGACATCAACGTCAGCTTCGACTGATGATCGCCGCTGACCGGAATGCAGGTCGGATGAATCTGCGTGTAGCAGGGATTGGCCAGCAGCGCCCCGCGCTTGTAGGCTCGCCAGATCGCGGTCACGTTACAGCCCTTGGCGTTAGTTGAGAGAAAGAACACATTGCCGTAGCCGCCGGTTGCAAGCACCACCGCGTCGGCGGCGTGCGAGCTGATCTCACCGGTCACCAAATCGCGGACGACGATTCCTTTCGCATTGCCGTCGATCATCACAAGGTCGAGCATCTCGGCGCGCGGGTACATCTTCACGCCCCCGGCTTCGATCTGCTTGGCGAGCGCTTGATAGGCGCCGAGCAGCAACTGCTGACCGGTCTGCCCGCGCGCGTAGAAGGTTCGCGACACTTGCGCGCCGCCAAACGAGCGATTCGCAAGATAACCCGAGTACTCGCGAGCGAACGGAACACCCTGAGCCACGCACTGGTCGATGATGTTTACGCTGACTTCAGCGAGCCGGTAGACGTTCGCTTCGCGCGCGCGGAAGTCGCCGCCCTTGATCGTGTCGTAGAACAAGCGGTATACGCTGTCCCCGTCGTTCTGATAATTCTTCGCGGCGTTGATGCCGCCTTGGGCGGCAATCGAGTGCGCTCGGCGCGGGCTGTCCTGAAAGCAAAAACATTTGACCTTATAGCCCAGCTCCGAGAGAGTTGCCGCAGCCGAACCACCCGCGAGCCCCGACCCGACCACGATCACATCAAACTTTCGCTTGTTGGCCGGGTTGATCAGCTTGATGTGGTTGCGGTGCCTGCTCCACTTCTCGGCGAGCGGCCCGGATGGTATTTTCGCATCGAGTCTCATAGTGCTAGCTCTTACTTCACCCATCCCGCAAGGATCGAGATAGGAATGGAACAATTGCCGATGAAGATTATAATCGCCGCGATCCGGGCGAAACGATTGAACGCGGCTACCGTCCCTTTACGTCTGATGCCCAGCGATTGGAACAAACTGGAAACGCCGTGACTCAGGTGCAGACACAGCAGCCCCATCGAGATGATATAGAACGCCGAGACGTACGGGTTTCGGAAGCCTTCGACCACCATTGCAAAAACATCGTGACGCCCCAACGCGTCGTGGAGATCCATAAAATCGGGATTCGTAACTCCAAAGGTGAAGTGCATCAGGTGATAGACGATGAATGCGAAGATGATCAAGCCGCTGAGCAGTATCGTTCGCGATGCAAGACTCGCGATGGGTTTACCCTCCGCGTAAGGCTCCGGTCTCGCGGCGCGATTCTCGGCTGCCAGTTGGAGCGCCGATATAATGTGAAGCACGGCGATGACGAATAGCCCGGCCCGCGCGGTCCACAGCAGCCCGGGCCTGGACTTGAGCAGCTCTGCATAAGCATTCATCGGCTCTTGTCCCAGATAGACCTGGAGATTGCCGGCCATATGCACGATCACGAACAGGAACAACAGGAATCCCGTGATCGCCATGACATATTTTTTTCCAAGTGAAGAACGGTAACCGCGCGAGAACAGGTTCATCGAAAGGATCCTTAGCAGTGCATTCCAGCGTGTCGATTGTCGACCGTAACCGCGTCGAACGGGCTTCTTAGAATGAGACAATAACAAGGCAAAGTCGATATGTAAAATTCAAAAGATTCATGTTGGTCATAAGCCGCACTTCAAACTGGATGCCAAAGCTCTTCAGTGGGTTGGGCTTACGTGTCGGAGTTTCATCAAGTAGGACAGCGACAAAGACGGAGGCAACAAGTTGCGTCCCTCGAGTTTGGACATTCCACTTGGCAACCTTCAACAACGCAACAGAGGATAACCGCGTAGCGGTGTCCTATCGATAGCATGCGGGATTGGCGATGCACGTGGGCCGCGTAGCGGTTACCTATGTTTCTGCAGAATCGATTTACAAGGTCAATAGGTAACCGCTACGCGGCCCAGGAGAGCCCGAACCACGCAAACTATCGATAGGACACCGCTAAGCGGTTTACAACTCACTGAAGTGAGGTGTTGGAGGCAACAAGTTGCCTCCGATCTCAATCGCGTATCAAGCTTCCTGGAGACAGAATACGAGGAAACAAGAGTGATGAATGAATCAATGGGAGCCGAAAGAACAACTCTCCTCAGGATTTCACTACTCACCAGGTTTTGTAGGATTTAGAATCTCATCCGGATGGTCCGGATTTCGATAGCCCCCGACGGTCCCGTCATAGGTTTCCAAAGGCATGTTGTAATGTTGACCGGTTGTCGGAGAGACCATGCGTTCGTAACCCATCATCCCTTCCTGCTGCGCCTTGGCGATGCGATCCTGTGACAAGCGTTTCTGTTGCCATGATTCCATCAGACCGGAATTGTCCAGCGGTCGGTTCTGTACCGGGATCAGTTGGTTTTGATATGCGATCTGCCCTGGATTGGTCGTCACAACGCTCTGCGCCAGTAAAGGCAGCCAGGTCTTGGCCCGATCAAACTCATTAACCGGCGCAGAGAAGGATTGCATGAGCACGGAATAGCCGCCGTAAGCGTTACAGACTCCGCAAGTGCAGTCGGCACGCCGCGATATACCGCTGGTGTCGGTAAATGTCAGCTCGAACTCCTGAATTTGCCAATCAATTCCAGGATATCCGGATGGCAGTGACGGGAAATCTCGCGTGCTCAACCCGTTGATATCGCGGTCACCGAGCTGCGTGAGAAGCGTGACCAAAAAACTCCACGGAGTCGCCTGCCCTGTACTTCCCGTCAGCAGCACCGAATTGGCTATCAGTCTGCCATCCGGTGAGACCATATCAACACCATTTCCGCTTTCGTAGGCCCGCCAGGCGATCGGCATTGCCCAGGCGAAATACTGCCCCTGCCTGAGCAACAAAGGCGGGCGCGTGAAGGCATTCGGAGTGACGGTGCTATGCCCTTCGGGTGACGGGGCTCCCGAAATCGTTGGGCTTGATCCACCTGACCCATTGGATCCACCTGACTCATTGGATGGTACGGTATACGAACCGTAGGAAGAGTGGTTGGAGCAACCAATGAAGCCAAGTGACGACAAGGCAATCAATCCGACTTGAAGAGAGAAGCGAACCATTGGGGAGATCCTCCGTGATACGCAGTTGCGAGAGAACTGAGCGAGCTTCGGATTAGAGTTTTTGCATCGATTCCAAATCATTGTTCATTCCTCCAGTATTGTGATTTTTGCGGTCACTAGATAACGCGAGAAGAGCAAGCGGATTGGCTCACGGCTACACACCGGCCAAAGTCTGTGCTACTTTATGCACCCGGAGGCGCTTAGATGACGGCCTCGCTCAAAGATGTAACTCAACTGCTGGTCCACTGGGGGAACGGTGACAAGCAGGCGCTGGACCGGCTCATGCCGCTTGTTTACGACGAGCTTCACCGCATGGCCAGCCGCTATCTGCGGCGCGAACGGGAGGGGCACACGCTCCAAACAACAGCGCTGATCAATGAAGCCTACCTGCGCATCGTTGACCAGAACAGGGTGAACTGGCAGAACCGCGCGCACTTCTTTGGAGTAGCCGCGCAGATGATGCGGCGCATTCTGGTCGATCACGCGCGGAGCCATCTCTACGCCAAGCGAGGCGGTGGCGCCCAGAAGCTGACGCTCGACGAAGCCATCGCCACGCCCCAGGAACGCGATCTTGATCTTGTCGCGCTCGACGACGCGCTCACGGCCCTGGCCGAGATTGATCCGCAACAGAGTCGCATCATCGAGCTCCGCTTTTTCGGCGGGCTCACCATCGAAGAAACCGCTGAGGTGCTAAACATTTCGCCCGCCACCGTCAAACGGGACTGGAATATGGCCAAGGCCTGGCTCTATGGCGAGATTAGCAACAGGTTTTCGAAGTGACGCCCCAGAAATGGCAACAGATCAAGGACGTTTTTCAGTCCGCCATCGAGCTTGAAGCAAGCCGGCGACGATCGTTTCTCGACGAAGCCTGCCGCGGAAACAGCGAACTCCGAAACGAAGTCGAACGCTTGATCGTCCTGCACGAGCAGGCGGGCGATTTCATCGAAACTCCCGCTTCCGACTCCACCCTTCCCATCGGCCTTTTCGAGCCACAAGCAGAACCGGTTATTGGGCGACGGATCGGACCTTACAAGGTCGTGCGTGAGATTGGCCGCGGAGGAATGGGCGCGGTCTACCTTGCCATTCGTGCCGACGACCAGTATCAAAAGCGCGTCGCCATAAAACTGATCAAAGGCTGGATGGATTCGGATAGCATCGTCCGCCGCTTCCGCAACGAACGTCAGATTTTAGCGAGTCTGGATCATCCCGGCATAGCCAAGCTGCTCGACGGCGGTACTACGGACGACGGCTTGCCCTATTTCGTAATGGATTACATCGAAGGAGAGTCCATCAACCAGTACTGCGATACTCACAGGCTCTCGACCGTCGAGATACTCAAACTGTTTCGAACAGTCTGCTCGGCAGTTCATTACGCGCACCAGAACCTTGTCGTTCACCGCGACATCAAGCCTGGCAATATTCTGATCACCGCCGAGGGCGCGGCAAAGCTTCTCGACTTTGGCATCGCGAAGGTGATGAATCCCGAGTTGGCCGCACCAGGCATCGAACTGACGCTAACCGGGATCGCGCCGCTGACGCCTGCATACGCAAGCCCCGAGCAGGTTCGCGGAGGGAGGATAACCACCGTCAGCGACGTCTACTCCCTCGGCGTGGTACTTTACGAGTTATTGACGGGCCACGCGCCTTACCGTTTCAAGAGCAGCGATCCGGCAGAGATAGCCCATGTGATATGTCACGAGGAGCCGCAGAAACCGAGCACCGCGGTCAGGCAACGCGGAACAGTGCCGGACTCGGGCGAGTCTCCAACAACCCCTATACCCGAGATCGCGAGCAAGACGCGCAGGGGGCCCTCTGCCAAGATGCGCCGTACGCTCGCAGGCGATCTCGACAACATAGTGCTGATGGCGATGCGCAAAGAGCCTCAGCGACGATATGCATCGGCTGAGCAGTTATCCGAGGACCTACGCCGCCACCTGGAAGGACTGCCGGTCATCGCGCGCAGGGACACAGTCGGTTATCGAAGCTCGAAGTTCGTCAAGAGACACATGGCCGGTGTCATCGCGGCGACGCTCATCGTCGCCTCGCTTCTCGCCGGCATCGTTACAACCTTGTGGCAGGCTCGCATTGCCAGAGTGGAGCGCGCTGAAGCAGAACTGCGATTCAACGACGTGCGCCGGCTTGCGAACTCATTCCTATTCGAGTTTCACGATGCGATCGAGAATCTTCCCGGCTCGACGCCCGCCCGCGAATTAGTTGTAAAACGGGCGCTCGAATATCTGGACAGCCTCGCTCAAAAGTCGAGCGGCGATCCTTCGCTACAACGAGAGCTGGCGACTGCCTATCAGAGAGTCGCGGACATTCAGGGCAATCAGTATTCCGCACACAGCGGCGACACTACTGGCGCTCTGGCGAACTATCGAAAGGCGCTGGAGATTCGCGAGAAGCTGGCCGCCGCTCGACCGGCCGACCATCCAGCGCGCCGTGAGCTCGCGGAAAGCTGCGATAAGATCGGCGACATATCGGAGCTGATGGGTGATTTGAGCGGAGCTTTGGACTTCTATCGCCGATCACTGTCAATTCGTTCGTCGTTGTCAGAAGAGGATCCGATGAATGCTCAGTTGCGTCACGACCTCGCGAGCAGTTACGACTCGATCGGCGATACGCTCGCCAAGACCGGCGACGCACAGGGAGCGCTCGACAACGTTCGCAAAGGTCTTGCGATTCGTGAATCGTTGTCCGCTGCTGATCCGAATAATGTCGACGCACAGCGCGATCTGGCGATCAGCTATTACAAAATGGCCGATGCGCTCGCCGGATTGGGCAGTGCAGCTGAATCTCTCGAGAACGGCAGAAAAGCGCTCCCGATATTCGAGTCACTGGCGGCGGCTGATCCAACTAACGCGAAAGCGCGCCGTGAGCTTTCCGTCAGCTACAATCGAACGGGAGACATGTTGTGGACCAGCGATAAAGCGGCAGCTCTTGAGTGCTATCGCAAGGCTCTCAAGATTCGTGAGGCACTGTCCTCAGCCGATCCAACAAACGCGCAAGCGAGCCGCGACCTGGCAATCGGCTACGGCAATGTCGGAAGCACACTTGCCGGGATGGGTGACGCGGCTGAAGCTTCCGCGAATCTGCGCAAGTCGCTCGCGTTGTTCGAAGTATTGTCGGCGAAGGATCCCACTAATGCAGTAGCCCGACATGATGTTGCGGTGTGCTACACCACGGTCGCGGAGGCAGAAACGGTGCTCGCTTCGCTCTCGTCAATCCCAGTCTCCAGGCAGGAACAGCACTGGCGGGAAGCGCGCTCGTGGTATCAGCGCGGGTTGGACGTTTTCATCGAGCTTCGCAATCACGGCACACTTCGAGCCTCGGAAGCAGACAGGCCCGAGGGGATTGCGAAAGAAATCAAAAGGTGTGACGAGGCGCTGGCAAAGTTGCGCCGTCCTACCGGCGCCAGCCGATAAAGTAGGATAGATCGGCACCGAATGGTTAATCAATTGGTTATTAGCCGCCGAAGGTGTGTCCACACAAGATTGTTACCCTCAAGGTTATTGACGCGCGAAACGTTTTGGAGTAGAAGCTGTCTCAAACAATTTCTCGTTCGGCTCGGAATCAGCTTAGGGCAGTCCAATCTTTCGAGAGGTAACGATCATGAATTCCAGAAAATCACTTCTACACTTTGCGGCGATGATCCTCTTGATGGCGGCCGGGCCGCTCAGCCGCAGCGATGCTCAACAGATCAGCTCTGAAACATTGGAGGCGCTTAGATATCGTTACATCGGTCCGGTTGGGAACCGAGTCAGCGCAGTCGCCGGCGTGATCGGTCAGCCCAACGTCTATTACGCCGGCGCCGCATCGGGCGGGATCTTCAAGACCACTGACGGAGGCACGCATTGGCAACCCATCTTCGACGATCAATCTGTCTCCTCGATTGGCGCGCTCGCGGTTGCGCCGTCGGACCCGAACATCGTCTGGGCGGGCACCGGCGAAGCGTGGATCCGAAGCCATATTTCAGTCGGCGCCGGGATCTACAAATCCATGGACTCGGGTAAGACCTGGACGTTCATGGGTCTTGAGAAGACCGGACGAATCGGTCGGGTGGTCGTCGACCCACGTGACCCAAACATCGTCCTTGTTGCAGCGCTGGGACACGCCTATGGCCCGCAGCCTGAACGAGGAGTCTTTCGCACGACGAATGGCGGGAAGTCGTGGGATAAGGTCCTGTTCACCGATGAGAACACCGGGTGCTCTGACCTCGCGATGGATCCGAACAACTCGCGCATCCTGTTTGCCGGAATGTGGCCGCTCGAGATTCACACCTGGGGCAGGGATAGCGGAGGGCCGGGAAGCGGCCTCTTCAAGTCGACGGACGGCGGCGCCACGTGGAAGCGAATCACCGGTCACGGGTTGCCGACTCGCACCACCGGCAAGGTCACTGTTGCAATCGCGCGATCGAACTCAACCCGCGTTTATACGCTCATCGAGACCGGCGACGGCGTTCCGCTCAGAGGAGAGGAGACGGATCGCGGCAAGCTTTGGCGCTCTGATGATGGCGGTGAGAACTGGCGGCTGGTGAGCTACGATCGCAATCTCGGTGGCCGTACGCATTATTACTTCCGCGTGGCGGTAGCCCCGGACAATGAAAATGAAACGTACTACCTGACGGCATCGTTTGTTGTGTCGCTGGATGGTGGTGAGACCGCAAGAATAGCTCAGTTCGCAAACAGCCCTGGCGGCGACAATCACGATATATGGATCGACCCGACCAACCCGAGTCGAATGGCGGTGGCCAACGACTCCGGCGTCAGCATCTCGGTCACTCGCGGGCGGACCTGGGAACGAATCCAGCTTCCCATCGCTCAGATCTATCACGCGACGGTCGACAATCAGATTCCGTACAACGTGTACGGCAACAAACAGGACGGCCCCTCGTATCGCGGGCCCAGCAACAGTCGCACGGGAGGAGGCGGCTTTGGCGGAGGCATTCCGCGCAGCGCGTGGCAGTCGGTCGCCGGCGGCGAGAGCGGCTGGGCCACTCCGGATCCAGTAGACAACAACATCATCTGGTCCAGCGCTTCCGGCTCAGGCAGCGTCGGCGGCATCGTCGAGCGCTTCGATTTGCGGAACGGGCAAGCGCGAAACGTCGAGGTGTGGCCCGACCAGACTAATGGATCGCCGCCCGCAGATCTGAAGTATCGCTTTGTGTGGACCATGCCGCTTACAATCTCGCCGCACGATCACAACAAGATCTACGTCGGAAG
>DATLWF010000485.1:0-30670 GCA_035576605.1 Blastocatellia bacterium | reverse complement strand
AAGTGAAAAAACGACGGCGGCTCGGCCACTGTCGGCCAGTACAGATGACCGTTCAAGATCAACCCAAGAACGAAGGCGCCTACTATGGTAAGGAAGAAAAGCAGCGCGCGCCCACGTTTTCCCAGCACCAGATGACCAGCGCCGGGCACAAGCCATGCCGCCATTACCGCGGCGCCCCGTCGCGCAAGAGGGAAGGGTCTGGGTTCATCGAACACGATACTGCGGTCGGGAAAATGAGCTGCGAGGTTATCAGTCAGTGCG
Source organism: Blastocatellia bacterium (assembly GCA_035576605.1). Taxonomy (GTDB): domain Bacteria; phylum Acidobacteriota; class Blastocatellia; order UBA7656; family UBA7656; genus Onstottus_A. Next base: position 30,409 of record DATLWF010000485.1, on the reverse strand, counting down.
TCTCTCGGTTGCAATGCGGACTCCTTCTTCGAATCTAAGCAGTCAATTCTAGGTGGCGGTCTGAGAGAGTGTCAACCGATTCGTCATCGGCCGTTGACATGGGGTGTGACTAAAAGTTCTGGATGAAAACGTGTCTTTCTCATAGGACACCTCAATTTATTGAGATGTTGGAGCGGGCTTCGATTGGCCCTAACTGTTTCAACAGTTTCTCTGGACGGTCGAATAAACCGTTGAAACGGTTCCAGATCACGCGGCCGCGCCCAACACCCCACTGAACGTGGGGTGTTAATGAGAACCAGACTCGTCCACGCGAGTCAGTGGGTTGAGGTCAACAGCCCGCCTTCTCAGAACTTTTAATCACACCGTTGACGATGAGGGGCGGTTCCTCCGTGGGTCGCCCCGGGTGTCCGTTCCACAGCTACGTGGGCCCGCTACGCTGGGCCAGAGGTCGACGCCTACGGGAATTGACTTGCTTGATTTTGACAAATTCCCTGAGCTATGATCACCCCATCGAAAAGCAACAAAGGCAGGACCGAGCGAGGAATATGATAAGACTCGTGGGCGGCGTCTCACGAACAATCAGCGCAAGTCCTCCAGCGGGGTGATTCACACCTGAGCGTGGTTGATCCCCCGCGTAGCTCCAAGGAGGTGCACGATGGGAGATCGAATCACCAATCGTCAGGTGCTAAAACACAAAGCCGAGAGCCTTTCGGAACTCGAGATCGCAGAAGTCCTCGACTACATCAACATCATGGAGTCCCTACGCGATCAGGCCAGCAAGCCAGATCTGTTCGATGACGAACTCATGAACCTCCTGGCAGATGCGCTCGAGAATCGGCGGGCGCGTGTGGTCACTGAGTGGGATCGAGTCAGGCGGAGGGCTGACAATCGAGCGTCCACGTTCGTATCGTCACGGAAGCTAATGTAGCTGGATCGAACCCTGGACCGAACCCTGGACCGAACCATGATGGAGCCGGTCGTGCAAAATAAAAGCCTTATTAGTGAAGTGTTGCACGTCATACTCCTAGCTGGAATGGTCTCATCGGGCTTTCTCTCAGTTTCCTCGTCACTACCTCAAGACAATCAGCGACATTCACGTGAGATCGACACTGAAGTTGCGCACTGGTCCGCGCAGCTCAAATCGGGCAATCCGGAAGAACGCCGCGAAGCCGCCATGAAGCTGTCGAGGATCGAAGGCAGCGGGGCTACTTCAGCGCTCGTGTCTGCTTTGAACGACCCTTCCCCACGTGTGCGCGGGGCTGTGGTGGCCAGTCTCGGCGAACGCGCGGACCCATCGGCCGTCTCCCCTCTCGGTGCTCGCCTGACCTCGGACAAGGACGCGTTCGTGCGAAAGACTGCGGCGTATGCGCTCGGCAGATTCACCGGCACAGAGAGAACTGCGGCGCTGCTCGCCTCTCTCAAAGACAAGGACCCTGAAGTGCGGGGCGCTTCGGCGGTGTCACTCGGAGATCACGCCGAGTCGGCAGCAGTCGTGCCGCTAGCGGCCGCGCTTTCGGACAAGAGCGCCTTCGTTCGGGCACAAACAGCCCGCGCTCTCGGGGTGAACGGAAGCGCCGCCAGACAGGCGGTTCCTACGCTAATCGGGCTCCTGACATCCGACCATGATGGTGAGGTCAAGCGTCAGGCAGCGACCGCACTCGGGTCGATCGGCGATCGTTCGGCGCTTCAGGCGCTTGACCGAGCCACACACGATAGCGACCCTTATCTCGCCCAGGCTGCGCTCGACTCCATAAGAATGATGGAGAGGGCAAGGTGACGCGTGAAACGTGATTCGTGAAACGTGATTCGTTAGTCGCGAATCGCGACGCTCGCCGGTAAAACGCGATGCGTGGTCACATTCAGTCTTAACCGCTACGCATCACGTTTTACGAATCACGTTTCACGCATCATTCTCCCTTCCTCTCATTGACGTTTTTCGAAACTCGGGAATAGAATTTGTGAGTCCATCGGGTCGCGAAGTCGTTCCGATCCGACGCAGGAGAGCTTGATGTTATCAGTATCGAGATCAACAACGTCGCCCGTTCAGTTCGACCGCGCCGAGCGCCTCAAGATCGAGTTGGTGGAGTTTGCCACAAAGGGTGAGCTCAAAGATGAATACGAGCTTCAGCATAAGCTCTTCTTTGAGGCCGCTCAACCCGACGATGAACACGAAGCGGAAAGCGTGCTCGACTGGTTTTTGTTCGACTGGTTTGACGAAGATGGAGAGGGCGCGATCGTCCGTTACCTCGACACCCAACCGGGACTCGACGAGACCGACCGCGAGATTTTGCTGGATTGGCTGGATTCGATCAACAGTGTCTTCGAGATTCGCTCGGCAAACAAGAACTCGCTGCAACTTAGTGAGCTGGACAGTGGCGACGTCTACGCGGTGAAGACCCGCATGGAGCGGACGCCTTTCAAGCGCGGTCAGTTCATCATCGCTCGGCTCCTGCCGCTTGGCGATGATCTTATTTTTTCGGGGCTCCAGTTTCTAATGCCGGACCGCGAGTCCGCTCTTGCGTGGCTCGAGATGCGTCGTGCATTTGACGCCTTCGATTCACCGGAGGCGGTCGAAAAGGCGCGCCGTGACCAGGTCGCGGCATTTTGCGAGTTGTTCGGCTGCGACGAACTGACAGTTGCTTCGAGCAAGCTGAACGCAACTCTCGAACGATTTCAACGTTATCTGATAACCGAGCGGCGCGACCCGGAAACAGGGATGACTCCGGCGGAGAGATTTCGAAAGGAATTGGGTCAGGCCTTGAGCGTGCCCGATCTGCCTCCGCTTCCAGAACCGGTTGTTGGCGCGTGCGAAGTTACGATTCTTTGCGATGACTTCGATGGCATAGTTCTGCTGCCGGACTTCAACAGGTTCAAACGCATATTCGAAACCGACAAACCCGAGAGACAGGTGCCGGACTGGAAGGACCTGGTTTGGACCTACATCAAGAACCCGGACATCCCTATAGTAGCGTTCGAGCGCGTCGCCGAGGAGTTTCCTCTCCGCGTCGAGAAGGTGTTGCGCTCGCTGATCCGCGACAAAGATTTTTCGCTCGAGCATATGTATGCCGTGCTGCTCCACTACAAACAGCCGGTGGACGGACTCGAAGACCTGAAAGACGATCAGCACCTGTGGGACTTGTTCAACGGAAATCCCCCGCCTGGCAAAAATCGAAAGAGAGCGGGCGCGACATCGAAGTCGCGCGCCACGGCCAGGGCTGCGCAGAAGAAGCCTCGATCGAAAGCGACCACGAAACGACGCGCGAAGAAGACTGCGACAACCAGGCATGCCCCCGTCGCTGGCGTCTCAGCTATCAGACGAAAAGCAGCCGCAAAGCTCAGTGCGGCGGCCAAAAGCAAAGGTGCGGCCAGGAGGAGCGCCCCGCCCGCAAAAAAGCGCGCGGTTAAGGGCGGATCAGCCAAAAAGCGATGACGCTCGCTGAGGCAACACGACGTTTTCGCGACTACGCCAGCCAGAACGATTCAACTGTCGACCCTCCCCTTCAGTCAGGCGTTCACAACCGGGCGCTGTTGCTTCTTACGAGCTACGCCTCTCCTGATACCGCACTGACCGAAATAACGCCCTCGGGCCTGCGCGATTTTCTATCTCGATGGTACGTCGAGAAAGCCTGTGCTTCGAAGCCGAACGTCTCGAATGATGCGCACTCCACAGTCCGCCGAGTCCCCCAGTCTCAGAGCGCGTGGCTCACTGAACCTGATCAACTCCCGGAGCCACAGGATCTGCTGGACTCGCTTGGGGAGTTCTTCAAATGGGCCGACCGGCAAGCCGGCGCCGATCAAGGGACGCAATACTCGCCTATCTTGATCGAGCTGAGTCGCAGTCTGCCGCGCGCCCTGGAGATAGCCAACGTGCTGACGAGCGCGCTCCGACAACATGGAGGCGCATTCAACTTCCCGGAGTTCTTGACGTCCTTCGAACAAGGCGGCAGCAGTCAGTATGACATCGACGTTCCGGGTAACCTCGGCGCCATCGATGGCTACTTTCGGATAGTCCGAGTGGAAGGCTCATCGGTTGAAGCCGAGGAGCTAATCTCTGAAGAGCGCGTGTGGCCGATCATTTTTCCGCCTGAGGTCGCGGCGCTGCTGGAGTACGGGTACATCATCAACCTGGAACTTGTTCGCAGGCCTGAGGGCTGGCAGATCGCGGGGTGTGGTTTCGCGTATCCGCCCGGGACCGAGATTTGATGAAGAGTATTGCGCTGCTGTTATTCGGTTTCGTCCGCGCCCTGCAGTAGTCGCTCGAGTGATTTTGTAATGCGCGTGATTGTCTTCTCGCCGAGGCCGGGAACAGATGCAAGTCCGCCGCTTTCGGCCAACGACTTCAATTCCTCGAGACTCTTGACGCCAAGATCCCGGTAGAGCAACTGCGCAGTCTTCAATCCGATGCCTGATACGCGCCGCAGGTCGAGCACGGACGCGGGAACATCCTGTGTCAGCTCTTCAAAGTATAACGACTTCCCAGTCCGCACGATCTCAAGAATATGCGTGCTGATGGTCTTGCCGATGCCGGGAATCTTTTGGAGTTCGGCCGCGCCGCCTCGCTCTGCTATTTCGGCAATCGGCGTTCCCATTGACCCGATGGTTTCGGCAGCCATCTGATACGAACGTAGTTTGAAAGGGTTCTCGTTCTTGAACTCGAGCATATCGGCGATCTGCTGGAGCACACGTGCCACTCCAGCGTTGTCGAGGGAGGACTCTCCCTCCTGGTGATGGCCTGATTCTTCCACAGGATTAGGCTAATCTCGCCGTTCAAGAAGGTCAATAGAGTGCGCACCGTCAAACTCGGTTAGATTCGGAGCGCCTAACGCATCTTATTGACTTCACTGCTTACCAGCGGTAAAACTCTTCGCTCTGGAGACTTGTAGTTCAAACAACTGTTCGGCATACCTCGCTCAGTAGCAATTAAGGATGTCAACGGACGTCCTTCGAATCGTGTCCTGGAGTACTTTATGAAAAGCTTACGTTTCACAGCAGCGCTCCTTGTTGCGTGCGTTGTGGTTGCTCTACATGCGACGCCCGCACAGGCAAAAGACAAGTGGATTAACCTCACGACGAAAAACTTCAACATCATCAGCAATGCCGACGAAGGCGAGACCCGCAAGCTCTCGCTGAAGCTCGAACAGTTTCATTACATCTTTTCGAAACTGTTCAATTTGCCTGCCGTGCGCCCAATCCCTACTACGGTAATGGTCTTCAAGAACGATGGCTCCTTCAAACCTTATAAGCCGCTTTACAACGGCAAACCGGCCAGCCTTGCGGGCTACTTCCAACCCAGTCAGGATGAAAATCTGATCGCGATCGACATCGGCGCAAACGAGCAGCGCCCGCTGTCTGTGATCTTTCACGAATACACACACCTCGTGACCAGCGAGACGCGACGTGTGTGGCCGCTCTGGTTGAGGGAAGGACTCGCCGAAGTCTATTCGAGTTTTGAGGTCCAGGACAACAAGGTCACGCTTGGCAATCCGATATCGCATCACGTTTTCCTGCTGCGCGACAACAAGTTTATCCCGCTTCAGACTCTGTTCAGCGTCCGTCACGACTCGACCATCTACAATGAACGCGAAAAGCAGGGCATTTTCTACGCTCAGTCCTGGGCGCTCTGCCACTACTTTATGTTCGGCGACAAGAACGTCCGGCGTCCGCAGATCGTTGAATTCGTGAACTTGATCGAGCAAGGCGTCGACGCAGATCGCGCATTCAAACAAGCCTTCAAAGCAGACACCAGCGAAATAGAAAAGCAGTTGCGGCACTACGTCGGCAACAGCCAATACACAATTAACACGTACACCCTCGCGAGTACTGAAGGTGAGAAGGATATTGCAGTAAGACCGATTTCAGAAGGCGAAGCGCAGTCTTACCTGGGCAATCTGTTGGCGCGCACCAATCGAATGGACGAGGCTGAAGTGCTCTTCAAGCAGGCAGCCGCAGCCGAACCTGAGCTCGCGCGGCCCTACGAAGGTCTCGGGTTTGTCGCGATGCGCCGCAACAACTACGCTGAGGCGCTTGAGGACTTCAAGCAGGCTGCAACGCGTGGCTCGAAGAATCACCTCGCGCATTACTACTACGCTCAGTCGCTACAGCGGCAGGCCGTCGGCGGCATCACAACGGCGCTCGCGCAAACGATCTCAGAGGAGCTGCGGACTTCGATCAAGCTCATGCCCGGCTTTGCATACTCGCATGCGGCACTTGGCTTCTTGTCGCTGGCGACCGGGCAGAACTATAAGGAGGGCGCAGAAAGCTTAAAGACCGCGATTCGACTTGAACCGCAAAACAAACACTTCCTTTTGAACCTCGCGAGCCTTGAGGCGCGGATGCATGATTACGCGGCGGCGAAAAAGACGCTTGAACCGCTGCTCGCCGCCGATGCCGATCCTGAGTTGAAGACCCAGGCCGAGTCGACGATGAAGATGATTGAATACGCCACGCGGCCGGCCCCGGCTCCTTCCGAGCTCCCTCGATCGGACGCCGAAAAGAGCACCGAGCCTGAAACCAGCCCTCCGGGCCAGCCCGCTCCTCCACGACTCGCGAGGAGACCGACGTTGAAGATCGAGGGCGCACAGACGATTCGCGGCGTGCTTGTTTCCATCGACTGCAAGGCCGGCAAGTGGACGCTGGTCGTCAACACCCGGGACGATCTGTTGCGTTTCACAGTCAGCGATAAGGACAAGTTGGAGTTTTACAGTCAGGACCCCCAGTTTGAGGGAAAAGTGAATTGCGGGAGCGTTAATAAGATCGCGTACATTTACTTCAAGCCAATCGCTGGCCAATCCAGGTTCGCTGGAGATGCAGTCGCTGTCGAGTTCACCAGGGACTAACTCCTCAACTTCACCTCAAAGATATCCGGACGCGAATAGTGTCCTGAGACGTCGAGCGCGAGACTCTCCTCGGCGATGCGTGACAGATCGAGATCGGCTGTCAGGATCACTTCTTCTTCGAACACCGGGCCAGCCAGAAGCGAACCGTCCGGCGCTATGATCGCACTGCCGCCGTTGAGCACGAATGAATCGGGCCGCTGCTTCAACGATTCGATTGGCTCAAGCTCAGCAGGAAGCTCGCTTGCTCTCATCACCGCTCCGCAAGCGATCACGAAGCACCGGCCTTCAAAGGCGTAGTGACGGCTTGCGATGAGGTTCATTTCTTTCACCTGCGGCCATGCGGCGATGTGAATGTCTTCGCCGGACTGATGAAGTACCTGGCGGGCGAGCGGCATCCAGTGCTCCCAGCAGATCAATCCGCCGATTCGTCCAGCATCGGTCGCAACGGCGCGCAAACTCGAACCGTCGCCTTGACCCCAGATCAGCCGCTCGGTGTAGGTCGGCATGATCTTGCGATGATGGTTGAGCAACGTGCCACCGGCTCCGAAAGTCAACATTGTGTTGTAGAGCGTGCCGCGACCGGGGCCTTCGACTACTCGCTCGTGAACGCTGATGTTGAGAACGATCTCGTGCTCGCGCGCCGCTTGACCGAGCGCTTCGGTGACTGGTCCGGGCACGACGACGCTGTTCTCCATCAAACGGGCGAAGACCTTCTTCACTGGCGTGTGATCCCACACCGCCACATCGCGGCAGCAATCGAGCCATGCCGGGTAACCAGGCAGCCACGTTTCGGGAAAGACGATCAACTTCGCACCTGAGGAAGCAGCTTCGGCGATGAGTCCGATAGACTTTTCCACCGAGCGCGACAGGTCCAGATAAACCGGAGCTGCTTGTACTGCTGCGACCTTAGTGATCATGAGACGTGATCCTTCGGAAGTAACATAGCCTTTAGTTTGTGTCCGGTTGGTTCCAAATCCCAACCCGGAAAACACAGACTGAAGTCTATGCTACGCCTTCTCGAGCGCGGCGAATTTTGCGACGAATTTCTTTTGCCCGTAACCCGGGAAACTCACCGTGAGCTTCGCATCGTCCCCGGCGCCTTCTGATCGGAGGACGACGCCGAATCCATACTTTGCGTGCTTCACGCGCGCGCCAACTAGAAACTGCCCGCCCGAATCCGCCGCAGCGGGTCCACGCACAGCCTCTGCTCCCTTCCTCCTCCGCCCCTCTGCTCCTCCGCTCCTCCGCTCCCCCGCTTCCCCGCCCCCTGAAGTCGTCCGGCTCTTGAAGAACTCGCGCACGCCGTCGACTGAGTTGTAAGTCTTACCGGCATAGTTCGAAGTCTTCTTCACCGCGCGCGAGGGCTCGCCTCGAAGTGCGGCGGCGGCTTCGCGATTCTGCCGCGTTTCGGCGCGCTCGGCGAATCCGAGCCACGATGATCCCTGCGAGAGGTTTTGCATCAGCTCGAGCGGCAGCTCGTTCAAAAACCTTGACGGCTCGGTTACATCTTCTTCCCCAAAGATCCGCCGTTGCATCGCGTGGGTGATGTAGAGGTCCTTTTGCGCTCGGGTGATGGCTACATAGCAGAGCCGCCGCTCTTCTTCCAGGTCTTCTTCGCTGGCTGAGGCGCGAGAGTGAGGGAACAATCCTTCTTCCAATCCGACGATGAACACGAGCGGAAACTCGAGCCCCTTCGCCGAGTGCATCGTCATCAACGTGACTCGGGCATCGGCCTTGTATTGATCGGTGTCGGCCACCAGCGCGGCATGGTCGATGAAGTCCTGCAACGACTCGCCCTGCTCTTCGGCCTCGACCGCCGCAGTCACAAGCTCTTCGATGTTCAGCAGCCGTCCTTCGGCCTCAACGGATTTCTCCTCTTCAAGCGAGCGCACGTAACCAGTGTCCAGCGTCGCGGCCCGCACTATCTCGGAGAGCGGTTGACCTTCACTCACACGATCGCGTAGCGCTCTTATGATGCGCGTGAAGCCTTCAAGCGCGGTAGTCGCGCGAGGACCAAGCGCTCGATTCGAAACGGCGAGGTCGATGGTTTCCCACACCGACAAGCCCAGCTCGGCCTGTTTGGTTTGAATCAGATCGATCGTCGTCTTACCGATCCCGCGCGGCGGAGCATTGATCACGCGCGCCATCGCTATGTCGTCTTGCGCGTTCATCGCTAGCTTGAGATAGGCGATTATATCTTTCACCTCGGCGCGATCGTAGAACGAAAACCCGCCGACGATGTTGTAAGCGATGCCTCGCCGCCTCAGCGCTTCCTCGAACAGGCGCGACTGCGCGTTGGTCCGATACAGCACGACCGAGCGCAGGTTATACGATTGGCGCTGATGATCGACGATCCTGTCGCCGACAAACGCCGCTTCGGCCTCGGCGTCGTAAGCCTGGTAGTACCGAATCTTTTCACCCTGTCCCAGTTCAGGCGTGGCAAAGAGCGTCTTGGGCAACCGCTGGCGGTTGCACTCGATCACTTTGTTCGCAGCTTCGAGAATCGTCTGAGTCGAGCGATAGTTCTGTTCGAGTTTTATCATCTTCGTCCCAACGAAATCGTGTTGAAACCCGAGGATGATGTTGAAGTCGGATCCCCTGAAAGAATAAATGCTCTGATCGATGTCACCTACAACGCAAAGGCTGCGTTCCTTCCAGAGTTCTTCGGCGTCAACGGCGCCGTTGGTCTTGGTGGAACCAACCGCGATCAGACGGGCAAGCTCATACTGGATTCCGTTGGTGTCCTGGAACTCATCGATCATTACATGCCGGTAGCGATTGTGATATTTCTGGCGGATCTCGGTTACGCGGCGAAGCAGCTCGACTGCTTTGATCAACAGGTCGTCGAAGTCGAGCGCGTTCGCCTTCTGGAGCCGTTCCTCGTAGAGCTTGAAGATCCGCGAGATCTTTTCATTGCGATCGGTCACATATTCGCCTTGACTCGCATGATTCGCATAACCGGCGGGTGACGTCCCGCGGTTCTTTGCACCGCTTATTGCGCCGAGCGCCTGGCGCGCAGTCAAGGCTTTGTCATCGATATCCAGGTCCTTCACGGTCTGGCGAACAACGCGCACCTGGTCATCCTGATCGTAGATGGTGAAGCTTCGGGTATAGCCCGCGTTCAACGCCTCGATGTTGCGACGAAGTATTCGCACGCAAAGCGAATGGAAAGTCGAGATCAGCGGCGAGGAGGTGCGGAGCCCCGCACTAAGCTCAGCTTCAACACGAGACTTCATCTCTCCGGCAGCTTTATTTGTGAAGGTGACGGCGAGTATCTGCCACGGTTGCACCGCGGCGTGCTCGATCAGATAAGCGATGCGGCAGGTGATGACCCGAGTCTTGCCCGAGCCCGCGCCTGCCAGAACAAGCAGCGGACCTTCGATTGTCTCCACCGCTTCTTGCTGCCGAGGGTTTAGATCCTTCATTTATGACTGCCGGTTGGGTCCGAAATGACAAATGACAAATGGAAAAATATGGAAAATATGAAATGGAAACACTGCGCGCATTGCTGAAGGTGTTTCATCTCGATTTTCCATTTTCCATTTGTCATTTGTCATTTGTCACTTCCTATCTATCTGATCAGCGCCTGGATTGCTTTGAACTGTGGCGCGTCGGCTGTCCGCATCATCTCAAACAGCGCCATCTCGAGCGTGGACTGAATCGCTCCCGCTTGCGTCAACCGCGCCAGCGCCGCCCGCTTGTTTTCGGGTATGCGAGAAGTGATGCAATCGACGAGCAGATAAACCTCAATTCCCCTCGCAAGCAAATCGAGCGACGTCTGCAAAACACAGATGTGCGCTTCAATGCCGCAGACCAGGACCTGTTTGACGTTTCCGCTCGTGATATGCGACAGAAAGCCTTCCGCGCCACACGAGCTGAAACAATTCTTCTCGATCGGCTTCAGCTCCACCGGCAGCCGCGCGTTGATCTCTGCGGCCGTATGCTTGAGTCCCTTTGGATACTGCTCGGTTATGATCACCGGGACTTCCAACAGGCGCGCGCCGTCCACCGCTCTTGCAATACGCGAGGCTACCTCGCCGAAGTCTTGCATAACCGGCCGAAAGGCTTCCTGCATATCGATCACCGCAAGCGCGGCCGACTCACGGGAAAGCTGGCTGATGTGGTTCATGGCATGATCCTCGAGGGGCGCGCGCTGCAGAGCCTGTCGAAGGTCTTCCGAAGCGCGCTCAGTCAATATAGCAGCGCGATCATGACGGGTACAACCTTGGGGAAGGAAGAGGCGCAGGTCGTGTTGTTCTTGGGGCGCCAGGGTAGATCGACTGACCGGGGTCAATACGCATCAGACGAATCTGGAGGTTCGGCGGGAGCAAGCTCAATTTTTCGAGCCCACTTCTTCCCTCCCCGTTGCGTGTATTTTACCGTTGCAGGAGTGCCCGAGGTGATCGATGCTGATTGGACGGGTCGACCCGATTCCAGAATCGAAGTTCTCTCATCAAAGGCGAGCATCACTTCCTCACTTTCATTTACCAGGGTGAATGTCCTGGAGCCCGGATCGACTGTTTGAATCTCTCCCTCGATGATTCTCGTCTCTTCCACGAGGCCGGGTGTCGACTGGTGTTGCCTCGATCGACGCAGCGTGCTGGAAAGCCGAAGCCGGTATACCACAAGACTCGACAAAGCGAAGGCTATGAGAATGACGCTAAGGATTCGGACCAACTTATTCACGACTCTACCCCGCCTGGTTTGCTGTTCCACTGAACGTCGATGACAATTCGGCAAGCAACTTTCATTCGCTTGGCGGTCCAACTCTCAAAAAACGAGAGCGGGTCAGCACAGGCGCCTGGCTAACCCGCTCGACGAGTAATTACGCGATGCTATTTCGAAACTACTTCTTGTTAGTGTTGCCCTTCTTCGGTGCGGGCTTCTTGGCCATGTTGCCGGTATCTGTCGTCTTCGCCTTCGCCGCCATTCTCTTGTGGTGCTTTTTCTTCTTCTTCTTGGTGGTTGAGCCCGACATCGTAGCCGCCGGAGCATTCTTCGTGGCAGCCGGCTTTGCGGCGGCCGGCTTCGGCGCAGGTTTGTTCTTATTCTGAGCCGCGAACGCAGTTGTCCCGGCGAGAGCCAGAGCTAATACAGCACTGATCAGGATTCTTTTCATCTTTGTCCTCCGTAGATTTTTTCTTGCCGCGGACTCGATGGATTATAGCGAGGAGCCATTCTCGTCGGGGCAAGGCGCCAATAGAGACTGCAAGGCACGTGCCCACGCTCGTGAGAGTGCTCCTCTCACTTAAGTTCAAGACCAGGCTACTTTAGTGTTCGGAACATGGCGTTTTATGACGTGGCTGGAATGGTATTGCTGTGGCCGTTTTGTCGAGGTAAACAAAAGAGCCACACCTACCATAGACGTTAGTCTGCGCGTCGCTCCGTAATCAGAACAATCCCAGACCGAAGAATTAAAGTCTAATTTTTACCGTCGGTGCTACTCGCCACTTTCCTTCAGATTGATGCCGAAGCGTTCGGCCATGCGATAGAGAGTCCGGCGGTCTATGGCGAGAACCTCGGCCGCGCGGGTTCGGCTGCCGCCCACTGCCTGGAGCACGTGAATTACGTAACGCCGCTCCAGTTCATCAAGCGAAGGCAGGTCCTTGAACATCGACTGAGTCTTGTTCTCCGGCTCGCCCGTCCGAGGTTGCTTCCGAATCTTTGCAGGCAGGTCCTCGGGGGTTATCACATTGCCGCGCGCGTAGAGTGCGGCGTGTGCAATGGTGTTCTCGAGCTCTCGAACATTACCGGGCCACTCATACTGGTTCAGCACTGCAAGCGCTTCTTCGGAAATGGTCGTTGCCCGCGCGCCGGCTTCCCGCGCCTGTCTGAGAGCGTTCGCCGCCAGAAGCGGCAGGTCTTCGGTCCGCTCACGCAGAGGAGGAACGCGGAGTGTGACGACGCTCAAGCGATAGTAGAGGTCCTCTCTGAATCTGCCTTCCTTTACCTCTCGCTCCAGATCGCGGTTCGTAGCCGCAAGCACGCGCACGTCAACCCGAACTGGACGTGCGCTTCCGACCCGTCGCATCTCGCCTTCCTGCAGCACCCGCAGCAGCTTTACCTGAACAGCCAGACTTGTCTCGCCGATCTCGTCGAGGAAGATTGTTCCTGCGTTTGCTTCTTCAAACAGCCCGCGCTTGTCGGCGGTCGCGCCAGTGAAGCTGCCTTTGACGTGCCCGAACAACTCAGACTCGAGCAACGTCTCGGTGATCGCACCGCAGTTGACAGCAACAAGGGCTGCTTGAGCTCGGGGACTATTGCGGTGCAATGCGCGTGCAACCAGTTCTTTTCCCGTTCCTGAGTCGCCGGTTATCAACACCGTCGAGCGCGAGGCTGCGACAAGAGCGATCTCCTTATACAGCTCGATCATTTTGTGACTGTGACCGACCAGACCGGACGCTTCGCTGTACTCTTTGAGCAGCACGGCCGCGGGCTCGCCGGCATCTCGTCCCTTGAGCGCGCGTCGCCCGGTCGCGATTACTTCATTCACGTTGAACGGTTTGCTTATATAATCGAACGCTCCCTCGCGAACCGCCTCAACGGCGGTTTCGAGAGTGCCGAATCCGCTGATGAGGATGACCTCTGAGGCAGGAGAGACCGCCTTGAACTCTTTAAGCAGGGCTACGCCGGTTGTGCGCCCTCCAAGGTTTATGTCGCTGACGATGAGGTCGAAGTGAGTCTTCTCCACCGCATCGCGAGCGGTTTCGGCGCTCTGACTCGAAGCTACTTCCCAGCCTTCCTCGGCGAAAATCTCGGTGAGGAAGTTGCAGGTCTCGAGGTCATCGTCTATCACGAGGATTCGCTTCATTCATCCACCAGCGCCGGGCCCTTGACTGCCAGCTCCGCTACTTCGATGACTTCTACGTTCGGCCCGCCCGAGGCTGAGGCCCCGCCGTTTTCCCTGGCAACCCGAACTTTCGCCACGTGAAGCGGCAGCGATATCCGAAACACCGTCTCCCGGTCCGGCTCGCTTTTGACTTCGACCTCTCCGCCGTGCTCGGAGATTATCTGCTTCACGATAGTCAGGCCGAGACCTGTGCCGCGCCCTGGCTTGGTGGAAAACATCGGATCGAAGATCAGATCGAGTTCATCTTTGGCGATTCCTTCGCCGCTATCAGCCAACACGATCACAACCGAGTCGACGCCCGGCGCGGTTGTCACGCTCAGCTTTCCGCCAAGCGGCATCGCATCCAGGCTGTTGTTTATCAGATTGATAAAGACCTGTTGCAACTGATCCGCATCAGCATCGATCGATGGGAGCGCTTCACTCATTTCAGTGTGAAGCTCGACGTTGCGCGCCATCAGCGTCGGCTGCGTTGCGTCGAGTATCTGAGCCAGCAGCGAGTTGATGTCTACAAGATCGAGCTGAGGCAAGGGCCTGCGTGTCGAATCAAGCATCGACCGAACTATGTTAGTAATTCTTTCGATCTGACCGGCGATGATGTTGAGCCGCATTATTACGCGCTCGTCTCGGGCGCGCGCGCGAAGCAACTGAACGTGACCGGATATCAGGTTAAGCGGTGTGCCGACCTCGTGAGCAAACTGCGCTGCGAGTTGACCAGCTGCCGCCAGTCGTTCGAGCTGCGTCAACTGCCGCTGCATCTCGAACAGGCGAAGATTCGCCTCTTCAAGCTGACCTGTGCGGTCGGCGATTTCGGCCGTGGCTTCGTGCACTCGATCTTCGAGCCGGCGCTGCTCAATATTCAACTGCTCGGTCATCTGCCGTATACGGCCAAGCATACGATTAAACCGTGAAGTGAGAAGCCCGATTTCATCAGGCGCTGTGGGCTCGACTTCGGCTGCCAGGTCCCCTTCTTCGGCTTTCGACATCGCCAGGAGCAGACTGTCAATCGGCTTGTAGACCATGTGCCGGAACAGAAAATAAGTCATCAGCGTGATGGAGATGATTGCCAGCAACATCAGCGGCCACATCAATCGGCGAAGCTCCGCGGCCGAGCTCTGGTTCTCATCGAAAGTGAGAAGCACGTTTACGGTTCCAAAATGAGTTGGGCCTCCTGTTTCAAGGACATAGATTCCCGCTCTGGCAGTGATCAGCCGATTTGAGCCCTGCTGCTGGACCGAGACAACCTGCGAGCTGTCGAGCTGGCGATACGCAGCCTTCTCCTCTTCCGTTGGGAGCGGTTCGACGTCGGGCGGCATTCTGATGGGTTCCGCCCATTGGCCCGGGCCTACCTTCTGAAATACTCGTACTTCTGAGAGCTGTGGATTGTTCTTGGTTATTACGTCTTCGATTTCCTCCTGGACATCAGACCAGTCCGGAATGACGGCAGTTTCCTCGGGCTCTTCCTGGACCTGTGCTTGCTTCTTGCGGCGCTCGATTCGAGTCTTCTGTCGTTTGATGTGGTGTTCGACGGTGTCGGCGACGCGGCTTGCCAGCAGTTGAGCCTGGTCTCGCTCCTGCCGGTCGCTCAATTTGGTTATGGCAAGATCGGAAAAAACGGCGATGATCGCGAAGACCACTACCAGCACACCTGACGTCACGAGCGTCGTCCGCGTGTGCAACTTGAGAGGGGGTAGCTTGAATGATCGTTGCGATTGCAAGGAGATCACTCCACCGTCACGGACTTTGCGAGGTTGCGAGGTTGATCGACGTCGCAGCCTCGGCGCACACCAATGTGATAAGCCAGCAACTGGAGCGGGATGATCGAAAGGATCGGCGAAATAAGGTCGCTCGCTCGCGGTATCTCGATCACCCGATCGGCTATTTCGCGCGGCTCGACGTCACCTTCGGTCACTACCGCAATTACAACACCATCCCGCGCTTTCACCTCGACCATGTTTGAAAGCGTCTTCTCGTACCGCAGCTTCGACGCCTCGCTCGTTTCATCGCGCGTGCAGATCACCACCACCGGCAGGTCCTCATCGATCAGGGCGTTTGGGCCGTGCTTCATCTCACCCGCGGGATAGCCTTCTGCATGAATGTAGGAAATCTCCTTGAGCTTCAACGCACCTTCCAATGCGATCGGATAATTGATCCCGCGACCGAGATAAAGAAAATCCTGCGCGCGATGAAACTCACGGGCGAGCTTCTCAACCAGATCATCGCAGCCGAGCAGCGTTTCCATTTTTACCGGCAACCCATTGAGCGCGTGTATATGCTCGAGCGATTCTCCGTCGCTCAGGACTCCGCGTTGCTGTCCGAGGTGAAGCGCCAGCAGGTACAGCACCGTCATCTGGCTGGTGAACGCCTTGGTCGAAGCAACTCCGATCTCGGGGCCGGCGTGAGTCAACACCGTACCGTGCGACTCGCGCGTGAGCATCGAGCCCCGCACGTTGCAGATCGAGAGGATCTTCGCGCCCTTTTCCCTCGACTCACGCACAGCCGCAAGCGTGTCGGCAGTCTCACCCGATTGCGAGATTGCGATCATCAAGGTCTTGTCGTCGATAATCGGATCGCGATACCTGAACTCCGAAGCGTAATCGACCTCGACCGGAATCCGCGCCAGTTCCTCGAGCATGTACTTGCCCGCCATCGCCGCGTGCAAGCTGGTGCCACAAGCGATCGCTTTGATTGAGGTGAACCGGCGGAACTCGGCTTCGCTGATTTCCATCTCGTCGAGATAGACGCGGCCGGTCGTCTGTGAAACCCGGCCGATGGTCGTGTCGCGAACGGCGCGCGGCTGCTCGTAAATCTCTTTCAGCATGTAGTGCTTGAATCCGCCCTTCTCCGCCGCGATTGGATCCCAGGTGATTCGCTGAACGTCTGGAGAGACGGAGTTACCTTCAAAGTCAGTGACGGACACGCCATCGCGCGTGAGTACCGCCATCTCGCTGTCGCCAAGAAAGAACACATCGCGTGTATGGTAAAGCAGCGGGGGAACATCGGATGCAACGAAATATTCGTTCTGGCCCAGTCCGATTACAATCGGCGGCCCCTGCCGCACAGCTACGATCTTCTCGGGCTCGTCCGACGACATGATCGCAAGCGCGTAAATCCCACGCAGATCAGCAACGGCTCGCCGGACGCCCGATTCGAGAGTGGGCTCACCGTCATTGAGATACTTCTCGATCAGATGCGCGATCACCTCAGTGTCGGTCTCTGTGACAAAGGTGTGATCTTCAGCCTGGAGCTTGCGCTTCAGCGGCATGAAGTTCTCGATGATCCCGTTGTGAACTACGACCACGCGGCCCGAACAATCGCGATGCGGATGGGCGTTCTCTTCGGTAGGCCTGCCGTGCGTGGCCCATCGCGTATGTCCGATGCCGTAGGTGCCGTCGAGCGGTCTCAGCCGAATCGCTTCTTCGAGGTTGCGTAGCTTGCCTTCGGCGCGGCGAATCGTCAGGATCCCTTTCTCATCCACCACCGCGATTCCAGCCGAATCGTAACCGCGATACTCCAGCTTCTTGAGCCCGTCGAGAATCACTCCGACGACCTGCTTGTCTCCGACGTAACCGACTATTCCGCACATCTCTACTTCCTTCCTTTTGAAAGCATGGAGTTCAGCTTTTAGCCTGCCTTCTGGTCGGGTGAGGCAAAATGCCAGGCGAAGACCCTGAACTCCATGCTCCTCTCACTTCAACTTTTTCTTGACGACCGCGGGAACACCGGCCACCAGCGAATCCGGAGGCACATCCTTTATGACCACGCTCCCCGCTGCGGTGACCGAGCCGCGCCCAACACGGACCGGCGCAACCAGCATCGTATCGCTCCCGATCTTTACGTCATCCTCGATGATGGTTTCGTTCTTGCGAACGCCGTCATAGTTGCAAGTCACTGTGCCCGCGCCTATGTTGACGTGTTCGCCGAGGGTTGCATCACCCAGATAGGTCAGGTGCGAAGCTTTTGTGCCTCGCCCGATCTTAGACTTTTTGACTTCAACGAAATTGCCAATGCCGGCTTTTTCTCCGATCTCAGCCCCGGCGCGCAGGCGGGCGAATGGACCGACGGTCGCCCCGTCGCGAATTGTGCTGTCTTCTATGACACACGAGTTGCGAATCGCAACGTTGTCGCCGATCTCGACGTTCTTCAAACGCGTCCACGAATGAACAGTGCATCCCGAGCCGATTCGGCTCGTGCTTTCGATGATGACTTGTGGATGGATCACCGAGTCCTGGCCAATCTGAACGTCTTGATGAATATAGGTCGTCGACGGATCGACGATCGTCACTCCCGAAAGCATCAACTCACGGAGTTTCCTTTCGCGAAGTTTGCGGTCCAGATCGGCAAGCTCGATCCGCGTATTAACCCCAAGCACCTCTTCGGCGCTAGAGTGGCGCAGCAACCCAACCTTCCTTCGTTGTTGTTGCATTATCCTCGGAACGTCGGTGAGATAGTACTCACCCTGAGCGTTATCGGTTGTCAGACGATCAAGGGCGCCAAGCAGCGCGGAAACATCAAAGCAATAAATACTGACTCCCACTTCACGAACGGCAAGCTCTTCCGTCGTGGCGTCCTTCTGCTCAACGCATCGTAGTAAGCTGCCGTCCTCATTGCGTACGATGCGGCCGTACCCCGTAGGATCGTCCATCATCACGGTTAGCATCGTCACGTCGTTCTTTTCGGCGCGATGAGTCTCAACCAGGTTCTTCAGCGTCGCGCCTCCAATCAAAGGCGCGTCCCCTGCGACTATTACCAGCGGACCGCGGCGACTTGTGAGCCAATCGCGAGCTGCCATCACTGCGTGGCCGGTGCCCTTTTGCTCGGCCTGCATAACAAACTGCAGATCAGGGGAAGCAATTGAGTGGTTTTCGATGAGGCGCGCCGCTTGCTCGCGTACCGCGCTTTCGACCTCTTCGGCTTGATGTCCAACTACGGTGAAAACGGCTTCCGGAGCCAGTTCGAAGGCCGCGTGCAGTACATGGGCTATTAAGGGCCGGCCGGCAAGCTCGTGCAACACTTTTGCCCGATGCGACTTCATACGAGTCCCTAACCCGGCAGCCAAAATCATAACGTCCGTCATAACTTCTCACTCCGTCAGATTGCGGACCGCTCAGCGCCGACCATGCCTTCGGTTCTCAGCGGCAACACCGTACCGAGTCTGGCTTGCGCCCTGGGCCGCTCTTATTACCGCGCGCGGCGACGTGCAAAGCGGTCTGAAAGAGGTCGACCGGTCTTGATTCTACTCTCACGCCGCAGGTTGGCGCGAGAGCATTGTTTATCAGTTTTGTTTAAGAGGAAGCAGTGCCGTGGGTCACTCGGTGACCGGTTGTCGAGATCTAAGAGCGCGGCTGCTCACCGTACCGGCTATCCTCTCGGCTCGATGGATCGCCAGAACCAGGCGCGCCAGCTTATCCGGATCGTGGCGAACAAGACCATCTTCATGCAGAACGTCGCGGCATAAGAGTTGAAAGGCATGATTTCGTCCGCCCGTCTCCAGGAATGCCGGACGAAGCTCGTCTTCGAACTCAACTCGCGCGAGCGAATCAAAACTGACCTGAGCCGCGCCGTCAGCCAGATATTTCTCCCGGAGTTCGGCGCTGATCGGAGCCGTGTTCACGATGACGTAATCGAGCTCCAAATTTGGGCTGTATTCAAACAGAACGCGAAGATGGTCCTCGACATCAAAGTAGTCGGTTTCTCCCGGCTGCGTCATTATGTTGCAGATATAAAGCTTAAGCGCATCCGAGTCGCGCATCGCATCCACAATGCCATCGACCAGGAGGTTCGGAATTAAGGACGTGTATAGCGAGCCGGGACCGATCGTGATGATGTCCGCATACTTGATCGCCTCCAGTGTTACGGGCAAGGGCCGGCAAATCCCCCGCGACAATCGCAATCGCCTTATTGACGAACGTGACTCAACTATGTTGGTCTCACCTTGAATCACGCGGCCGTCTTCAAGTTCGGCGACCAGCGCCACATCCTCGACCGTGGAAGGAAAGATCCGGCCTTTTATTGCCAGCACCTCGCTGCTGACCTTGATTGCTTCGAGAAAATCCCCGGTGACACCCGCGAGCGCTGCAAGAAAAAGGTTGCCGAAGCTGTGGCCGGATAGATCGCCTTTGGACTCGAAGCGATATTGAAAGAGTCTGGTCAACAGATGCTCGTCTTCTGCAAGCGCGGCCATGCAGTTGCGAATGTCTCCAGGCGGAAGTATCTGGAATTCTTCACGCAATCGTCCCGAGCTTCCACCATCATCAGTGACAGTCACTACCGCTGTCAAAGTTTCGATCCAATGGGCATCGGGATCCGTATTCGAGACTGACTCCTTCCCTACGAACGCCTTCAACCCGGAAAGAAGCGTCGAGAGTCCCGTCCCTCCTCCGACGGAGACAGTCTTCAACCCTGAACCTGTTTCTTTCATAATAGAACAACTGGCGTTCGATCGATGACGCTACTCATCGATAAGGTCGAAGCCAAACCCTGTTAACTGTTGGAAGTCTTCGTTGCTCCGGAGGCCGACAAAATCAAGGTCGCGTCGGGCGTGCGATCGATGGACCGGACGAATCCCTATCGCGCGACGCAACGCCTCCATAGCCTTGGCAACATCGTTTAGGCGGGCATAAGCTGCGGCGAGTGAATAATAAATATGATCGGCGCGAGGTTCGACTTTCAGCGCTTTCTCGAACAGCTCAATCGCTTCGGCAGTGTTGTCCTTGTTGAGCTGGAACACTCCCTGGTTGTAGAGAGCGTCTGCATTACGAGGCACCGAAGGAGAACGCGCGAGACGCTGTTCGCAGATCGCCAGGTACGTGCGGACCCGAGCTACAATCTCAGCCTGTTCTGCGAACTTGCCGAGCAAGCTCAAGAATGCCGACTTTGCGGTGGAGAAGTCCTGACGATTGAACAGTCTTAGCGCTTGCTCAAAGGCACGAACTGCTGCCAGCGTCCCCGGTGAAGGAGGCTTTTTCGGCGGTGCGGGGAGCGGCCTCGGAACTAGCGCTCTTCGCCTTGCCAGCATCGCTTTCCGAGATTGCGGCTTTGTCGCTCGCTTCTTAACTACTGTCGACTTTGAAGCTGCCTTTTTAAGGGAAGGCTTCTTGCCGACTGCCACCCTGCTTCTTTTGGCCGGAGAAGCAGTCCTTTTTGTCTTCGGTACAACTTTCTTTATTCGACTCGTCAGTTTCTTGGTGGCCGTAGCTTGCCTACTCTTCTTTGCCTGCGGAAGTTTCTTTACGACGGCTGCTTTCTTTGCCTTCGGCGCAGCGGTGATTCTTCCGGGTCGCTTTGGCTTTCTCGAAGGAGCCTTCTTCCCTTTCGTCGCGCGGATTTTTTTAGACGCGGACGAGCTCCTCTTAGTCGCTTTGGTGATAAGGCTGCTCATCAGTATCCTCGGAGTTGAGAATGAACCAGCTCCACGTTTAAATCCTGCGCATACGCCAGTTTATGGGTGTTTTATATCAACAATTTATCGGCAAGTCAAGAAAATACCTCGGCGACTGACCGACCCACAATCCACATGACATGAGTGTCGCGCTTCAGAGAAATGTCGGCCAAGGCGCCTAAATGGGGAATGGTACGGACTTAGAGCGTTCCTTTAGGCTCTAGTCTCGCCCACCACAGCCGTTTAGCGCGGAAACGCCGCTATTTCAATACTTAGCGGCGACGTGTCTCATTCTGCTTGCAAGTTCCAATGGGGTAACCATATAATTTGCCACGTTTAACCAAATCAAACCCGAACTGCTTTTGGAACACTGACCTAAGTGAGCTAAATGAGTCAGAGCGATCCGCCCGGCCTCGTTCGAGAGAGTCCCGAATCCGCCCCCCTGCGGAGCAAGACGATCCTGGTCACCAGAGCTCGGGCACAGTCTGAAGACATAACCGCGCGACTTGAAGCGCTCGGGGCGACGGTAATCCACTGCCCGACGATCGAGGTTGTCCCTCCCAGCAGTTGGGCTCAACTCGACGATTCGATTGGGAAGATCAAAGAATACGATTGGATCGTTTTCACCAGCGCAAACGGCGTGCGCTTTTTCTTTCGACGTCTAAACGAGATGCGAACCGAGGGTGTCAAAGCGTTAGCCGCAAACGTCGGCGCGATAGGACCTGCAACCGCGCGCGCAATTGAGACGGCCGGAGTCGTCCCACACGTCACCGCCTCTGACTCAAGTGGCGAAGGTGCCCTGAAGGCAATCATCGATCAAGTCGGCGGCGAGGAGAGTGTCAGAGGACTAAGGTTCCTCATCCCGCAAGCTCGAGTAGCGAGAGAGACTTTACCCGCGGGCTTGCGCAGCCTGGGCGCTCACGTGGATGCGGTCGAGACGTATCAAACCGTCAAGCCCGTCGTCCAGCCGGAACGTATCATCCGACTCTTCAAACAACATTCGATTGATGCAATAACCTTTACGAGCCCGTCTACGGTTTCGAACTTCGCTGAGATCGTCGGATTGACAGATCTCTCTGCCCTCCTTGGCACGACGCTCGTAGCGTGCATCGGGCCCGTTACCGCAGAGACCGCCGTGAGCTACGGCCTGGGGAGAATCGTTCAACCTGCGCAGCACAACGCAGCCGAGCTCGTCGGATCTATTGTAGAATCGATCGGCGAGGCGTGAGCGTAGCGGGACAGTGAACCTGGGCAAGCTTTATTTCTGATTCTTCACGCTGCAATAATCTTCCTGTTGGGCGTTCACGATACAATCCTTCGAAGGCAGTGATGGAGAGAGGGCAAGAATGATTCAGCGTTGCTCGATGGTCTATGCGTCGCTTCTCATAATAGCCGTTGTCAGCTCCGAGTTTGCATCGGCCGCTTTTAGAGATCGCTCACAGGATCCGAAGAGACCGACCGCAGACGACCCTGTCCGGCTCAGCGCGGCTCTCGTGCAAGTTCCGGCCGTTGTCACGGATCGCAGCGGGAAGTTCGTTTCCGACCTGGCGCAAAATGAATTCAGGGTTTTAGAAGACGGCAAGCGCCAGGATATTTCCTTCTTCGCGGCCGTGAAGCAACCGTTCAACGCAATCCTTGTTTTAGACACGTCCAACAGCGCGCAGGACAGACTCAGAGTGATTCAGAACGCTGCAGTCGATTTCACAAAACAGCTCAGACCGGGTGATCGGATGATGGTTATCGCATTCGACAACGAAGTCCGGCAGCTGACCGACTTTTCCCAGGATGGCGAGGAGTTGGAAAAGGCAATCAGGGGCACAGAATCTGGTTTTGGCAAACTGCTCTACGAAGCGGTAGCGCGAGCGCTTGAACTGTTGAGAGACGTCGAGGGCCGCCGCGCAGTCATTCTATTCAGCGATGGCGTCGATATGCGCAGCATAGAAGCGTCAGCGGAAGGCACTACCAAGCTGGCTGAAGAGATCTCCGCGGTGATTTACGTTGTGCGCTTCGACACGAGGTGGTGGATCGAAGCGGCCGCCCGGCGCCAGGAGATCGAGCACCCGAAGAGTAAGATTCCTTTCGACATAGATGGGCGAATACCGCTGCCTCCGGACTTTGGCGGGCCGGATCCTACACCTACTGGTATTCCAAAACCTAACGCTCCCCGAATCGAGATCGGTCAACGACCAAGTCCTCCCGTCGTCTACGACCCGGATGGAACCGGCACGCGCACGCAACGGATACCCAATGCGGAGCCGCCGGACCAGATAACCTCGACGCTCGACAAGCTCTATGGCGAGGCTGACTCCTATTTACAATCGATCACGATGCGAACCGGGGGCAGAACCTATAGGGGCGACACCTTCGGCGACACGCGTGCGGCTTTCACGGCCATCGCCGAAGAACTGCGCAACCAGTACCTGATCGGCTACTACTCGACGAGCAACAAGCGCGATGGCAAGTATCACAAGATCAAGCTCGAGTTGGCGCGCAAGGGAGTCGAGGTGCGCGCTCGGCCTGGCTACCGATCCGCTGATCAAGCCCAATAATGGACGCTTCTCTCTGTCGCTTCTATGACCGTTATCAAACGACTCCTACACTAATTCGTGTACGCCCACCGATATTCTGTGTAGAGCTGTTGTATCGCTCACACCGTTAAAAAAGCCGATCTCTCCTTGGCTTGAATAACTTGCCTGACACTTCATCACCAAAGTCAGCTTGGGCACGGTGGTTGCCCAGCAATCGGCGCCCGAGTCAGTGGAACTCAAGTAAGTCTTTGAAAGGGGTAATTATGAACCGAACTCTCCCGACCTTCCTCACTCTGTTTCTACTTCTTTCAATCCTATTTATTTCTGGCGCCGCATTCGCACAAACAACCATCTCCCCAGACGAACAATCGGACGATGTAGATGACACAGCGCCGGTCGCGCGAGTAGCGCGATTGAGTTTCGTTGACGGGGACGTTTCGTTCCTTCGGGCCGGTGTCACTGAATGGGCGCCCGCTGTTGAAAACCTGCCATTGCTTGCGGGTGATCAAATCTACACGGGACGTGGAGCGCGCGCCGAGGTTCAACTCGCTCGGGATAACTACATCAGACTCTCAGAGAGCACAGAGCTTACTATCACTGACCTGGCAGACTCTGGAGCGCAGTTTGAAATCACCGAAGGCACCGCCATCATTCGCATCGAGCGCCTCGCTACGGTCTTCCGCCGCTTCGAGGTAGACACACCCAACATTGCGGTTGTAGTTCAGCAAGACGGGCTCTATAGAGTTGTGGTCCGTGGTGAAAAGGACTCGGAGCTGATCGTTCGTCGCGGTGAAGCCGAAGTATCGAGTGATGAAGGAAGCTTCAGAGTCCATGAAGGTCACAAACTGCTCGTTGATACCGCGACTACAGGCAGGCTCGAACTCGCCGTCGACGACACGCGGGATGATTGGGATCAATGGAGCTACGATCGAGACACGACAATCGCTCGCACAAGCGTAGATCTCGCGCCGGACGACGTTACCAGCTATGAGACGGGCAATACCGACTTTTATGGAGCGAGCGACCTTTCGAGCTACGGCACGTGGACCAACTACTCTTCCTACGGTCAATGCTGGATACCGCGCGTAGGTTCCGATTGGGCTCCATACCGATCAGGCCAATGGCTCTGGATACCCGCCGTCGGGTGGACCTGGCTCTCAAGCGAACCGTGGGGCTGGGCTCCTTATCACTACGGCCGATGGTCATACCTGTCGGGACTCGGATGGGCCTGGATACCAGGCTTCGGCTCGGGTTATCGCGGGTACGGCTATAGGGATTACCACTGGCGCCCCGCGCTTGTTTATTTCTTCAACAGTCCAACTCCTCGTGGCAACTACGTCGGATGGTACCCGCTCGCGCCGGGTGAGCGCTGGCGCAGACCTGATCATTGGCGAGGAGATGACCGCGCGCAGGGGTCTCCGCGAGATGGCTGGCGAAGACCGGACGATGGCAGACTTGGAATTCGGCCTCCTCAATTGCATCACGGCGTAACAATTCTTCCGGTTGAGGGATTCAGAGGAGGAAATCGCCTCGGCGTGCGGCCGGTGGCGCCGGGCCGTGAGCTCTCGGACTGGATAAACAAGGGCGCGCGCTCCGGCTTACCTGAGATGAAGCCATCTCCCGTTGCAGCCGCTCCCGAGTTGAGCGAGAACGACCGCCGGAGGTCGCGGCGCATAGCGGTGCCGCCAAACGAGATCATCAGACGTCCGATCGTCACTCGTAATCCAGATGCTGATTCGCCGGCGCGAGCTGGATCCCCGCGCGAACGCCGCGTGATCTCGCCGCGTAATCCTGAAGCCGTCACTCAAAGTCCGGCATTGAGAGAGCGCGGCACGGACCGAGGTCGTGATCGAAGATCAAAGCCCCCGGCGCCATCTGCAGACTCGCAAGCCGGCCCCGATTCAGGTGCCGACCGCCCGTCACCGAAGATCCGCGTGCCGCTCCCGGCTCCGTCGGAAAAGACGGACGGCAACGGCTCAGCACGCGAGCGAAAGCGAGCCCACGAAGGAGACTCGGCCGCGGAAACCCCAGTTCGAAAACCTGATAGCAACAACGACGCTGCCAGGGAAGAGCGCCGGCGGGCTCGACAGGAACAGTCGCCGGCTCCAAAGCCGAGAGAAAGCAATCCTTCTGCGGATCAGCAACGAGACAACGAGACTCGCTCTCGGGAGAGAAGGCCTCCGACTAGTGATGCCAAGCCGCGTGAAGATGCGCAACCGCGGAGCAGAGCCGAGGAACCGGCCAGGTCTCATGATCGTAGCGCGCCTCCTCCGCAAGCAGCACCGCGTCAGGAGCCACCCAATTCCGGGAACCAGGCGCGGCCAGAACCGCATCAAGAGAAGGAACAGCGCCAAGAGCGGCAACAACAGCAAGAGCAGCGCAAGAAGCCTTGAGGGATGATGCGTGATACGTGAAACGTGATTCGCATCGCGAGAACCGATCACGCATCAAGGATCAAGTATCACGCATCACGTATCACGCATCACGCATCACGTATCGCGCAGCACTCTAGTTTGGCGGCACGGACTGGGCGGATGAAAAGCGAACTCAGTAAAAGACACCCCATCTGCTTCATCCTCCTTCGCCTTCCTCCGCCTGGTCGGTGCCACCAGACAAAACCAGCAGAATGAACGCACCTGGGAGCGCAGGCATCCTTGCCTGCCTTCTTGCTCTGTCGCGATATTGCCACGGAGCAGGCAAGCATGCCTGCGCTCCCATGACCCGTTGTTCTTTGCACCCGGTACAGACCGCTCACTCGTTATTAAGTCATAACGCTTGGAAGGAGGCGCATATATGAATCCTCACAGAATAGCCGTGCTCTCAATCTCCCTAAGCCTGACTTTGGCCGCTTGGCCGGCAGTGATCGCGCAGTCCCCAGGTAACGCACCCGCTCGCGGCAAGAACGGGAGCGCCCAGGAACGGAAGCCCGAAGAGACCAAACGTGAAGGCGTTCGACAGCAGACCGAGAGCTTGCCGATTCAACGAAGCGACAGCATTCAACCGGCCTTGAGCGACTCGCCGCGAGGCGACAGCGAGAATATCCGCCTCAACGTAGACCTCGTCGTGCTCGACGCATTGGTCATTCAACAGAAGACTGGCCGCGTGGCTGGAAATCTGAACAAGGAAGACTTTCTGGTTGCGGAGGACGGGGTCAGACAGCAGATAACTCACTTCAGTCAGGACACACTTCCACTCTCAGTGATTCTGCTGATTGACCGAGGCGGGTGTCTCGATCCCTTCAGCGACAAAGTGCGACACGCTACGCTCGAAGCACTTCAGAGGCTAAGGTCACAGGACGAAGTAGCTCTGATGTCTTTTGCAAACACCACCGAGTTGATCGAAGGTTTCGGCCGCGGCAAAGCCAGGATACTTGCCGGTCTGGATCACCTGCCCCCACACGACGAGAATGCGGACCACTGCTTCAACCGCGCTTTTTACGAAGCGGCGGACTACATGAGGAGAGCGGGAAATCCTGACGGCCGCCGGGTGATAATAATGATCACCGGCATCACGACTTACTTCGGCTGCGCGGGCACGTCGCCAGATGAGGCGCGTATGGCCGTGCTCGAGTCGGGCAGCGTGGTGTGCGGGATCATACCGAAGACCGCGGGACAACGAATGGAGAACGGAATCATGATAGCGGCAGCCGGCATCGGCGGGTTCTTCAAAGCGAAGAGTTCCAACCTCAAGCAGCTCGCCGATGAGACTGGCGGCGAAGTCCTCACCGATAAGCCGGAAAATCTGGATCACACCTTCAACGATCTGATCGATCACCTTCGCACGCGATACACACTTGGCTTTGTGTCCACCAACAAGAAGCGCGACGGAAGCTTCCGCAAGCTAAAGATCGAGCTCGCACACCCTGCCGCAAAAAGCGAGGACAGGTTAGTAGTCAAAACGAAACGCGGCTATGTAGCTGCAAGAGACGTTGGGCAAACGACTGAAAGACCTCGCGTGAAATGACTTTCGAATCCTGCTGTACGGGCGGTCCTCCGTGGCTCGCGTGGCGGGATACACCGCAGAACGGTGACCTATCGATAGAGAGCGGTGCTGGCACAGTCCGGGCCGCGCAGCGGCTACGTGTTAACACAGCAGTGTGCCGATAAGGTAGCCGCTACGCGGCCCGGACTGTGCCAACCTGTCCGCTATCGATAGGTCACCGCTATGCGGTGTATACCAGCCCTCTATCGATAGGTCACCGCTATGCGGTGTATACCAGCCCTCTACCGACAGGTCACCGCTACGCAGTGTATCCCAGCCCTCTATCGATCGGGCACCGCTACGCGGTGTATCCCAGCCACACCAACAGAGACCCCGTACAGGTTGACACTCCCCGGACCCGCCGATAGAGTCGCGAGTTATGAGCGACCCGCACGACGTCGCCCGATACATATTCATCAACGACGAAAACGAAATGCGATCCGGTTGGCGAGTGCTCGCTTTCCTCATCTGCTTCATCATCGTCGCCTCGCTTCTTACCGGCTTGACCAACGCTTTCGCGACGCTGTTTCCATCACTCGATTTCTTGCTCGTCGAGCCATCGGGGCCAGAATATCTTAGCCGCCATGAGTTGATTTATCTTGGCGTCACCAACGTGAGGAATCTTGGAGCTGTCCTGATCGCCTCGGCTGTCTGCGCGCGAGCTCTCGAGCGTCGACGCCTCGGGTCGGTGGGCTTCAGGCTGCATCGGGGCTGGGCGCGAGACTTCGGGTTAGGTTCGCTGATGGGAGCCGCGTCCCTGGCCATCGCGGTGGGAATCGCCGCAAGCGCCGGTGCTATCACTTTCGACGTTCAGGCGCGGGAGGTTGTGCCTCTGGTGCGCGGGTTCACAATCGCGTTTCTGTTCTTTGTCATTGCCGGCGCCACCGAGGAGCTGATGTTTCGGGGCTTCCCGTTTCAGGCTCTCGTTCACAACCTGGGCGGCGCAAGAGCAATCGCTATCACGTCGTTGCTGTTCGGACTGGCTCACCTCTCGAATAAAGACGCATCTGCGTTATCAACCGTCAACACGATCCTTGCGGGGATATGGCTCGGATTAGGCTATCTGATGACGCGAAGTCTCTGGCTCGCGACTGCCCTTCACTGGTCGTGGAATTTCGCGATGGCGTTCATTTTTGGCCTGCCGGTAAGCGGCTTCACAACGCTCAGCCAGCTCGCGTGGCTCAGGCCCGTAATCGGCGGACCGGTGTGGGTATCAGGCGGGAGCTACGGACCCGAGGCCGGCGTGGCAGCAACCGTAGCATTGATTCTGTCCACGCTTATGATTTGGAAGAGCGGACTGTTTACTGCTTCAGAAGAAATGCTGGTCGCGATCAAGCATGGCAAACGCGAGCCAGCTTTTGTGAGCATTATATCGGAAAGCCAACGACCGTTAGAGGCCGCATCCGATCTGCGCGGTTCCGAGCGAGAGTGAGAGTCAAGCCTTGATGAGCAAAACTCAAGGCCCGCGTGCCGGCTGCGCGTACCGGCACGGGGCCTTGAGATCGACTCGGCGTCAAACGCTTGTCCTCAAGCGTTCTTCTCAGCAATGTCGCCGATTATGGGCAGCTTCCACATCTCGCCCTGATTGGCCTTGACCATCGCGATGATGTGTACCGCCAGTAAGCCAACACCCACCACCAGACGAATCAACAGGAGGATCAAGCCGCCGCCTGCCTGTGCCAACCCCGTTCCGGGCATCATCGACATGCCCGTCCCGAATGCGATTGACAGGATTGCGAAAAGTATCCAGACGCCAATCCAAACGCCGGCTAACAACAATCCCTGCACCGAATGAAACCTCAAGAGCCTGTTCTCTTTTGGCTCAGTCGCGAGCCACAGGATGCACGGTACAACGTTGACTAAACAGCAGCATCCAGGGATGTAGCACAGCAGCCCGGCAAGGTTATATTCAAGGTTAAGCGTCTTCGTCTTGCCCGCAGGCGGGCCGGGCGGCGGCGGATATCCCCCTCCTTGATAACCCTGTGGACCACCCGGATAACCATACGGCGGCTGATTGCTCATCGTTCTTCCCCCTTTTCAGACTGTGAATTGAATGCAGGAGCCCATCTCGACGCGCAATATTACTAAAGACGCCCACGAGTCACAAGCAGAACCGATGAAACTCGATCTGTCACTTATCGATCTTTTCCGGTTCGCGGACCTCAACGTTTTCCTTCGACACGTCGATCATGTTTCCCCCAGCCTGTTCGATGTAGTACACGTTCCCACGCCTCGAGGTATGCCCTTCGCCCCTGATGACCCCGATGTAATACTTCGTCCCCTTGTCGAAAGCGAGCTTTCCGGCCATCGGACTCTTCTTCTCTTTCTTCTCGAAGTAGCGGTCGAACATCGTGCCGCCATATTGAAAATACGTAAACAAGTTCACTATCACCAGTCCGGCTACAACTACGACTGCCGATCCGATGATCAGCGTTCTTATCCGCCGCCAGGAAAACACGCGCTCATGCTCGAAGTCATCTTTTTTTCGTTTGAACATTCGCAATTGGCGGGCCTGGGAGCGAGAAGCCAGAAGTCAGAGGTCAGAGGTCAGAGGTCAGAGGTCAGAAGGCAGAAGGCAGAAGGCAGAAGGCAGAAGGCAGAAGGCAGAAGGCAAAGGGCAAAAGAGGCGGGAATTGAGAATTGAAAAATGGAAAATGGAGATTTGAAGTTCTTATTTTGCAATCAATCTCAATTCCTCTTTTGCCTTCTGCCTTCTGCCTTCTGACCTCTGACTTCTGACTTCTGACCTCTACTTCTGCCTTCTGCCTTCTGCCTTCTGACCTCTGACCTCTGACCTCTGACCTCTGACTTCTGCCTTCTGCCTTTTGCCTTCTGC
>DATLWF010000484.1:0-3110 GCA_035576605.1 Blastocatellia bacterium | reverse complement strand
GTTGTGCGCAGTTGATTGAGCCGGAAGACTTCGATCTCGGTGCAGATTTGCGCCAGCCTTTGGCGAATGATCGGGTCTTCGCTTGCGGGGCGGCCATTGCGAGAAATCTTACGGGACAGCTCGATCAATCTTTCGATCTGGCGCTTGAAGGTGATCTGAAGACTCGCGCCCAGCGTTCCGCGCTCGAACATGAGCGTTGCTATGGCGATCTCCCATCCGCCGTTTATCTTGCCAACGACGTTTTCGACCGGCACCGATACGTTCTGAAAGGAGACCTCGTTGAATTCCGAATCGCCGGTCATCTGCTTGAGCGGTCTGATGGTAATTCCCGGGCTGTGCATGTCGATCAGAATATATGTCAGTCCTTTGTGTTTTGGCACATCAGGGTCGGTGCGCACGACGGCAAAGCACCAATCGGCGAAATGTCCGTAGCTCGTCCAGGTCTTCTGGCCGTTGACGATGAAGTGATCGCCTTCGAGAACGGCCTCTGACCGGAGCGCGGCGAGATCGGAACCGGCGTTTGGCTCGGAATAACCCTGACACCAGATCTCATCGGCGCCGAGGATTTTCGCGAGGAAACGTTGCTTCTGGGCCTCGGTACCATAGGCGATCAGCGTCGGGCCCAGCAGCGAGACCCCAAGCACATTGATCAGCGGAGGCGCTGCGGCGCGGGCCATTTCTTCGATGAAGATGGTCTGTTCGATCAACGTCGCGCCGCGGCCGCCGTATTCTTTGGGCCAGTGGATGCCGACCCATCCGGCTTCATACATTTTCTTCTGCCAGGCGCGCAGAAACTCGAACCGTTGCCTCGAGTCTTCATCGTGAAAACCGGACGGGTCCCAGCCTTCAGGGATGTTGGAGTGAAGCCATGCTCGGAACTCATCGCGAAAATGCTGCTCGGCTGGCGTGGGATTAAGATCCATGATTTATCCTCAGTGAGAGTGTTGAGAGGCCATTCAGGCTCGGCCCGAATGCGGTCGCACATTATAGCGCGTCCACGGCGATGTACCAAACGAGGAGACCAGAGGGCGCGGAGCGAAAATGTGGCGCGGGGTAGTTGCGGGCGCGGTTCACAAAACAAAAAGGGACCTGCCTTCTTCGACGTAGGCTGACGCTAAAGATCCCCCAACTGAAGTTGGGGGTTTGGAGTTAGGACATTCCAATTGGCAACCTTCAACAACGCAACAGAGGATAACCGCGTAGCGGTTACCTATCGATAGCTTTCGGGACTGGCGATGCACGTGGGCCGCGTAGCGGCTACCTATGTTTCTGCAGAATCGATTTACAAGGTCAATAGGTAACCGCTACGCGGCCCAGGAGAGCCCAAACTATCGATAGGACACCGCTACGCAGTTTACACCTCGCTGAAGTGAGGTGTATCCCCCAACTGAAGAAGCCTTGTTTCACGGCTTCTGAAGTTGTTGCAGGAGTTGGGGCACAGCCTCTCACGAAGTGGGTATGCGCACCGTCTGACACTGACGCGTAGCCGCGGGCTTTTTGAAGGCCGCAAAATATTGTGATAGATTCAGGAGCCTGAAAGGAAAATAGACTATGCTCAGATTTTCAACATTGCTCTTGTTTACAACATCGCTCTTGCTGCTCTCGCTCTCATTCATTGGTTGCAGCAGAACCGCTGACAACTCATCCCAAACTAATAAGAACGCTGCAGCGCCTAATGCTGTCGAGAGCCCTGGCCCGTCGAAGGGCACGGACGGGAGTACCCCCCTACTCACCGCAGTAAACAAGGGAGACACCATCGAGGTGCGCCGCCTGGTCGAGGCTGGGGCCGACGTGAACGCAGCCAATGAGTCGGGAGTGACCCCGCTGATGAATGCCGCGGGAATGGGAAACAAGGAAGCCGTCGAGTTTCTGATACAGAAAGGCGCGAACGTAAACCACCGTACATCGGGGAACTACACGCCTCTGATGCAAGCTGCGCTTGTCGGGAAGACAGAGATAGTGAAGATCCTTCTGAATGCAGGCGCCGATCCGATGGTTAAGGACACCGGGGGTCGAACCGCGATTACCTATGCTGAAGATCAGAAACACGATGACATTGTTCAGTTGTTAAAGGAGAGGATGGCGCCCCAAAGCTCGGGTAAGAAGAAGTAAGTAATAGTTCCTCTCGATCGGCAAATCATTTAATCTTGAAACCCGACGCCCGGGACTTTATAGTACCTCGGCGTTCCCGGCCGTCGCCCCCGAAAGCAGAGTCGTGCTTAGGGCTCACTCTCTTCTTGGCTCCCTGACGATAGATTGAAACTGCGGAGCATCATGAGACGAACGGTTATCTCAACAATGTCGCTAATACTGCTCGCCGCGGCGACGCCCGCCCAGAAGAAGCCCGGGCCGCCGACCGACGCTGTTATCACCTTCTATCGCGCGCTCAAAGAGAAGCGCTATGTTGAGGGCTTTCGGCACTCTGTTTATCGCAACGCTGTTGAGGGGCTTACGCCCGCCGAACTGCAGGACCTCGAGCCGGACTTCGCGCGCACGTTCGCGGCAATACCGGACAAGATTGAGCCGGGCAGCGAGCAGATAAGCGGCCAGACCGCGACGGTCTCGTTGAAATTCGGAGGCTCAGAAGAGCCTCAGCAGGTAGCGATGGTGCGGGTTGGCAGCGAATGGCTGGTCGGCGACAAGGAGACCCTCGCGCTGGTGAATTCGCAAGGGCGTGCTTTCTTCTTCAACGCTCGAATGCTGGTCAACGAGGGTGAAGCGTATGAGATGCTACAGCGGATCATTGGGGCCGAGATAATCTACTCGCGGAAGTTCGAGGGGAAGAACGCATCGCTTGAGGAATTGATACGGCTCGGCGGAGTGCCGAGGGACATCGAAGACGGCGAGGCGGGCGGCTACAGGTTCGCGTTGACGGTGAGTGCTGACGAGAAGTCGTTCTTCGCTACGGCGCTGCCGACTTCGTACGGCAAGACAGGCAAGGTATCGTTTTATGGAGACTTCGACGGCGTGCACGGAGAGGATTTGAAAGGTCAGCCCGCTACAGTGCGATCGCCGATCTACCAGCCAAAGTGATGAACACGTTCCGGCGAATCGCAATAGCAAGGGTTGCGATTACACCTTGATCTCCGCCTTCTCGAGTGTAGGTCGTC
>DATLWF010000483.1:0-7154 GCA_035576605.1 Blastocatellia bacterium | reverse complement strand
ATACGGCGTCCACAAACGGTGCGATGCTCGAAGTTGCCTTGCAGGGCGTAACGCTTACCGGCCATCGTGTTGAAGTGCAGATCAACGGCACGCGCGCCGGGGAAGTCGCCTTCAACGGCCAGGACGAAGGCACAGCGCGCTTGTCCGTCGTGCAATCGCTGCTCAAGGAAGGCGCAAATATCGTGCGGCTTGTCCCCCTTGGCGGGCCCTCCGATGTAAGCCTGGCAGACTATGTGCGGATGACCTATTGGCACACTTTCGTCGCCGATAGCAACCAGTTGCGATTCAATGCGTCGCCTAAGCAGGTGGTTAGCATTGACGGCTTCACAAGCGCGGCAGTGCGCGTGTTCGACGTGACCAACCCGAATGCGCCACAGGAGATGCTGGGCGCTATCAGGCCGGGCAAGTCGGGCTACTCGGTGACCCTCAGCGTGCAAGGTTCGGGCTTGCGCACACTGCTGGCGCTGACCGACGACACGGCGCAGCGCGCGGCTAACATAACGCTCGATCAGCCGTCGGCGTGGCGGCAATCGAACAACGCGGCAAACCTCGTGATCTTCACTCGTCGTGAATTCATGATGGCGCTTGAACCGCTCAAGACGCTGCGTCAGAGTCAGGGCTACAAGGTGGCGGTCGTTGACATTGAGGACGTCTACGACGAGTTCAGCTACGGCAACAAGACCCCGCAGGCGATCCAGGACTTCCTCGCCTATGCGCGCGGCAACTGGAAGATCGCGCCGAGCTTTGTGATACTGGCCGGCGACGCGAGCTTCGATCCGAAGAACTATCTCGGGTTCGGCGCGAACGACCTGGTGCCAACCAGGTTGATTGACACGCAGTTGATGGAGACCGCCAGTGACGACTGGCTGGCCGATCTCAACGGCGATGGGTTGGCCGAGATGGCAATGGGCCGCTTGCCGA
This sequence comes from Blastocatellia bacterium, assembly GCA_035576605.1. Taxonomy (GTDB): domain Bacteria; phylum Acidobacteriota; class Blastocatellia; order UBA7656; family UBA7656; genus Onstottus_A. The sequence goes on along the minus strand of DATLWF010000483.1, from coordinate 6,233 downwards.
TTCGGTCGCAGCGAGAAGCCGCCGGCATCGTAGCCAAGATCGTCGGGTACGATCGGGGGTCACGATCGCGATCCGAGGGAGTGCTGCTGGTCGCTGACGATAGCCTGGACGGAATCAACTTTGAAACGTCAACTGCCGAGTTGCGCAGCATAATCCCGGCCGATCAGCGCGTCGAGCAAATCAATCGCGGCGGGCTCGATCCGGCGACGGCAAAAAGCCTCTTGCTGGACGCCATCAATCGCGGGCAAAAGATCATCAACTATGACGGTCACGGCAACATGAACGGCTGGCGCGGCGGTCTGTTGACGGTTGAGGATGCCGACGGATTGAGTAACGTGGACAGTCTGTCGTTGTTTGTCATGATGACGTGTCTGAATGGTTACTTCCACGACGCGCAACTCGACAGCCTTGCCGAATCGCTCCTTCGCGCCGAAAAAGGCGGCGCCGTTGCGGTCTGGGCGTCGTCAGGAATGACTTTGCCGAGCGATCAGGGAGTGATGAATATGGAGATGTTCAGACGGCTGTTCGATGCAAACGGTTCGCGGACCCTGGGAGAGACTGCTTTGCAAGCCAAGTCAAAAGGGCTGAACAAAGACGCTCGTCTTACGTGGATATTGTTTGGCGATCCGACGACCAGGATTAGATGAGTCAACGGGTGAGCGCGGTTCAAAACAGAAACGATGATGGGGGCGTCGGTGTCGAAATCAAACTTGCGTCGTGGGAAGACTGAGACCGCTTCGAAGGACGAGATTGAGAGCCAGTTGTGGGACGAGAGCATGTGCTTTACCTCATACGGAGTGCGCGTTGGCATTCGTGTGAACCGGGAGGGCGTGCTTGAGCGGATTCTGCCGCACCTGCCTCCGGGGTGGAAACGCTCGCGATCACTCAACGTGGATCGAATGTATTCGTTTGTGATCGGGGCCAAAGGACAGGTCGGCACACTTCGTCGTCTCAATCTGGTGTACGCGGATGAGAGCCAAATCGCCTCGACGCCGAAGCTACATCAGGCAACCGACGCGTTTGAATCAGACTTACAGCTTTTTGTGGCCGAGACTGCGCCGCGTCGGGTCTTTGTCCATGCAGGGGTCGTCGCTTTGCGAGGAAAAGCGATAGTCATACCCGGCCGAAGCTTCAGCGGGAAAACCAGCCTGGTCGCGGCGCTGGTGAAGGCCGGAGCCACTTATTACTCAGATGAATACGCAGTGCTCGACGAACGTGGGCGTGTGCATCATTACGCAAGGCCATTGTCGATCCGAGGGAACGGTCATCTCAAGAAACCAAAGAAGCATCAGGTAGAGACATTGGGTGGACGTTCTGGAGTCAAACCTCTGCCGGTTGGAATGGTGGTGGTGAGCAAGTACGAACCGGGAGCCCGGTGGCGTCCGCGCAAGCTCTCTGAGGGCGAGGGCGCGCTTGAGTTGATGGCCAACACCGTCTCCGCGCGCCGGCAACCCGAGGCTATGCTCGAAGCTATTCGCGGGGTGGTCTCACTGGCTCCGGTTTTGAAGGGGACCAGAGGCGAGGCGCGGCAGGTGGTCGATTTCATCTTCGAGAGGTTTGCTCGCTCCTGATTTCATTTCTGTTGACAAGAGTTACGAGTGAATAGTATAACCCGGGGCAGTGAACCTCGTCGTTTACCGGTCGCTGGCAGGGAACGGGAGCTAATAATGAAAAGAGCAAAAGAGCAGTTAATACCAGAAGCGCGAAGAGTAGGTCTTGTGGTGCAAGAACTGTCAGGCGAGGTACTGGTGTACGATCGTGAACGGAACAAAGCTCACTGTCTGAACTCGACGGCGGCTCGGGTATGGGAGTACTGCGACGGCAAGAGATCGGTGGAACAGATAGCGCGCGCGATTGAGGAAGAAATTAATGCGCCCGTAGACGAGGATGTAATCTGGCTCGGCGTCGAGCAGCTCAGCAAGACCCACCTGCTCCAGGAGAGCGCAAAACTCCCCGAACACAAAGCCGGTCTATCAAGACGCGAGGTTATGAAGCGGATCGGGCTGGCGGCTGCGGTGGCCTTGCCTGTGGTGACTTCAATCATTGCTCCTTCAGCGGCGCAAGCAGCGAACTGTCTGCCTTCGGGATCGGCGTGCACCTCGAGCGCTCAGTGCTGCTCTGGCCTCTGCAATGTCTCCACGTGCGCATAGGCACTCGCCTTTGCGTGCGGAATACAGATATTACACAAGCGGTCGCGACGGAAAAAAGGCAGACGACTCTCTCGCACGAGGACTACGCTGTGGTGCGAGGTAGCGAAGCAACGATATAAACAAGCAGGCGATCTTTTTCTCACCTCAAGTAACGGCCCGGAAGCGTGAGCTACTTAAGAGCCAACCAGCGGCGGTCGCCGCGCCTGCTCTGGATTGCTCCAGCGACATTGGTAATTGCGCTACTGGCGTACTCGCAAGCAGTAGCTTATTTCGGAAACGAATCCTTTCATCTGCTGGCCGCCCAACTGATCAACGCTGGAAAGAGACCCTACCTGGACTTCTTCTATCAGCACCCGCCTTTGTTCATCTACCTGAATGCCGCCTGGATGCGAATCTTCGGCGAGAACTGGCGTAGCTCTCACGTCTTGTCGGCACTGCTCACTGGCGGTTGCATCGTCGTCGTAGTCCACCAGGTCTACTCCGGATTGAGCGACACAGGACGGCGGCTGGCAATTTCCATCACCGCCGCGGCGTTGCTGGGTCTCAACTTCTACGTGCTGAGCTATGGGACGGTGGCGCTCCCGTTTGGACTTTGCCTGTTCCTGACGGCGGCTTCGTTTCGACTGACGGTGGCGGCGGTTCATAAACCCGCGACGTTGCTCCCGTTCCTGGCGGGCCTGGGAGCCGGGGCCGCGGCGGCCTCTTCGCTTCTGACCGCTCCGGTGTTGGTGGTTTTGGTAATATGGCTTGCACGGTATGACCACGCAGGCGACCGGCGAAGAAAGTGTTTGAGTTTCGTTGGCGGGGCCGCGCTTCCATTGCTGCCGCTGATATTGCTGGGTCTGCTGGCGCCGCGGCAGGTCTTCTTCGACCTCGTCGAATATCATCTCTTCCATCGTGTGGGGTCGGAAGGGAATATGATCCGTTGGAACCTAAGAGAGATCTTCGATTGGTTCGGGTCGATTCAGGGGTTGGTGTTGGTGGCGCTTGCAGCCGTCGGGTTGGTGTTCACTTCTGGACGAGCAGAACTGAACAGGGAGCGAAGATCCGAGTCTTATCTTTGCGCATGGTTGACGGTCGTCCTGAGCGTCTACCTGATGGTTCCGAGACCTACATTCTCTTTCTACTTTGTGCTGTTGACGCCGTTCGCCGTCGTTCTCGCGGCAACGGGGCTTCATGCCATCGGCACATTGGGTTGGTTCTCGGGACGAAGAGTCCTCGTGATCCCAGCGCTGGTGGTCTTGTATTCCATAGGCCTCGGATGGCAGTTGTACAGGATGCGTCGTGAGATCTTCCATGCTGATCACAAAACAATGGAGGCCATAGCCAGAGAGGTAAACCAGGTTACCCCCGGCGACGGGTGGGTGTTCGCGTTCGAGCAAGTCTATTTTGAAGCTCGTCGATTGCCGCCGCCAGGTTTGGAGAACGCCTTCAATCCGTATTCTCGCCGGGACGAATGGCTGGCGGCAAACCGCTTCGCGACTGTCTGTATGATGGCAAACGACCCTCGCGTGAAGACGTTTGACCTGTTCGGCCGCTACGCGAGGAACACGGAGATCAAGAGTGAGAACTTCACGGTTTACATCTTCTGGGACAGGATCGCCACGCCGGCTGAGCCTCCATAGAAATCATACGTGGTTCTACTCTTTTTTCGCCTCTTCCGGATGACAGGTCGCTCTTACCGGGTCATTGGCGGTCACGAGCCTGGCGCAGCCTGGAGGCAGCGGCGATCCCCGATTTACACCTGCCCGAAGCTTGTAGCAGAGGCGCTGGAAAGCGGCCTTTCTCGTCCGCCGCTCGTGCTCCAGAACGGGCGCAAAGAGCGCCGAAGTCGTTTCTTTCGATTGTGTTGACAACTCGAAAGCTCGACAGTATGCTTTGTGCGCTCCCGGTATTCGAGAGATTGACAAGTGAATACCGCAGGAAGTGCAGGGTGACGCAAGAGTGGGTCATTTGAAGCGTAGTTCGAATCCCACCACAAAGGCGCGTACGCGCGCGAAAGCCAGAACATCACACGCATACAACTGATCCTGGTGCACGTGCCTTTATCCGTCGCTCTGGAGCCGAGCATTGCGTTGCCTCGACACGAGACGAGTAGCAAAAGTTCCGTTGAAAGTGCTGCTGCTGCGAGCTGCGGCTTCCCTTTTGGGCTTAACATATCCGGGCGTAGCCTGCCCGGATTGCAGCCGCCCGGGGTCGGGTCAGATGTAACGTCCGTCGCAGGCTGCTGAAAAAAGCGCGCTCGCCACTACGACACAAAGACACGAGACTGCACCAAGTCAGTGAATGCAATGGTTTTTAAGCTGAATCTCAACAACTTGCGCGGAAGGTTGGCCCTTGCGATATTGGCGCTCGCCGGCAGCTTGCTGCTGGTCGTGCTCATAATATCGATGTTCGTCATTGGCACGCTTGCCGATGATCGTCTCCTGGTGACGCGTGACACGCTTCAAGTCCCGGTCGGGTACTTCCCCAACTCCGCTCGATTGAACGCTCGAATGGCTTCCGCCGAGCTCTCCGAGAGTGATCGCGATCTGGCGAACGCCAAAGCGCATGCGCGGCGCGCGGTCGATCTGTCGCCACACGACTACCGCTTCAGGATCACGCTGGCTTCAATCGAAGAAGCAGAAGGCGATCGTTCAGCCGCAGAAGCGTCACTCGAGGCCGCGCGCGCGCTGGCTCCCCACTATTGGGATGTGCATTACCGGTTGGGGAACCTGCTGGTCAGAGAGGGCAAACTGGCGCAGTCACTGGACGAGTTCCGAATTGCTGTGGCCGCCAACAACGAACTCTTGCCGGGCACCCTCGATCTTTTGTGGCGCGCCTCGCACGGAGATGTAAACGCGCTCCAAATCGCGACCGGAACCGGTCCGAGGGCCAGGCTCACACTCGCGCAGTTTCTGCTGAGAGTGTCGCGGCCGGCGGAAGCGGAGAGCGTCTTCGGTAGCATTGACCGCGAAAGCCATCTCGCTGCTTCAACGGAAACCGCGGCCTTTTTGAATGCGCTCATCGCCGCCGGGGAGTTGCGACCGGCGCGGGACTTCTGGAGCGATCTGGCGGGCGCCGACCGCCAATCGACGCTAGTGTGGAACGGCGGTTTCGAAATGGACCTCTTGAAGAATTTTGCTCAGTTCGACTGGTTGTTCGGCCGAAGCGAGTACGCGCGTTTAACTATAGACGCCGCCGTGGCTCATAGTGGCTCGCGATCGCTGAAGATAGAATTTGCCGGGCGGGACACAACGCAACTCGACAACGAGATCAAGCAACTGGTGCCGGTTCGGCCGGGTGCGCGGTACACACTTGAGTGTTATGCGAAGACGAGCGAGCTGGACACACCTGAAGGCCCGCGAGTGGTTGTGGCAAATAGCGCTTCGTCGGTATGGATAGCGGCTTCCGAGCCGGTCTCTCGAGGCTCCGGCGATTGGCAACGGCTTTCGGTCGATTTTGTGTCCCCTCAAAGCGTGAGCGGTGGGATGTCAGCGGTCTTCATCTCAATAAAACGCAAGCCCAAATTCAGCTACGACGAACCGACGCGCGGAACAGTGTGGTTCGACGATTTCTCGCTAAAGGAACAGTAGTAACTGACAGGCGCCGGGTGTTATAATTCGTGCCCGTTACCCGGACCGGACAATAACCGGAGATGTTGCTCCCGGTCGAGATATTCAGGCGCTGCTCACGGCGCTCGTTTCGCAACAGGAGTACGTTCATGATCAACCGAACCAGGACGACGCGACCAATCCTTATCGGAGCAGCAACCCTGTTCCTTGTAATTGCGTTTGCACCCGCCGGCGCACAGACTCGCCCGCAGCAGCCGAAGATTCAACCGCCCGCGCAAACGGGCGCCGAACCCAGCACAACACCGACGATCATCGTTGCGCCTGATCAGGACTACCGCATCGGAGCGCGCGATGTTGTAGAGGTTCGAATAGAAGACGCGAACGAGTTGTCAAACACCTATCAGATCACCGCCGACGGCACATTCATGATGCCGTATCTGAAACGAGTGAAGGCTGAAGGCAAAACACCCGAGGAACTGTCCCAGTTTATTTCTGACTCACTACGCGGCCGCTACCTCAAGGACCCGCA
>DATLWF010000482.1:0-10137 GCA_035576605.1 Blastocatellia bacterium | reverse complement strand
TCGCCTAACCTCTTTCCCAAAATGACAAATGAAAAATGACAAATGAAAAATGACAAATGAAAAATGACAAATGAAAAATGACAAATGAAAAATGACAAATGGAAAATGACAAATGAAAAATGCTTCTGCCTACTGATTTCTGCCTTTTACTGCCTTCTGCTTTCTGCCTTCTGCTTTCTGCCTTCTGCTTTCTGCCTTCTGCTTTCTGCCTTCTGCCTTCTGCCTTCTGCCTACTGCTTTCTGCCTTCTGCCTTCTGCCCTTCTACTCCCCGTTCAGTCTCTCTCTCAACAACACCTTCACTCCGCGGCGCCAGTCTTCGTTGATCCCGATTCGATACACCGGCACGCGCTGGTGAATGGAAGCCGCGATCAGCTTCGTCGTCTCGTGAAAACGAAACAGCGGCGCGACCAGATACAAGAGCGGCGGCGCATCGACCAGGCTCAGTCCTTCGAAATAGCCGCGCCGGTGAAAATCTCCTCGCGAGCGGTGCCACTCAACTCGCAACCAGTAATCCAGCGCCTGAAATGGAAACTCGGTTTCTTCACTCACCTTCAACTCCATCACCACAAGCCGCCCGTCGCGGGTCACAGCCAGTAGGTCTATGAAGGTGCGTTGCTCGCCTCGATATGTCGGGACTTGCGAGTAGACAAACCTCGGATCGAGCGTCGAGTCCAACGCGGTGACATCGCGGCTGATGATCGACTCGAGCCAGCGCTCCGGCTGAAACCGAAACATCATCTCGTTTCGAAGCTCGGATTCGGGACGCCGGCGCGAGATCGTCTCCCGAATCAGCCTCTCCAGCTCCTGTTCGTTGCGGTGATCAAGCTTCAGCCGCGCTTCGCCGATTCCAAACTCGACTCGCCGGCGATTGATCCAAACGCGCGCGACGTCAAGACCACGAATCGAAAGCGAAACCCACGGACCGCGATGGTGTGCCTCGATCTGATCGGGTGCGAGCCTTCGCACCGACTCGACGAGCATCGCGCAGTCGGGCGGCAGCATTCCCGGCCGCGGCCAATGAGCGCGACGGGCCGCCTTGCGAAAGCTGTCGTTCAGATCGCCTTGATCGAATGGCGATACCGACTCGATCGTGCCCTTTGTCTCGTCGATCCGGAAGAGCGAGACCTTTGTCGCGGGAGAGATTCCGCTGAGGCGAATCGCGATAGTGTCACATCGAGGCGCGAAGAGCATCAAGCCTTCGACCGAATCGCTTCTGCGCCGAAGCTCGTCGAGCCATGTGAGTCCAGCCGCAAGCGCCGCGTCTACGTTGGGCTGCAGCTCGCTCTCGCTCACCCCGATACCGGCCAATCGCTTTCCTCGATGTCGAATCACCAGGCGCGCGTGCACTCCGGAAAGATGGCTGCGATCGTTGCGAGCGGTAACAGCTCTTTCGATGCGAATCCCGGGCAGGTTGGCTTCGATCATCGTCGCCAGCTTGCGCGCAAATTCCTTCCGGGCCTGTGCCGCTTGCCGAACGCCCGCGCCCCGGCTCAAGGTGAGCGCGCATCGTTTGAGCCTCATCTGCTTCGCGCATTCGATTATCAATCGTTCGGGAGAGATCTCGCATGAGATGACGCGCCACGAGCGCGACCAGCCGTCGCCCCAGCACGACAGGATAAGTTTGCCATAGGAAAATTCCGCCGTGCTGTGGGCGGCATCAGTCTTCGCTAAAGCACGGTCGTCCTCGAAGAGATCGAAGTCGCCGCCGAGCAGGAAACGCTCAAATTCATACTTGATCTGGCTGAGATCGAAGACGATGGTGGGGTGAATCACGCGCCGGTTTTAGCAGGCTGGGAAGATCAAGGTCAAGGTAAATAGCAAGGAAAGACCAAAAATAAAAAGCTTTGAGTAGTTGAACGCGGCCGACCTCGCATTCCGCGCCATCCATTGTGAGTCGTCCGAGCAGGCCATATAATGCCAACCTTGTAATCTATCAAGGAGGAACTCAGAAGATGTGCGACATCAAGCGGCGAGAGATGTTGATCGGGGGCGCGGCCCTGCTGGGGCTGTCGATGAAAGAGGCGAAGGCGTTGGTGGCCGCGTCGAGGCTGGAAGTCGGCAAGGTAGACCCGCTCGCCCCTGAAGTCTACTTCCACGAAGGCAACCTCGTTCGGGGTCACTGCAATAACGGCTGGGTCATCTTCGAAGATTACGTTCTGGTGATCGACGCAAACTTCCCATCGGGCGCAAAAGAAATACTACCCAAGATACGCGCTCTGACCGACAAACCAATTCGGTTTGCGTTCGACACGCATCATCACGGCGACCACGCTTATGGCAATCAGGTCTGGGTCGAGAACGGGGCGACGCCAGTAGCTCACACCGGCGTGCTCGACGAGCTGAAGCGATACGAGACCGGCTACTACGGCGGCAAGCCCGGCCGCTGGGAAGACACCGCCAAGACGCGCCCTGATGTTGCCGCGACAAAGCTCAAGCCACCGTCAGTTCTATTCCCTCGCGAGATGGTCTTCGACGATGGCAAGCACCGCGTCGAGCTTATGCACCTTGGCGTCGCGCACACGCATGGCGATGCCTTTGCGTGGATGCCAAACGAACGCATCCTGTTCACCGGCGATGCGTGCGTCAACGGCCCGTACAACTTCGTCGGCGACGGCGATGTCGAGAAATGGGTCGCAACCCTGGAAGCGGCCCGCAAGCTCGGCGCTCGTATCGTATGTCCCGGTCACGGTCCTAGGGGAGTCGAAACGGTGCTGGCGGATCAGCAGCGATTCTTCAAGTCACTGCGCGATCAAGTAGGCGCGCTGGTGAAAGCTAAGAAGTCACCACAGCAAGTGCGGGATGCGATTGAGCTGATCAACACCACGCTCGCTGCGGACGCTCAGATCGCGCGTTACGTCGGTAAGGGGGATGGCTTTGCGGCTCAGGTGGAGAAGGTCTACATCGAGATGACCGGCCAGCAATTGCCTGCGGTGAAGAAGGTCGCTCGGTCCGCGCGCGGCCGGCACGCGCTTTCGCATGGGTTGGAGTCGCTTGCATAGCCTACGATATGAGGCCCTCCCACGCACGCTCAAGCGGAAGTTCGAATAGAGTCCATCCAGGTTCTTCAACAGTCAAGTCCGATTTTCCGCTGTTTCGCAACATTGACGTCGTGACCCAGTTGCACGCGTCGTCGGGTCGACCTCCGGCGGATAAACATGATCGACTGTAGGAAAGAGCTCCCACTACAATAACTACCTTCCTCTGCACAAACCGTAAATCACATCCAGTGTATTTTATTGCACAGACGGGACTCTATTAGTTGGTAATACTTATTTTCAAGCGTGACCACTGTCACGATGAGGTGTGATGGCCGTCATATCGCGCGCTGTTAACAGGGATTAAACTTTCATTCAAGCGATCGACTATCGAGATCGCTTCATTTCGTAATTCCGTCTTACACGGGTGGTGCTATGAAGAAGTCACTCAAATCATTTCTGGTATTAGTAATTGTCTGTCTCGCAGGCGCTGCGCCTGGAGCCACTTTCTCTTCGCGGCAATCCAGTTCTCCGCGAATTGACAGCGTCTCAGCCTCGACGCTCGCGCGAGCCGGGCGGCTGCGAATCTTCGGCGCGAACTTCGGCTCAATCAACGCTGGCTGCCAGGTATTGATTGACGGAGTGCCGGCGCCCGTCAGCCGATGGTCTGATACTCTGGTCGTGGCATACGTACCCGAACCTATCCAGACCGCTAGTGTATCAGTCCAGATAATCGCGAACTCCGGCTCCAGCAATAATCTGCTGCTTGATGTTAAGGACAACAATCTGTCGCTTGATGTCAAAGCGCCACTGGCAAACGGAAGCATCAGGTGGCAGTTCGAAGTCGACGGAGACTACATGAGTTTTCGACCTACAATCGGGCCGGATGGCACGATCTACTTCCAGGATGTTGATGGACATCTGTACGCGCTTAGACCAGATGGCAGCGTGAAATGGATCTTCCAGGGCGGATATCCTGCAGGCCCTGTTGCCGTCGGAGCGGACAATACCACGTACATCGCAAGCGGTGGTACTATTCAAGCAATTAGCCCCGCGGGCACGCTTGTATGGCAGTTCACAGACCCAGACAGTCAAGGGGTGATTGGCGGCCCTGCGGTCGGCCCGGATGGCAAAGTCTATGCAGCTATGGACCTGGTTGGTCTGGGAGCCATAGCGCTCTCCCCGGTTGATGGTCATCTCGTTTGGAGCAACCATGGTGATCCGATATTGGCCGAACATGGTCAGCTCGGGCTCGAGCTCGTTTTTGGCCCTGCTTCCGCAGGCGGACAGCCGGATCAGTTTTACTTCACTTGCGATAATAGCACCACCAATGTCTATGGACACTTATACGCATTCAGTCTCAACGGCAATCAGAGATGGGCGACTTCGCTGGGCGGGATCACTCGGGGTCCTCAAGTAGCAGTAGCACCGAACGGCAGTATAAGCGTGGGTGTTGCGGCTTATAACCCTTCAAACGGTTCGGTGCGGTGGAGCGCCTATTCTGAATTAGGCAGTGGCAGTGATCTTCCGCCCGATGTAGGTCCTGACGGAACGGTCTACGTGGCTACCCAATATCAGAGCGCGTTGGCGGCTTTGAATGGGCAAACCGGGGCGGTTTTATGGCGGGTTCCGGGCGTGGGGTTTGAAGAAGGTCCTGCGGTTAGTCCTCTGAATGACGTGGTCGTGGTTGGCGGCCGGGACAATTATGGTTTACCCGGATCGTTCAAAGCGTTCAGTACGGGCGGCCAGTTCCTCTGGCGGATAGACCTGCCCGGCGAGCCTTATCCCGGGATGTTTGAATTCCCGTTCGCGCAAGGGCGGTTTAGCACGGATGGAACGACCGTTTACATGGGCACCACCATTTCAGGTGAGCCTGCCGATAATTTGCACTGCTACCTTTACGCACTTCAGACGGCCAATGGGCAAACCTGCGCTTACTCGATAAATCCGCTCAGCAAGTCTTTCACATCGTTGGGAGGCGAGGACACTGTGAATGTGGTGGCGCCGAACGGGTGTGGTTGGACCGCTACGAGCAACGCCGACTGGATAGCCCTTACTTCGGCAGCGAGCGGCACCGGCAACGGTGTTGTGACCTATTTGCTAAGAGACAATTTCGGGGGCCCGCGAACAGGCACTCTCAGCATCGCCGGTCAGACTTTTACCGTCAGTCAGGATGGAATCAACGACTGTACAGTCACAGTCTCGCCGAAGAGCAAGTCGTTCCCCAGCAACGGAGGGACAGGAACCGTGGATGTAGCAGTGTCGGCCGGATGCGGCTGGACTGCGACAAGCAATGCTGGTTGGGTAACGCTCAATTCGGGTGGCAGTGGTGTTGGCAACGGAGTGGTGACTTACTCGGTGTCAGTCAACAAGACCAAACTCGCTCGCGTAGGTACTATGCTGATAGCAGGGAAGACTATAACTGTGAAGCAAAAACCAGGTTGAGAACCAGCGAGTTGCCAATAATCTAGCATCAATTATTCAGCCTCACCTCAGGCTACTTTTGTAGCAAAGCGCTCAGGTTTGTCGGTTCAAGCGGAGGTTCAGTAGCCGATCAGGGCCTGAGCCAGTTTGAGCAAGCCTACCCCGGTTGCTATACTCCAACCTTACTCGCGGGGCATATTATCGAAAACCGTCAGAGTGTCCGGCACCGGGAGGATTGATTGATGTCCATTAAGAAAGTAGTGCTTGCAAAGCCTCGCGGTTTCTGCGCCGGCGTCGTGCGAGCCATCGATATCGTCGAACGTGCCCTGGATTTCTTCCCGCCGCCGATCTATGTCTTCCACGAGATCGTTCACAACCGCTACGTCGTCGAAAACCTCAGTAAACGCGATGTTATCTTCGTCGATAGCATTGAAGAGATACCTGACGGCTCGGTGTGCGTCTTCAGCGCGCACGGCGTCTCACCTCAGGTGGTCGAACTCGCCCAAACTAAGCGACTTCGAGTGATTGACGCGACCTGTCCGCTGGTGACAAAAGTCCACCTGGAGGCGGTCCGCTTCTCGCGCGACGGTTATTCGATGGTGTTGATCGGCCATCCGGGTCACGAAGAGGTCGAAGGCACAATGGGTGAGGCGCCTATGCAGTTGGTCAGTTCGGTTGAAGACGTCGCGCGGCTCGAGATTCCGAACCCGGATCGAGTGATGTACCTGACGCAGACGACGCTGTCGCTGGACGACGTTGCCGAGATTATCGAAGCGCTGAAGCGACGATTCCCACGCGTAACCTCTCCGGCAAAGGACGACATTTGTTACGCGACTCAGAACCGCCAAAACGCGGTCAAAGAGGTGTCCGAGCGGGTAGATGTGCTGCTCGTTGTCGGCTCGCAGAACAGCTCGAACTCTCAACGTCTGTGCGAGGTTTCCGTCGTTGCGGGCACACCGGCCTATCTGGTGAATGACGAGAACGAGATCAACCCATCGTGGCTGGAGGGGGCGAGGGTCGTAGGTGTGACCGCCGGCGCGTCCGCGCCAGAAGAATTGGTCATTCGGGTGCTCGAGCATCTGCGGGCGATGGGCGCGATTGAGTTCGAGGAGCAGCCGGGTGAGGACGAGAACGTTCATTTCGCCTTACCTCAGGAACTGCTGCATCCTGAAAAACTGATGGCTTGACGTACACTCCAAACTTGCAAATCTCCGCGCCGTCTTTGCGTGCTCGGCGCCTCTGCTGTGAAGGATTCCGGGTTAGCGTTCATCGCAAAACGCCGGGCAAAGGTCACGCAGAAAGCCAATCGAATCATGACCCGTCGTGAACCTTGCTTGATACGCAGCCCTGAACCTTAGTATTATTTTGGCCTTTAGGTGGGACCCCGGAATCTGAGCCTAGGCTCGTAAAACTAGGGAGAAGGATTAGGTTGTAGGCCCAATGTTGAATATGAACCAAGCGACGCTCGAGAGAGTGGACGAAGGGCTGCGTACCGGTGTGCTCCGCGCGGTTCAGGCGGCCCGGGACTACATGCTGCAGATTCAGCACGTTGACGGCCACTGGTGCGGCGAGCTGGAAGGCGACACGATCCTCGAATCCGAATACGTTCTGACGATGCACTTCATCGGCCGCCTGCATGAAGATCGCTGCCGCAAAGCAGCCAACTACATTCGCCAGAAGATGCTCCCCGAAGGCGGCTGGGCTATTTACGAAGGCGGACCGGCGGAAGTCAGCGCATCGGCGAAAGCTTACTTTGTGCTGAAGATGATCGGGGATCCGCCCGACGCTCCGCATATGAAGAAAGCCCGCGAAGTCATTTGCGATCTCGGGGGGCTTGATGCGGCCAACAGCTTCACTCGAATTTACCTGGCCATCTTCGGGCAGTACCCCTGGGAGCGATGTCCCGCGGTTCCACCTGAGATCGTTCTATTGCCGAGCTGGGCCCCGATCAATCTGTACGAGATGTCCGCGTGGACCCGCGGCATAGTGGTTCCTCTCGCGGTGATTTGGGCCAGCAAACCGTATTGCCCGGTTCCCGAGCAACAGAACATCGGCGAGCTTCTGCTGGACAAGTCGGTGAACATGTCGGCGCGACGAGGCTTCTGGAGGACAATCTTCAACACCACTGACTACACGCTGAAGCTGCTCGAACGCAAGCGGTGGTCGCCCTCGCGCGAGAAAGCGCTGAAGACCTGCGAACAGTGGATGATCGACCACTTCGACAAGAGCGACGGTATCGGCGCGATCTTTCCGCCTATCATCAACTCAATCATCGCGCTGCGATGTCTCGGGTACGACAACGATCATGCGCTGATGGCGTCACAGATTCGCGAGCTCGAGAAGTTGGAGATCGAAGAGGGCGACACATTGCGGGTCGCGCCATGTTTCTCGCCGGTCTGGGACACCGCGCTTGCGATGAACGCATTGGCCGAGTCGGGCTTACCTGCCGACCATCCCGCGCTGCAAAGAGCGGCTGACTGGGTGCTGGAGAAAGAAGTCAAAGGGGTTGGCGATTGGAAGGTCAAGAACCCCGAAGGCCAGCCCGGCGGATGGTACTTCGAATACGCAAACGAGTTTTATCCGGACGTCGATGACACGTTTCAGGTGCTGACAGCGCTCAGCAAGGTTCGCTTTGGCGACCGGCGGCGTGAGCAGTCCAGGCGCGAAGCGATGGACCGCGCGTTGGCGTGGGTCCTGACGATGCAGAATAAGGACGGCGGATGGGCCTCCTTTGATCGCGACTGCGACGAACAGTTTCTGACTCAGATCCCGTTCGCCGATCACAATGCGATGATCGATCCATCAACCAGCGACATCACCGGTCGCGGAGTCGAGACGTTTTCGGCTCTTGGCTTCAGCCGGGATCATCCGGTTGTGCAAAGGGCGCTTGGATTTCTGGCCAAAGAGCAGGAACGCGACGGCTCGTGGTTCGGGCGCTGGGGATGCAACTACATCTACGGCACCTGGCTCGCTTTGCACGGGCTGAATCGCATAGGCGAGGACATGATGGAGCCTCGGTATCAAGCGGCAGGGTGCTGGCTTCGCGCGAATCAGAACGAGGACGGAGGGTGGGGCGAGTCGCCAAGAAGCTACGACGATCCCGGATGCAAGGGGCAAGGGCCGAGCACGCCTTCGCAGACGGCGTGGGCTCTATTGGGTTTGATGGCCGCCGAAGATCAAACCGACGGATTGAAACGCGGGATCGAGTACCTTATTAAGACCCAGCGCGAAGACGGCTCGTGGAGAGATGACTACTGGACGGGCACGGGGTTTCCCGGAGTGTTTTACTTGCGCTACCATCTTTATGCGACTTACTTTCCGTTGCTTGCGCTTGGGATGTATGAGAAGAGAGTTGAGAAGGACTAGTTTGGAGATAAAGTTCAGAGTACCGCCTTCAGGCGGAATTCCAGTAACCAAAAATCCCGCCTAAGGCGGTACTCTAAGCGGATTAACTATGAGATTTCCAATGCACATAACGACTGATGCCATCGCGCATCAGGTCAGGAACGGGCTCAAAGGCAACCAGCGCTATCCAATGGTGCTGATGCTCGAGCCTCTTTACACCTGCAACCTCGCGTGCCTGGGATGTGCGCTAGAACGGCACACCGGCAAGCTCGAAGATCGAATGTCGCTCGAAGACTGCTTGGGTGCGGTTGAAGAATCCAGCGCGCCGATTGTTTCGATCTGCGGCGGCGAGCCCACGATTTATCCCGAGCTGAAAGAGCTGCTCGAAGGAATCATCGAGCGCAAACGGCACATTTACCTCTGCACGAACGCGCTGCTTCTCGACAAGAATCTCTTTGGAAAAGTCGCCCCGCACAAGCGGTTGACGATCAACGTTCATCTCGACGGCATGCAGAAGACTCACGACCTCGTGTGCGATCGCGCGGGAGTCTTTGACAAGGCGATCGAGATGATCAAGCAATCCAAGCAGTTGGGCTACCACGTCACCACGAACACGACCGTCTTCAAAGAAACCCAGATGAGCGAGATCGAGGAAGTATGCAAGCTCGTATCAGAACTTGGCGTCGATGGGATGATGATCTCGCCCGGCTATCACTACGAGTCAGTGGATCGCGACATTTTTCTTTCGCAGGTCGAGATTCAAACCAAGTTCAAACGCGTGCTCGAGCTTTCCAAGAAGTATCGGTTGATGTCTACGCCTATGTACCTGGAGTTCACGGCAGGAATGCGGGATTACAACTGCTCGCCGTGGAGCACGGTGACCCGCACGCCTCGCGGATGGAAAGGCCCGTGTTACTTGATCGGTCAGAAGTACTACGAGACCTGGGACGAGTTCTGGAACGGCGTCGATTGGCCCTACTGGGAATCGCGTGAGGACCGGCTTTGCAAGAATTGCATGATGCACAGCGGGTTTGAAGCATCCGCGATGTTCGAGCTGAGGAAGAGCCCGAAGGATATGATGAGGATGGCGGTGTGGAATATGACCGGGTGATTGTCCCACTCGAGTCGTGATGAAGCCTGAATATGTCCAGACAGTTGAAGAGCTAGCTGCTGTCGTCGAGATCGGAACCACGCCCGAGTCAGTTGTTCTCGAATTCAAAGCCACTATCGACAACTGGAATCTACCTAAGACCGCTACGGACCGCGACCGGCTAAAGGCTGAAGCGCAACAAGAGACCTGCAGAGACGTCGCACAGTTCGCGAACACCATAGGCGGCTGTTTGCTGATCGGCGTTGAAGAACGTCTCGATCCAGATAGGGGCCTCAGAGTTG
>DATLWF010000481.1:0-28519 GCA_035576605.1 Blastocatellia bacterium | reverse complement strand
GTAAGTGGCCTGCGCCACGAGCGTCACTGGAAGGTCCGGATTAGCTCAGTGAGAACCGACACCTGCCGTGTCGATTTTGCGTCGTTTCCAGAACCTCAGGCGTTCAAAAGAAGCCGTCGTCGTTGAACCTGAACTGCGACTCCATACGAGCCATCAGGCTGTGGTTCCGCGCGCAACACGTTTCCCTGGAGGGCGAGCCTTGGCGCGAACACGGACCGATCATTTGAGGAAGTAAGGCGCACGATAACGAATATGTTCGTGCCCCGCCCAACCTCTCGGGCCACATGCATATGCAGACCATGAAGTCCGATATTGTCCAGCACTGCATCGATCTCGAATCGATCGCCGTCCGAGTCCTTTGCGCGCACTCTTGCGGGGAACTGTTCATAGATTCGCAGCCGGTTGCGGCGCTCTATCCCATCGTATGACAGTCTATCTACGACCTTCGTGTTGAGGTTCATTTATCACTCATTGGGTTTGAAGGCCTACAGACCTCTTACGCGAACTCCGAAATCCCAGGCTAACCTATCCCTCGCGGAAGCGGTCAAACAGATTGTGTAGCTTTGATGAAACAGGGGCCGAATCCCAATCACACAACAAGCAGCACCTCGGATTGGGAGTCCAATGCTACCGAAAAGGCACCGGAGATGCATCAGACTGAAGTCACTTTCTTTGTAGGACAATAGTCCCAGGCTCGCAAGATGCTCGGTGGTTGAAGGGATTCGGCCGTTTTGCAGGAATCTGGTTGGCGCATCCAAAGAATATGCAGGCATCAGGCTAACTTGGAGGCTTCGCCAAATGTTGACGATAGGAGTACAGAGCGAGTTCGAAGCGGTCCGACAGCTCTAGCTTGCTGAGGATTGAGGTGAGATGGTTGCGCACGGTGGCTTCGCTGATGAACAGCCGTTCTCCGATCTGCTTATTCTTGAGTCCCTCGCAGACGAGCCCGACAATCTCGCGCTCTCGACTGGTCAAGGATCCGATTTTCTCGGCCTCCGGATCCGCTCTCCTCGTCTGATCAGCTTGCGACATCTCGTACAGGACGCTTGCCGTCAGAGAGCGATCGAGCCACACCTCACCGGCGTGGACCTTCTCAATGGCCTTTATGAGGACCTCCGCCGCCTTGTCTTTTAATACGAGCCCCATCGCTCCAAGGTGAACCGCGCGCCGATGCGCCTCGGGGTCACGCACGCCGGTCAGCATGACGACGCGTGCGCCGGCGGCCGTACCCAGCAGTTCGCGAAGGAAGTCAAGACCGCTTTCTTTGCCCATATCAAGGTCGAGCAGAATGATGTGAGGATTCTCGCGGGCTGCGATAGCAAGAGCGTCAATGCGGGTTCCTGCTTCGCCAACCACAACCATTCCCTTGTGGTTCTCGATGAGCATACGTAGTCCGGCACGAACGATCGCGTGATCGTCTATCAACAGGATCCTGATAGGTTCTTTGATGGAGTCTGGCATATTGCCCGGCTATCCGTCCTGAAGCGGTATTTCGACGATAACGGAGGTCCCCATCTCCCCGAAGAACTCGACGTAGGCTCGACCGCCCAACGACTGCGCGCGCTCAGCGATCGATCGCGGCTTGAAAGGCGTCGGCGTCGAGCCACTTGTTCCGTCATTCTCGATGCGCAGAATGAGACGACTATCTGAACGCTCCATATCGATAAAGGCGCGGGCTGACTGCGTATGCTGCCTGATATTGCTCAAGCCTTCAACTATTATCTGGAACATCTCCGAGGCGAGCCGATCATCCACACCGATATCGGCGTCGGCTCTAACCTGCACGACGATATTGGTTGCCTGGCTGAACTTTGAGGCGAAACGTCGAACCGACGACGTCAGGTCGCCCTCACTATCGCCGGTATCTCTCAGCCCGTGCACGTAGCGTCGCAGGTCATTGATCCCGTCGCCGGTCATCTCGATCAGACGATCGGTATCGGCGGCCGCCTCCCTGATTACTTCCATCAGGTTGTTGCGGTCGGTGCTCGCGTCGACGTCATCCGCGGCGAGTTTTTGGTGGACACCAGCCAGGCCCATCTGCAGACCGATGTATGGCTGGATTATGCTGTCGTGTATGTCGCGCGCGATTCGCTTACGTTCCTCGTCCGCTGCTTCCGCTGCAAGTCGATCCACAAGTCGAATGCTATCGATGACTGGCATGAGATAGTCAGTTACCTGGATAAGGAGCTCCGCATCCGAAATATCGAAAGCGCGTCGCTGCTGAGACGTGAGGTAGAGCCGACCAACCGTCTGGTTGTGGTTGCGCAACGGCACAGTCACAAGCGACTTGGCGTCGAGCAAAGTAGCTAACGTCGTACGTTCATCGCGGAGGTTGGTTTCAGTCTCATGTTTCGTCACATCGTATATGTGATCCAACCCCCGCCATCCTAGCAGGCCTTCGCTGGAAACAACCGCGTGTTCGGCCGGAAGTGCTAACAGCACTCGAACCATTTCGTCTGGGATTGGCTCTGCATCCGTCGGGGTGGCTGCGTCGTAACGCTTGACTCTGTGCAAGCGGTAGTCGGTGGTGCCTGAGTCACCCAGGATAAGAAAGTAGATGTCCGCATCGTAGAAGGCTCGCAGTCGGTCAATTGTTGACTCAATCAATGCGTCAACGCTCGTGCGCGCGGTGGTAAGTGTTGTTATTTGCTTCAGTAGTTTGAGGCGGCGATTCAATGTAACCTTCAGGCCGCCCCAATGCGACATGAGATACCCGAGCACAGCCAGGTAGATTAGACGAACCAGGAAGCGGTTCAATTCGAAGGCCGACCCCTGATCACTCGTCACAAAGCCAACCGTCAGGAAAAGGAACGACGAGACAACAGTAGTCAATAGGCCCGAGGTGAAGCCCCATTCAAACGAGGCAACCAGAATGGCAAAGAAGAAGCCGAAGAAAAAGATGCTATTGGAACCGCCGCTGAGGGCTAACAGCAACGTATACCAGACGATGTCCGTCCACTGGGACCAGATCGGAATTGCTTGCTTATGTCGAAAGCGACTGGCGGTCAACAGATAGAGTGCTGCGCTATACGCGATATAGAGGACAAGTACCAGGCGCGTTGCGTCGCTATTGAAGCGGGCCATCGATGTGTAATCAAGTATCAGAACGGCCGATACGGCAAGAATGAGCCTGGTTGCGGCGATCAAGTGGCTGTCGAGGGAACCAGTGGCCAACTCATCACTCGATGTACTTAAGCCGAACATTTCTGCTATCTCTCGGAATGGCCTGAAAGGGTAGGCGCTAACGGGTGTGAATCGCTGCGTAATTTGTCAGGAGCATTACGATCGGATTGGGCTGAGGGGGTCGCAGCGGACGCCGCCCAGCTTGCTTTGCTGTCCGATTTAGGTCGTACACAGAATGCCACTAGTACCCCTGGTCTGTATTCCCCAGGTTTCGGTCTCACGATTGACGCACAGCTAACCTGCCAGAACCCGAGTCAGGCGGAGAGCTTACTTTGAACGAAACTCACTGTCAATTAGAAGGGAGTAGATTGGCCCTGTGTTTAGCGTTTCAATCTCAGCCCAAGGAACAGCACGGGCCGGAAGATCTTCCACCAATCCGTAATCGGCCGCATCTTTGTGTAGGCGATGCCATCGGTCTCTGGATACTCGATCGTCACCGGTACCTCGATGACTTTGTGGTTCAGTCGCAAGGCCTTGAAGAGTAGATAGGGCTCGAGCTCATACCGATCCAGCCAGTCCTGCCACAGATTGATTCGCTTGTCGTCAAACAACGAAACCTTGATCGCGCGGAAGCCGCTCGATGCGTCCGTCACTTTATGGCCGCAGAAGAGGGAAAAGAGGATCGTGTAGCCGCGAGTGCCTAATCTTCGACGCAGAGGCATTCGCAAGTACTCGCCGCCTTCCAAATAACGTGAGCCTTGGGCCAACTCCACGTCGCCTTTGATTATTGGATCCAGCAGGCGCGGTATTTGTTCGGGCGGAGTCTTCCCGCCGCCCGATACGACTACAACAATGTCATATCCGTGTTCGACTGCGTAGTCGATGCCGCCGCGAATCGCCGCTCCTACGCCGCGATTGGCTCCGCTCCGAATGACCGTTGCTCCGGCGCGCTCCGCGTGATCGGCCGTGTCATCGGTCGAGCCGTCATCCACGACCACAATTGTTTCTACTAAATCGCGAGGCACCGCCCTGACAACTCGCGCAATCCGTTCGCCTTCGTTCCAGGCGGGAGCGACACACAGCACTCGTGGGTGTTCGTTCGTTCGCGCGACCGCCTCACGCGCCTCTCGGACGCCGGCAATCACCCCGGGATTCACTTGGAGGTTTCTTTCAGCCATTGGTATGTTCGGCGAAGACCCTGCTCGATTGTGAAAGTGGGAAGCCATCGCAACTCGCGGCGGATCTTCTCGATGTTCACTACACGCCGGCGGATGTTGTCTATATCGCGGCGATCAACATAAGCGGGCTCGACTTTCGCGCCGGTTATTTCGACTATTGTCCGCGCGAGCTGGTTGACGCTTACCTCGCGCCCGGTCCCAACGTTGTAAACCTGCCCATCAGCCTTCGGGCTGATCCCCGCCAGCAGTGTCGCTTCGACCACGTCGTCGATGTATGTGAAGTCGCGAGTCTGCTCGCCATCGCCGTGAATCTTCGGAGACTCACCCTTCATCGCCGATTCAAAGAACTTGGAGACGACGCCGCAGTAGGGATTGTCCGGCCGCTGGGCAGTGCCGTAGACGTTCGAGTAACGAACCACCGCCGACGAGAGCCCGTAGCTCTCGTAAAACGCTTTGCAGTAATTCTCACCGGCGAACTTTGACACGGCGTACGGGCTCAACATGTTGGTTGCGTCGTCTTCGTTGATGGGCAGGTACCGCGGGTTTCCGTAGACCGAAGTCGACGATGAATAGACAACCCGCGGGGTGTTCAACTCGCGCGCCGCCAGCAGTACATTGAGCGTTCCACCTATATTGACCTCATAGTCTTCGCGAGGATTTCTGGTCGAGACGATGATGTTGCGAGCAGCCAGGTGGAAGACCAGGCTTGCGCCTTTAATCACATCGCGCACGAGATCGAACTGGGTCACGCTGCCCCGAACGACGTCAAGGTTTGATTCACCGACTGGCAAGTTGTTGTCGTCGCCGGTGTAGAAGTCGTCGAGGACGAGCACGCTGGCGTTCTCGGCCAGCAGTCTGCGAACAACATTTGATCCCACGAATCCCGCGCCGCCGGTGACCACTATTTTCTGACCGGCGAGTTTCTCAGGATAGCTCATCAATTGCTCCGTGTTTCCGATTCAAGTTGGGCAAAGGCATGCCGCTGCACGACGCGCCGCTGGGATTAGCTTGTAGTTGGGGGCTGTGAACTGAGAAAGGAAGAATATCAGCGTAATGCGCAAAAGAGCAAAGCGCAAAAGGGCAAAGCACCAAAGAGCTAAGAGCAAAGGGCCCTTACCCTGGCCCTTCGCGCTTTGCTCTTTGGCGCTTTGCTCTTTGCCGGGCCGTTGCGTGATATAATCTCGGAGTGCAACCGCCAGTTGGCATCTACATTCACATCCCCTTTTGCGAACGCAAGTGCACTTATTGCAATTTCAACACGACCGATTTTTTTGAGGGCCTCGCCGAACGCTACATAGACGCCGTGAGCCGCGAGATAGCTTACTGGGGAGAGAATCTGACGCAGGTGTCAGGTGATCCTGCCCAGGTGGACACGATCTATTTTGGCGGCGGTACTCCTTCGATTGTCGATGCATCGCACCTGGCAAAGCTGATCGTGTCTTGCCGCGCGGCGTTTGACGTTGCGCCGGACTCCGAAGTCACAATCGAAATCAATCCCGCGACGTTTTCTAAATCGAAGGTCGCACAGTGGCTGAGCGCCGGCATAAATCGCGCAAGCGTCGGCGCGCAGTCGTTCATCGATGCGGAGCTTGTCTCGCTTAGCCGCACGCACACCGCCGATGACGCGCGCCGCACGATCGAGGTACTGAAGGAAGCAGGGTTCGAAAACATCAGTCTCGATTTGATCGCGGGACTTCCCGAACAAGATCTGGTGGATTGGGAGTTCAACCTGCGTGAAGCTCTGGCGATCCGGCCCGAGCATTTGTCGCTATACATGCTGGATCTCAAAGAGGGCACGCAGCTCTACGCGCAAGTAGACCGTGGACTACGGCCGCAGCCTGATGATGATCTCGCTGCTGAGATGTATCGAATGATCTCCAGCGCGACCCAGGTAGCTGGCTACGAACACTACGAGATTTCCAATTTCGCTCGGATTGTCGAATGCGGCGTTGCCGAACCGATTAGCCCCTTCAGGTCGAAACACAATTTGAAATACTGGACCGGAGCGCCGTTCTATGGCATAGGGTGCGGCGCTCATTCGTACGACGGGAGCGCCCGATGGGTCAACGTATTGAAAACCGATAAATACATCGAGAGAGTCGCTCAAACCGGAAACGCCATTGCCGAACGCAACGACCTTACGGAAGCCGACCGCGCGGCCGAAGCCCTGTTCATGGGGCTGCGATTGAAGGAGGGCGTCAGCCTGGCTGCGTTCCGCTCCGAGTATGGTGTCGACGTAATCGAGCGCTACGGCGATGAACTGCCCCGGCTCGCCGACGCCGGGTTGATCGAGATAGGTGGCGGGCGATTGACGCTGACCGCCGCCGGGCGCTTGCTTTCCAACGAAGTCTTCGTATCATTTGTCTGAGACTTCTAGTAAACTCAAAGGCGCGCGACGCGAACCAGGCGGGGACCTTCTCATCAACGTCAGTGAATCTCTTGGGGGATTTGACATGTCGCTCAAGTTGAAGGCACAAGCAGCAACGGTTCTCTGGGTGATCATCGCTTCAGCGGCGCAGGCGCAAGCCCAAAGCGGGCGGATGCGCGGTCAACCAAAACCTCCTCAACATCGCGACGACAAGGAACCCATTCGCCTGCGTGTCGAGGAAGTCTTGCTTCCGGTCAGCGTTCACAGCGACCTTGGAAGGCTTCCACCCAATCTTCAGCGAACTGACTTCATACTGACCGAAGACGGGAAACGCCAGGTTATCAACTCGGTAATGCACACGCCGGCGAACGTGCTGTTCATCCTTGACGCTGGCGGTGACAGCACGCTCAAGAACTTGAACCTAAACCGCGACCTCGCGTTGAGGATGGTCGACACGCTGGGAGAGCAAGACAAGGCGGCAGTGATCACTTATGCCGATAAGACGAATCTGCTTTCGCAGTGGACAGGTGATAAGGATGCGCTGAGGCGTGCGCTCGAATGGAAGTTCAAACCCGGCCTCAGGTCGGACTTTTATCGGGCCCTACTCTACGCCGCCGAGGAAGTGCTGCCCAAGGTCAGCGGACGTCGCAGCGTCGTGATCATGACAGACGGGGTAGACTCCTTCGATGAACTGGATTTTGAAAAAGTGCTGAACGCGCTTCATCGCGCGCGCGCGACTGTCTACGTTGTCAGCCAGAACGCGATGTTGCTGGGCGAGATCAAGCCGCGCGCCTTCAATGCGCTCTCGTGGTACGAGATGCTGGATCCTCAGGCTCGCAAGCGGATCGAAAAGCTGCGCGTATACTATAAGCATCTGGAGGCGGCTGAGATTACGCTCAAGGGACTTGCCGAAGAAACCGGCGGCGCGATTTGGATTCCTGGAACTCGCGAAGAGTTTGGAAGGCTCAGCCCGCAGATAACCACCGAGATCAGCGCCGAGTATCTCTTTGCCTATTCAACAGAACGCCAGCCTGACGATACGAGGTTTCACGCAATTAGCGTATACGCGACGATACCGGGGCTACAGGTGCGCTCGCGTCGCGGCATTTACGCGAGCGTCATAGCGAAGCGAGAGGCTAGTCGAGGTGAGTCAGTGGCAGATGAGGTTGCGGATCGAGCAGCGGAGAAACTTTTCGTTCGAAAGACGCAGCCTGTGATCTCGGACCTTCACCACGGTCTCCTGATCGACAAACTTCAGTTTGTCGTCATAGGCCCGGATGCTACCACAAACTGAAGTTTTGTCGGACAACCCCGAAAAAAGGCTATTCTTGAGTACATTTTTCGCCTCTGATATACTGCACTCGTGTATTCGTAACCGGTAGAGTGAATGTCCCGACTCGAGTGCTGCCGGTGGACGCGGGAAGTCAAAAACAAATGATCGACTTGGAAATCTATACAGACAAGATTGCGGAGAGCGGCCGCCGGTTAATTCGTAAAGCGTATGAAGAGGCCCGGGGTCGCGATCACAATCAACTGGCGCCGGAACACCTTTTCGTTTCAATCGCTGAAGTAGAACGTCCGTTCTTCAACGAAGTGATGCAAAGCCTCAACCTCGACCCACAGGTCGTCATTCAGGCGCTCGAAACAAAACTGGATCAACGCGACTACCTTGGCAGAGGGATGAAGATTTCCGAGCCGCTCAGGACTCTGCTGTCAAACGCGCTGAAACACTCTCGCGAGCAGGGACGCCGACTTATCGAGTCGACCGATCTCTTTTATGCGCTGTTCACGGATACGCACAGCTACCCGGTTGAGCTCCTCAGGCGGCTGGGGGCGGATCGTGAGATGGTGATGCAGAAGATAGCTACGCGGGTGCGAAGCCACGAAGAAAAGGAAGAAAAATACCGGCGCCGTTATGAGCTTCCGCCTTACCTCAAGCACTTCGGCGTCAGCTTGAACAAGCTGGCTCGTCAGGACAAGCTGCCGCCGGTCATCGGACGCAACGAAGAAATCAGACAAATCGTCGAAATACTTTGCCATCGCGAGCGTGCGAACTCGCCAATGCTCGTGGGTGAAGCCGGCGTCGGCAAGACCGCCGTAGTTGAAGGCCTGGCTCGCAAGATCGAGCTCGAACCTGAGATTCTGCCCCAACGATTGCGCAACTCCCACATCGTTCAGCTTCAGATGTCCGGCATCGTCGCCGGCACAATGCTGCGAGGCATGTTCGAGGAGCGCATCCAGGGGATCATCAGTGAAGTAAAGGAACGCGACAACCTGATCCTGTTCATCGACGAGGCTCACACCATCATAGGCGCAGGATCGGCTCTGGGAGCCAGTTCCGACGCGGCCAACATGTTCAAATCCGCTCTCGCGCGGGGCGAGATTCGAATAATCGGCGCGACCACGATGACCGAATACAAGGAGTATATCTCCGAAGATGAAGCGCTTGCTCGAAGGTTTCGCCTTGTCAAGGTCGACGAGCCATCGGTTGAAGACACGCGAAAGATCATCGCGGGCGTGCGCCCGAGACTGGAACGCAACTATTCGGTTACCATTTCCGATGAAGCCATTGAGACTGCGCTTGAAATGGCGCCGCGCTACGTTCGCAACCTGCACCTTCCCGACAAGGTGATCGGCTGGCTCGACACGGCTTCGGTGAAGGTTGAGATCAGCCAGCCCGAGTTATCCGAGGTTCGATCCGAACACATCATCGACGTGATAAGCCAGGAATCGCGCATACCGCGCGATATGATTTTCCGCGACACTAACGACCGTTTCGCGCATATGGAGGGCGGGCTCGGGGCTCGAGTAATAGGGCAGAAGGAAGCGATCAAGGCGGTGGCTCAGCGGCTGCGGCTCAACAAGGGACCGCTCAAGGAGAACTTCTACAAGCCGGATGGCGTGCTGTTGTTCCTTGGTCCGACCGGGGTCGGCAAGACCGAACTGGCGAAAGCAGTAGCCGAGTTCATGTTTGGCGACGACGACAAGATGGTTCGCATAGACATGTCCGAATATCAGGACGGGACCATCGCCATCGAGAAGCTGATCGGAATGCCCCGCGGCATCGTCGGCAGCGAGCGAGGCGGGATACTGACCGAACGGCTTCGCGACAATCCGTACACCGTCCTGTTGCTCGACGAAATCGAGAAGGCATCTTCCTACTTGCTCAACTTGTTCTTGCAGGCGTTCGACGAAGGATGGATTACCGATGGCCGCGGTAAGAAGGTCTATCTGTCGGATGCGATCGTCATCATGACTTCGAATCTCGGTTCGGACAGTTTTAAGAAATACATGAAGCCGCTCGGGTTCGGCACCAAGACACTCGCGGACGTCAAACAGATCAAGCGAGAAGTAATCAAAGCGGCAGAAGAGAGGTTCTCACCCGAGTTCCGCAACCGCATCGACGAGATCGTGGTGTTCTCGCCGCTCACTCAAGATGAGGTGAAGCAGATCGCCGAGCTGTACATTGGCATCATCAAGCGCCAGATGAAACGCCAGGGTAAGGAGCTTGAGGTGAGCGAGAGCGCGGTTGTGCACCTCGTTGAGAAGGGCTTCAGCCCTAGCTACGGAGCGCGCTTTCTCAAGCGCACGATCGATGAGATCGTGAAGCTGCCAATGACTACCCGGTGGAAGGAAGCGGAGCGATTCCAGGTGGATTTCCAGGACGGCGAGTTGAAGATCAGTGCGTCCCAGCCTTGATCGGGATCGAAAGCGATCGAGTTGTCGAAGAAGCGGCGCAGCCGGGAGTTTGCGCCGCTTTCTTCATGCGCCGCATCCGCCGTCTGCGATACAATTTGACTAGTCCAATCAGAAGAAACGTTCGGAGGGTGACTTGTTAAGATCCTCAATATTGCTTGCCGGCATTCTGCTCATAGCAGTCATAACTTTTCAAGCGGTCGTTACCGCTCAGGAGCCAGACGAAAACGACCCGGCGAAGGCTGCCGCGCTGGTTCGCGATGCGGTCGCCGCGCGAGGCGGCGAGGCGTATTTGAAGATAACCACCGTCGAGAGCCGCGGCCAGTTCACCCCGTTCCAGAAGGCGGTGTCCGGCGATCCGATGCCTTTCGTAGACTATGTGGCTTATCCGGGACGCGAGCGCACCGAGTTTGGCAAAGGCGACAGCAAGCTAATCCAAAGCAACTCTGAAACTGCGAACTGGCTTTACGACGCCAACCAAAAGATGATTCGGGACCAGAAGGAAGAACAAGTAAAAGAGTTTCAGCAGAGCGCGCGCTACGACCTCGACAACCTGTTGAAAACGGCGGCGCGCCAGTCAGGCGTGAAGCTCATTTATTTGGGCCGCCGCGAAGCCTGGCGTAACACGTTCTCCGAAGCCTTGCGCGTCGACTTCGCCGATGGAGGCACCGCGACGTTGCACTTCGATCCGCGGTCCAAGCTTCCGCTCATGACTGAATACAAGACAGTGGGTGAGGAGGGAACAATCAACAACGAGGTGCGCTACTACCGATGGGTCGATTTCGGCGGGATAAAGTTTCCTACCATCCAGGATTCCTATCGCAACGGCAAACAGAGCGCGCGTGTGAGTTTCGATACCGTGAGCTTTAACGTGAGCTTACCTGACAAACTGTTCGCGAAACCGTCCAACATCAAAGAAGTGAAGTGACAAGTCTCAGTTGATCCTCTCCTTATATCCTTGAGTAAACGAGCGGAACCGCTGGCGCATCCTGCTGATTCCCTCGCCAATCTCCCTCAAGTCCTGCAGCATCTGATCAAGCTTCTCAACCTTCCATTCAGCATCCCCCGGCATTGCCGAGAGCTGCACCTCCAGTCCCGCCAGGCGCGCCTCGACTGAAGCAAGGTGTGACTTGACCTCGCTCCACAATTCCTCAACCGCGACGAGGTATTCACCGATGCTGTCCTGAAACTCCGAGACGCTGAAGCGAAGGTTGGCGAGCGATTCCTTGAGCTCTTCAATATCGACCGGCTTTCTTTCTGGCTGTTGGGACATATTGAGATCCTTATTTCAAGCCACCGTGATCTCTTTTGCGAGATACACATCCTGAATCGAGTTGAGAATCTTGATTCCTTCCGGCATCGGCTTCTGGAAGGCTTTGCGGCCTGAGATCAAACCCGTTCCGCCGGCGCGCTTATTGATGACCGCGGTCCTCACTGCTTGCTGAATATCGTTTTCGCCCGACGCCCCGCCCGAGTTGATCAGACCCGCGCGGCCCATGTAGCAGTTCAATAACTGGTAGCGGGTGAGGTCGATCGGATGATCGCTGCTCAGCTCCGAGTAGACCCTCTTGTCGGTCTTGCCGAACTTGAGCGCGTTGTAGCCGCCGTTGTTCTCGGGCAGCTTCTGTTTGATTATGTCGGCTTGAATGGTGACGCCGAGGTGATTAGCCTGTCCCGTCAAATCGGCGGCTCCGTGATAGTCGACTTCCTTGGTCTTGAACGCAGCGTTTCGCAGGTAGCACCACAAGACGGTGAACATCCCAAGCTCGTGTGCTCGCGCAAACGCTTTGCTGACCTCTTGAAGCTGCCGCTTCGATTCCTCGGATCCAAAATAGATCGTCGCTCCAACGCCGGCGCAGCCCTGTTCATACGCTTGATCGATCGACCCGAAGATTATCTGATCGTAGGTGTTTGGGTAAGAGAGAAACTCGTTGTGATTGAACTTGAGAATGAACGGGATCTTGTGTGCGTACTTGCGCGAAACCGACCCGAGCACGCCGAGGGTTGTAGCAACCGCGTTGCACCCTCCTTCGATCGCGAGTCTCACGATATTCTCAGGATCGAAGTACTCAGGGTTGGGTGCGAACGAAGCGCCGGCCGAGTGCTCGATGCCCTGGTCGACAGGCAGGATGGACAGGTAGCCCGTCCCCGACAGCCGCCCGTGGTTAAACATAGCAGCGAGGTTGCGCAACACCTGAGGCCGGCGATCGGTCGCTACCATCACCCGGTCTATAAAGTCGGGCCCAGGCAGGTGCAGCATCTCTTTGGACACGGTTCTGCACTGATAAGTCAGGAGAGATTCGGCTTCGTTGCCGAGGATTTGCTCGATGTCTTTGATCATGTCGCCCTCCGGTTGTCGCGCCACGCGCGGAAATGTAGCGAGGAATGAGTTCGCCGGGTTTCCGGCCTCAACATTCTAAGCGGCGCCGATTCCGAGGTCAAACAGGATAGAAAAACAGATTGGAAAAAATGGGCGCGAGTCTAGCCCGCGCCCTAAGGAGGACCTGAGATGTTACCCGTTCTAGGAGAGCCTCCACGCTTCAAGAAAATACATGTCACGAGTGCGGGCCAGGCTAGAAATCCAGCGGTGTCGAAATATTAAGCATCGAAAGCGACAATCAGACTGTCGGGGAAGGGGCCATCGAAGCGCATTTGACCCTCATCGCCGGCAGCTCGCCTGAGGCCTTGTTGGCGCAGTAACCTTGTTATTGCCCCGGGCACTTGCGCAAAATTGTGTATTCTCCAAAACAAGTGTGCAGTCCGTAACCAAAATGGATGTATTTCCCGGCGGGCATCGATCCCGAAGAGGCTTTGGATCGCCTGTTGATATCTACGATCCCGACACCAATATACGAGGCCTAATCCGGCACTAACGACCGCCACCAGGATGTAAGAAGACATTTCGGAGCCTCCTGACCGGAATTTAGCTTTATATCTCCGCAAAACGAAAATGGTCCGCTCACTCCGAAGCAAAGCATATGTGACAACCCACAGCAGAATGAACGAGAACCATCGGCTGAGCTGAAAACTTATGTGGCGGGGAACGAGTCCAGAGGTTAAGTTTTGCCAGATTCCCAAAATGTTAGTCGCTATGAGAGTTCCGATGGCACCCTTAATCAACTTGCGCATTGCGCGAAAGAATATGCCATGCGAACGTTACGGTAAACTCTATAGTGCGAAGTGTCCAACATCTCAATGAGAGCCCTTCGAATTCGCTCTATGCCGTATGCCTCCATTTGTTTCTTGTGCGCACGACTCTCCGGCCTCCCACTCTGTCCAAAGAAGCAAACCCGGTTGGCCCAGATGCGGTGATAAAGAATCTGCAGGTGACGATAGACATTGCGCCGTGAAGGCTTGGGATTCAATTTCACAAACCGGCTTGTCCGGCCACGCTACAGTGTAACTGAAGTCAGGTATCCTATCTCTTCAAAGCCGGATGAATTTGGTGAGTTGATCGAGGGGCTCGCGCAAACAGTGCAGGATCCGCGGACTCTCGCGAAGACGCTAATGCCTCGCTCCACGCGTGGCTAAGGTTTTCCCGTTGCTTTCTTAATCTGCTTCTTCATCTCGCGCTGGGCGTCGTCGATCCCTTTCTCTGCATCGCGCAACAGCTTCTTTGCCTTGTCTTCAATGTCCTGACCCTCGGGCCATGTGAAGCCCGGGATCGGGGGTTGTTCAGGGTGTTCGCCCGAGTGAGCTTCGCATATCTGCTGCGGTTGCGTGCCTTCGATAAAGTATTCGGTTCGCCTGGCAGGGCACTGGTCGGTCGCAATAAGCCCCGTCGTAGGATCAATCTCATCCGTTACGACCCCGTCTGGCGGGGGCGGGAAGCTCTCGCCCCCAAGCTCTGGCCTCAGCGTCAGGGCACCTTTCATGAACGAAGCCCAAATCGGCAGCGCCGACTTCGCGCCTTCGAGGCCAAGCTCGGAGTTGTCGTCGAAGCCTACCCATACAACGCAGACCATGTTTGGGGTATACCCGGCAAACCAGCCATCCCGGGATGTACCGGTCTTGCCCGCAGCGGTCCCAGTGAATCCCATCGCTCGCGCTCGGGAAGCAGTGCCTCTGTTGAGCACGTCCTGCATGATGTTGGTCATCAGCCAACTGACCTGTGGTTTGAGAGCCGGTCGTGTTTGCGATTTCGCTTCAGTCAGTCCGACGCCGTCGGAATTCGTAACGCGCTTGATCGGTCGGGATTCCGAAAGCAGCCCTCCGTTTGCGAACGCAGTGTAAGCCGATGCGATCTGCAGCGGTGTTGCCTCTGCCGTTCCCAGCGCAAGGGCAGGGAAGGGCTGAGGCCGCGGCAGACCGAGCTTCTCAGCCTGGCGCGCGATCTTCGAATAACCAACCTTCTCGGCGATGCGCACAGTCACCACGTTCAGCGAATGCACCAGCGCTTCGCGCAGGGAGACATCGCGATTCGAATACGTCTTGCCGAAGTTCTCAGGCGAGTAAGTTTGACCGCGGCCGTACAGGAAAGTTTCTGGCGCGTCCATGAACAATGACGCCGCGGTGATCTTCTCTTCCGCATTCTCGTCGGAGGCGGTGTCCAGCGCAGTGGCGTAAACGATCGGCTTGAACACCGAGCCGGGCTGCCGGTTCGCATCGACCGCTCGATTGAGCTGGCTCTGACCGTAATCGCGCCCCCCGACCATTGCAAGTATCTCGCCGGTCTTCGCGTTCAGCGCGACCAGCGCGGCTTGCAGCGTGCCCGCTGGAACGGGATTCTTTTTGCGTTTGGCGAAGATCTGATCGAGCGAGGCTAGCGTGTCGTTGACGGCTTTGTCGGCGGCTCGCTGCAGGTCCATATCGATGGTCGTGTACACCCGATAGGACTGGCGCGCGAGATCCCGCGTGGGAAGCTCGTTTACCAATTGTTGCTGCAAGTAGTCAACAAAGTACGGCGCGTTGCTGTTGAGCGCATTGTGTTTGGGCACGAACTTCAGCTCAGTCGCCTTTGCCTGCTCAGCCTTGTCACGTGGTAGCAAGCCGGCTTCGACCATCGAGTCGAGCACCTGATTGCGCCGCGACTTTGCGCGCTCCGGATCGCGGTAGGGTGAGTACAGGCTCGGACCCCTGATAATTCCGGCAAGGAATGCACATTCCGGCAGCGTGAGATTTACCACATCCTTGTTGAAGTAAGCCGACGAGGCTTCGCCTACCCCGTTGATCGAATAGCTGCCCGACTGACCCATGTAAACTTCGTTGGAGTAGAGCTGGAAGATTCCTTCCTTGTGCAGCTTGGTTTCAAGCACGACCGCGATCATCATCTCCTGCGCCTTGCGCTTCCAGGTGCGCTCGGGGGTGAGGAAAAAGTTCTTTACCAGTTGCTGAGTGATTGACGACCCGCCCTCTTGAAGCTGACCCTCGCTCGCGTCGCGCCACAGCGCCCGCATGATTCCCCGGAAGTTGATGCCGGAGTGTTCAAAGAACTGGCGGTCTTCGATCGCGACCACTGCATTCACATAGTCTTTCGGCAGATCTTTGAACGAGACGAGTTTTTGTTTCTGCCGCTGTTTCTCATTCGAGATCGCGGTCACGAGCTCCGGCTCGAGAAGCGAGCTGTCGAGATTGCGCTTGGTGTCGATGTCGGTGATTTTGTTGATGCCCTTGCCGCCCGCGCCGAACGCCAGAGTGAGGTTGGGAAACTGTCGCGAGCCGTTGATGACCGAGGTCGCGCTCGTGCTGATGTCGACGGTGTTGCCTTTGATCAGATATCGGCCGCGGTTTGCATCGGCGTCCTTGGATGACTCGACGTAGCCGATGCCGTCGAGGTAGCTCTTCAATGAAGCGAGCGTCATCCCTTGCGAGACGCGGATCGTGCGTGGCGCAGCGTAGATGCCGGTTGTTCGGACAATTACGTCACCGCGCAGCCGCGCGTCGATCATTCTCGCATACTTGGCGTAGAAGAATGCGAACACGGAAACGAAGATGAGTAGGATGACTCCAAGTATGGCGAGCCGCAACGGAGTGAAGATGCGACGGATCAGGCTCGGTTTCGGCTGTGGTCGCTGAAGGACCCGAGTGTTAGGTTTTTGTGTGACAGTTACCAAGGCTCTACGAACTTGCGTTCCTTTCAACTGCGTCGGGCGGTTAGATTCCTGCTTGCGCGATTTGGTTGTTGGCTATCAAGTTAAAAGCGCTAACCGCCGTGAGAGCCAAACAGACTGTAGCACAAAGGAAAGGCAAAAGGAAAAAGGCAAAAGGCGGAGGGAAAAAGGCAAAAGGCAAAAGGCAAAAAGAAAGAGGCATGAGGCAAAAGAGAGCAAGTGAAGAGAGCAAGTGATGGGCAAACTCCGGCTTCTTACTCTTTCTTTTTGCCTTTTTACTTTTACTTTATCGAGCGGCGCTGCTGGCGCGTTGAACTACCAGCTCGACGCTGCAATCAGCCATGATTTCTTTTATGGAGTTGGTGAGCGAGGGCGTGACTTTCACGCGAACGTGCTGGTTCGGCTGCACGCGAGCGATGCTGCCGTCGGCGAGTTTTACCTCAAAGATGATTCCACATTCGCCGCGATTGTTGTCGAGCAACCAGTGGAGCCGCTCCAGCTTCTTGTCGTCAACTGACTTGACGTCGAAATGCAGCACGATCGTGCGTGCGGATCGCTCGCGAATGTTCTCGAGCGATTGGATCTCTTCGGCTATTATCGTCATTGCGCCGCCGTCGTCTATTTCGAGGCGGCCGCGCACCAGCACAGCGCCGTCGTTCTGCAGAACTCCGTTCGCCCTGCTGAACACGTCAGGCCACGCAACTATCTTTACCGAGCCGAACTGATCTTCGAGTTGGAACAAACCGAAGCGATCGCCCTTCTTCGTAGTCCGCAGGTTCAGGTCCAGCACCACGCCGCCGAGCGTCACCACTGCGCCGTGGTAGAGACTCGACAGCCCATCGACATCTGCATCGGCGAAATCCTTGAGCGCTTCTTCGTAGCCGGAAAGCGGATGACCCGAAATGTAAAAACCGAGTGTTTCCTTCTCGCCCCTGAGTAATTCGTGGTGCGCCCAGTCCGGAGCATCCGGCAGAGGAGGCTCAACGGCCGGCATCGACGCCCCGAGCGCCCCAAACAAATCAGTCTGTCCGCTTGCACGCGAGCGCTGCACGCGCTGCCCGCTCTCGATAGCTGAGTCGATCGCCGCGAACAACCGCGCGCGACTCCTGTTCACGGAATCAAAGGCGCCTCCGCGAATCAGACCCTCCAGAACCCGCTTGTTAACGGCGCGCGAGTCAACCCGTTCAGTGAAGTCGAAGCTCGACGAGAAAGGTCCGCCCGCGTTGCGAGCGTCGATAATAGAAGATACTGCCGACTGGCCGATGCCTTTGATCGCCGCAAGACCGAATCGGATCGAGTTACCGCTGGCGGTGAAGTTGTCGAGACTCGCGTTGACGTCGGGCGGGAGTATCTGGATGCCTTGCGACCGCGCTTCGTTGATGTACCTTACGACCTTCGAGGTGTTATTCAATTCGTTCGACAACACCGCCGCCCAGAAGTGCGTCGGATGGTATGCTTTCAAATACGCAGTCTGATAAGCGAGATACCCATACGAGAAGGAATGCGCGCGGTTGAAGGCGTAGTCGGCGAATCCCTCGAAGCTTAGCCACAACTTTTCGAGCCTGCCGGCGTTGTGACCGCGCTCTATTGCTTGCCTCAGAAACTTCTGCTTGTGCTTGTCGAGCTCCTCACGCTTCTTCTTGCCCATCGCGCGCCGTACGAGGTCTGCTTCGCCCAACGAGTAGCCCGCCAGCTTCTGGAACACGGCCATCAGCTGTTCCTGGTAAACACATATCCCGAGAGTGTTCCCCATGATTTCCTTCAGCTCGGGAAAATCGTAACGCACCTGTCTTCGACCGTGACGGCGCTCGATATAATCGTCCACCCATCCGCTGTCAATGGGACCGGGCCGAAAAAGCGCGTTGAGCGCGGAGAGGTCTTCGAGGCCCTCAGGTTTGAGTCTGCGGCAGAGGTCTTTCATCCCGCCGGACTCGAACTGAAAGATCGCTTCTGTCTTTCCTTCGGCAAACAACTGCAGCGCGTTGCGGTCGTCGAGCGGAATCTTTGTGAGGTCGACCGTCGTGCCGGTTTCCCGCTCGATGGATTTGAGGCAGTCGTCGATGATCGTCAACGTAGTCAACGCCAGGAAGTCCATCTTGAGCATCCCGGTCTTCTCGAGATCGTTCATCGGATACTGGGTCGTTATTTCATCGCGGGCCGTTTTCGAGATAGGCACAAGCTCGTGAAGCGGTTTGGGCGAAATCACCACGCCGGCTGCGTGAACCGAAGCGTGTCGCGAGCAGCCTTCAAGCCGCTGGGCTATCTCGATGACCTCGCGCACTCTCTCGTCGGTGTTGATGGCTCGCTTGAGATCGGGGTTCTGTTTGATCGCGTCTTCGATTGAAACGTTGCGCCCACGCACCGGCGGCGGAATCATCTTTGCGATCTTGTCGACTTCTGAGTAGGGCATTTCGAGCGCCCGGCCGACGTCCTTAATCACCGCCTTCGAAGCTAGGGTCCCGAACGTGCTGATTTGCGAAACGTGATCGCGGCCGTAGTAGTCGGCAACATAATCGATCACCTTCTGACGGCCGCGCACGCAGAAGTCGATGTCGATGTCAGGCATCGACACCCGCTCCGGATTCAAGAAGCGCTCGAAGAGCAGGTCGTACTGAAGCGGATCAAGATCGGTGATCCTCAAGCAGTAGGCTACAAGCGAGCCGGCGGCCGAGCCTCGCCCCGGGCCGACCGGTATGTTGTTTCTTCGGGCGTAGGCAATGAAATCCCAAACGATCAGGAAGTAGCCTGCGTAGCCCATCGCATTGATCACGGCGATCTCTTGTTCGAGCCGCGCTCGATAATCATCAAGGTCGCACTTGCGGTCGGGCCGGTCCTTGAGGTCGGCCCATCTTTCCTCCAGGCCGGTGCGAGCGCGCTTGGCGAAGTAGCTGTCAGCAGTCTCGCCGGCAGGCACGCGATACTCAGGCAGATGATTCTGGTCCTTCGGCAGTTCGAGCTCGCACATCTCGGCGATGGCCACAGTGTTCAGAAGCGCTTCCGGCAATTCGCCGCCGAAGATCTCCCACATCTCCGCGGCGGAACGCACGTAGAACTCACCCTCTTTGTACTTGAGTCCGCGCTTTTCGTTTACAGTTTTGCCGGCGCCAATGCACACAAGGATGTCGTGGGCGCGCCAATCGTCCTGCATCAGGTAATGACAGTCGTTGGTTGCGGCCAGGGGTACGCCGGTTTTTTTCGAGAGCGCGATCATACCCGGAATGACTGTTTGCACTTCTTGTTCGAGGCCGTGGTTTTGAACTTCGAGGTAGTAGTTGCCTTTGCCCAGAATGTCTTCAAATTCTTTCGCCTGTCGCGCAGCTTCATCAAACTTGTCGGACAGAAGCAGCGAGGATGGTACTCCCGAAAGACAGGCGGAAAGGGCGACGATACCCTCACTGTTCTGGGCCAGTAGTTCTTTATCGATTCTTGGCTTGTAATAAAAACCTTGTGTGAAAGATAAGGACGACAGCTTGGCGAGATTGTGATAGCCCTTCAGATTTTTGGCGAGCAGAATGATATGGTTCGTGCCTTTCTCACCAGAGGCGTCACCGCGGTCGGTGTGCTTGCCCCTGGCGATGTAGGCTTCCATGCCGATGATCGGCTTGATGCCCGAGGACTTCATCTGATTGTAAAAGGAGATCGCGCCGTACAGATTCCCGTGATCGGTTACGGCTACGGCACGGGCGCCAAGTTCCTGGGCACGCTGAGCGAGGGGCTTTATCTTGATCGCTCCGTCAAGGAGGCTGAAGTCGGTGTGAAGATGAAGGTGGACAAAATCTTTTTCGTTCATTGTTTCTTTCGTTGCGGCTCGGGAGCCTGTTGTTCCTGGAGCAGGAGGACTGGGCCCAACTCGATCTCTTGCCCGAACGCGACCGTGCGCGCGCGCGACGAAAACATGTTCTACGGGTTCGCAGTCTAGCACAGCCGGCGATAGGTGTATACCGCAAGTTGTAGGGGAGCCCTTCTAAGGCACAACATATTGATTGGGTCGCTTGATCTTAGCCTGCTGTCGATATAATCTTTCCGACGTTGCGGCCGGAAGAAACCATCTGAGGAATTGATTTGTACCAGTTGCCGCAAGGATACAATCTTTGATGACTTCAGCCGCAAGTGTGGAGTATGCTATGCGGCACGGTCTTTTGATCGATGGGCGCAACCGATTGGATGAGAAATCGCGGGCCGATGTCCGACAAACTTCAGTTTGTCGCAGGCTGATTACCGGAATCCCGTCTCACGACAAACTTAAGTTTGTCGGACATTTTTCTGGGAGTGATGCAATGAAGACCAGACCTCACAAGATTCAACTCGCAGCTTTGATTCTCGCAATCGCGTCTATGGCCTCGACTACCTTCCCGAACATCCGGTATGGAGCTGAGCCGCCTGTGATACAGGGCCGCGGCGACTACTCCGAGGAACACACAGGCGCGCTTGCGGCATCTGCTGTGTATGAAGCCCGCCGGCGGATGCCGCTGAGCTTCGAGACAAATCGCGGTCAGGCTCAAGCCGATGTGAAATTCGTCGGACGCGGAGATGGCTTCGCTCTGCTTCTCAAACCAAATGAGGTGCTACTCTCGCTCGACAAGCGGAGGCAAGCTTTGGCATGCGGGGCGGCGGCCACGTCTTTGAACGATGAATCTTTGGCATCACACCTACTGAGCATGAAAATCGAGGGCGCCAATTCGACGCCGCTGATTTCCGGTGACGGGCAGCAGCAGGTCCGCGCGAATTACTTCCTCGGCAATGACCCGGCCAAATGGCTTCGAGATGTCGAGACCTTCTCACGCGTCTCATATTCAGATTTATATCGCGGCGTTGACCTGACCTTCTACGGTAATCAACAGCAGCTCGAATACGACTTCACGTTGGCCCCGGGCGCAGACCCTCGAGAAATCAGGCTGAGGTTCGAAGGTGCGGATGACCTGGAGTTGAATTCCGAAGGCGCGCTGATCCTACACACGGCTGCGGGAGCGGTGAGGCACGACCGGCCGGTTGCCTATCAGGAGAGGAACGGTTCGCGGCTCGAGGTGCCGGCTGAGTTCAGGCGGCTGGATGATGGGTCGGTCGGTTTCGAGGTTGGGTCATACGATCCAGCGCGGCCGCTGGTAATCGATCCGGTGTTGGTCTACTCCACTTATCTGGGTGGCAATGCTGCCGACTCCTGCAGTGGGATCGTGGTCGATTCGGCGGGAAACTCCTTTCTGGTCGGGGATTCATTCTCCTCGAATTTCCTTCGCAACGCCTCCGCGACAAACTCGGATGTGTTCATAGGTAAGCTGAGTCCAAACGGGTTATTGCTGACTTACTCATTTTTTGGTGGGAGCAAGAACGACTCGGCAACAGGGCTTGCCGTCGATAGCGCGGGTAATCTGTACTTTTGCGGCACGACCGAGTCTCCCGATTTCCCAATCTTCAATTCGGTCGGGGCGACCTTGCTGGGCGCGTCGGACGCGTTTGTAGTCAAACTGACTCCGCCGGGCGATCAGTTTTTCTATTCGAGTTTGGTCGGCGGCAGCGGCACAGAAAGCGGTGTCAGCATTGCTGGCGACAGTGCGGGCAACGCTTACATCACCGGACGAACTTCGTCGCTTGATTTCCCGATCGTTGGACCGATTCAACCTGTCTACGGCGGCGGCGACTCTGATGCCTTTGTTGCGAAGCTGGCGCCTGATGGAAAGGTGCTGACCTATTCAACATTGCTTGGCGGAAGTGGGAATGAGAATGTGCTCGGCAAATCTGGAATAAGCGTTGATGCCTCCGGGAATGCTTACGTCACCGGTGACACACAGTCGACAAACTTCCCGACCAGGAACGCGTTGCGGCCGGCCAAGAACGGATCGGCGTCGAGTTCGGACGGCTTTGTCGCAAAGATCAATCCAAGCGGCTCTGACTTCGTTTACTCCACGTATGTTGGCGGAAGCGATGACGATTCCTGTTTTGCTATCGCAAACGACCAGGCAGGCAACGCCTACGTGACTGGACGAACCAAATCGACCGGCTTCACCGGCTCCAGCTCGACTCGAGCCTCGACCGTCACTACTGATGCTTTCGTGGCGAAGCTCAACGCAACCGGGTCGGCAATCTCATATCTGACCTTTATCGGAGCTGCCTTTAGCGACGAGTCTGGCAACGCCATCGCCGTGGATTCCGCCGGCGATGCGGTGATCGCGGGCTCTGCGGGAGATGGAACTGCGACGGTTAACTCCATCCAGTCGTTTTCTCGTGGCAACGGGGACGCTTTTGTAGCGAAGCTCGGACCCGGCGGAGCCGTGACGTTCTCGACTTATCTCGGTGGCAGCAACGAGGACACCGCGCTGGCGGTTGCTCTGGGCGGAGACGGCACCATATATATTACCGGGGTTACAGATTCTACTGACTTTCCGACAGTGTCACCTCTCGTACGCAACAACTCCGGCCAGCGGGACATCTTCATCGCGAAGATCGATCCGAATGCGACTCCTAATCATCCGGTGCTGATACAGGCAGTGATAAGCGGGAAAAATCTTATCTTGTACGGGCAAGGCTTCGATGCTGGCGCGGTGCTGCGAGTTAATGACGAGCCGGTCAAAACGAGAAACGATGTCCCGGACCCCACACAGGTTCTGTTCGCCAAGAAGGCTGCTAAGAGGATCGCGGCTGGAGAGACCGTCCAGTTGCAAATTGAAAACACGAGCGGCAAGAGATCCAATCTTCTGTTCCTGACGAAACCGTAGTGACCCGCTGTGGCCGGAGCCGAATTAGCGCAAGTTCTCTGCCAGCGACTATTCGATTCGAAGCCCAAAAGTTTCTGATTGACTCTTTCTCCGCCTTTGACGTGGTGATAGAATCCCGCCGTCACGAACAAACCACAATCAGAGCTGATGTAGCATAGACTTCAGTCTGTGTCCGGTAACTCCGCTTCAAGATCATGATCGGAACACAGACTAAAGTTTATGCTACGCACATCGCCCGGGGGACCATGCTATGCAAGAGATTACAATAGGAATCGGAGGCGCGGCCGGAGATGGCCTGGACAAGTCCGGCGATACGCTGGCGAAAACGGCGGGCCGGCTCGGGCTCTATGTCTACGCGTACAACAGCTACCAATCGGTTATTCGCGGCGGGCACATCTGGCTGCGCGTGCGCGTTGCCGAAGAGAAGGTCTATTCTCACGGTGACGGTTTGAATGTGCTCATCGCGTTGAATCAGGACTCGATCGAACGACACGCGCCGGAAGTCAATTCGGGAGGCGCGGTCATCTACAATTCGGACAAGTTCAAACTTGATCCGGTACTGCTTAGAGATAACGTGTTACCCGTCCCGCTGCCAATGGTCACGCTCACAAAACCGTTTGGAAAAGTGCAGCCGGTCATGCAAAACACGGTTGCGTTGGGCGCTTTGATGTTTCTGGCCGGACTTGATTTCGACACCAATGTAGGTGTCCTGGAAGACACGTTCAAACACAAGGGGCAGGCAGTGATCGACCAGAACGCTGGGATCGCGCGAGCTGGTTACGATTACGCTCGAGACACCTTTGTGCCGCTCGGCTATGAATGGAACTTCACGCGAACGCGCAGGCCGTTCGTCACCGGCAACGAGCTGATCGCATTGGGAGCTGTCGCCGCGGGGTGCAAGTTCTATTCGGCGTATCCGATGACCCCGGCCTCTTCGATCCTGCACTGGATGGCTTCTCACGGGGAACGCTGCGGCGTCGTCGTCAAGCAGTGCGAAGATGAGCTCGCGGTCGCCAACATGGCGATCGGCGCCGGGCACGCCGGCGTAAGGGCGATGTGCGCGACGTCAGGCGGGGGTTTCGCACTGATGACCGAAGCTATCGGCATGGCCGGAATGATAGAAGCTCCGGTGGTGATCGTCGAAGTCCAGCGCGGCGGGCCTTCAACCGGCGTGCCTACCAAGACCGAACAAGCCGACTTGAATCAGGTATTCGGCGCCTCGCAGGGTGATTACCCGAGGGCCATAATCGCGCCGACCGACACGACTGATTGTTTCTACTCCGCGGTTGAGGCGTTGAACCTTGCGGAGAAGTATCAACTGCCGGTGACGATCATCAGCGATCTGCTGGTATCGGAGCACCCGGAGACGATCGAGCCCGATGCGCTCACCAATGATGTTCCAATCGATCGGGGCGAGATCGTAAGCGACTGGCCGAAGTCCAACGGCACGTACAAACGCTACGCCTTCACCAAGTCTGGAGTCTCACCTCGTGCTTTGCCTGGTACCGAGGGAACCCTCTACGTTGCCGCGACCGACGATCACGACGAAGAAGGAATATTGATCAGCGATGTCTTCACGACGTCCGCGGTGCGCCGCAAGGTTCAAGAGAAGCGAATGCGCAAGCTTGATGGGCTGCTGCGGGACACCCAGGCACCAGTGCTCGAAGGCCCGCAGGATGCCGATGTTACGCTGATCGGGTGGGGCTCAACCAAAGGAGTGATTCACGAAGCGATCGTCCAGCTTGACTCCGAAGGCATTCGGGCGAATCAACTTCAGATCAAGTACCTGGTTCCATTTCACTCGAACGAAATCACGCAAATTCTTCGCAGCTGCAAGAAGACAATTTGCATCGAAGCCAACTACACGGGCCAGTTCGCCCGCCATCTCAGAGCCGAGACGGGGATAACCGTAGACCACCACATTCTCAAGTATGATTGCGAGCCGTTCGAACCACATCAGATCCTCGAGGAGGTGAAAGCCATTCTCGAAGGCAGAGAGAGAAGCAGAGATGTGACGATGGAAGAAGCTCGCGATATGGCTTATCACTACATCCGGTCGCGGCTCAGCGAGACACTCCGTCCCGGGAGAATCGAGCAGCGCGGAGGGAATGGCTTTGACGAAGCCGTGTGGGATGTTGAGATCGTGTCGCGCGAATCCGGGGACAAGCGAGGCGAGCTGCTGATCGGCGTCGAAACCGGCTCAACGTATTCGTGGCAGCCGGTAGCGTAGAATACTGTTTGTAGTTCGGCCTTCAGGCGGAAGTTTGTACGCATTCGGATTTTAGACGTCGCTGCGAACTTCCGCCTGAAGGCCGAACTACAAACCTGAAATCGGAGGACTTATGGCAACCGTTATCGAACTACCGATCACATCCTATGA
The DNA here is from genome assembly GCA_035576605.1 of Blastocatellia bacterium. GTDB lineage: Bacteria > Acidobacteriota > Blastocatellia > UBA7656 > UBA7656 > Onstottus_A. The sequence goes on along the minus strand of DATLWF010000481.1, from coordinate 3,014 downwards.
AGGAATAATTGACTCTGACTGGTGTCCGGGCTGCGGCGACTTTGGCGTTTTGAAGGCGCTCAAGGTCGCAGCGGGCAAGCTTGGGATCGAGCCTAAGGACTTGATTGTAGTTTCAGGCATCGGGTGCTCGTCAAACCTTCCGGGATTCATTCACACTTATGGCGTTCATAGCCTGCACGGGCGGGCGGTCGCCGTTGCCGAAGGCATCAAACTCGCCAATCACGACCTGAATGTCGTGATAACCGGCGGGGACGGCGATGGCTATGGCATCGGCATCGGACACTTCATTCATGCGATGAGGCGCAACATCGACATCACCTACATCGTGATGAACAATCAGATTTATGGGCTTACAACCGGACAAGCCTCGCCGACGACCATGAAGGACATGCGGACCAAATCGACGCCACGCGGTAATGTCGAGATGCCGATCAATCCGATTGCGCTGGCGCTGGTGTCGGGTGCGACTTATGTTGCTCGCGGTTTCTCAGGCGTGCCGGAGCACATGGCCAATCTCATCGCCGGAGGCATCTCCCATCATGGGTTTTCATTGATCGACGTTTTCAGTCCGTGCGTGACCTACAACAAATTGAACACCTATCCGTGGTTCAAGGAGCGAGTCTACAAGCTTGAAGATGAAGCGAGCTACGATTCTTCAAACGCTGAAGTTGCTGTGCAGAGATCATTCGAATGGGGAGACCGGATTCCCATCGGTCTGTTCTATCAAGACGAGCAGCCTACGTATGAGGACAGCGAACCAGCCTTCAAGGAAGGGCCGCTTGTGCATCAGAAGCTGGGCATTGATCGCGAGAGTTTCGAAGGATTGATGCAGGAGTTTATTTGATTCGCTTAGTGACGTTTCGCGCTATCTGGAACCGCTCATCAGAAGCGCATTTCTGGTGGCACACTCACCGCAATACTCAACGCGTGATACCGATCCGCTGAATCAGGTCAACAAACCGCTGGTCTGTGCGAAGATTATCCCACGTCGGATCAATGTTGATCTCTAGTAGCCATCCTGACCAATCATCGAAAGCTTCGCAAGCCAAGCAAAGGCTTGATCTTTGTCCCCAAGCTTTCCGCGTAGTCCATCGCGATGCAAACCGGCGCAATATAGCTTTGCCTCGATTGCTGCTTAAGCAACCGATCAAGGACTGACAAGGAGGCATTCCCCCCACGAGACCGAGCAGAAGCCGAATGAACGCGAAGATTCACTGTAGAACACGGGCTCAACTCTCGTACTGACTGGGCTCAACTGGCTATTCAACTCCTTGACTTGCATTGATGCGAGCAATAGCATCGCGAGCTAAACGACATAGTTTGCACGCAGCAAGGGGACGTCGGTGAGCCTGGCAGAACCAGAGCAAATCAGCAGAGTCATTCGCACAGTATTGTCTCTCGCGCTGCTGTTGGCCGCGCCCGCCGTCGCGATCTCCGAGCGGCTGCCGATCAAGACGTACACTACTGCCGACGGTCTTGCCCGTGATCGTGTCGGGCGCATTGTTCGAGACTCTCACGGCTTCCTCTGGTTCTGCACGTCGGACGGGTTGAGCCGCTTCGACGGCTACAACTTCACCTCTTACAGAGTCGAGGACGGGCTGCCGTTTCCAGTCGTCAACGATATGTTGGAGACAGATAACGGCATCTACTGGTTAGCCACGAACGGCGGCGGCGTCGTTCGTTTTGATTTGAACGCGGGCTTGGCCTCTACGGCGGACGGTAGCAGTAAACCAGGATTCGCCACGTATTCAGTCGGCGAGTCGGCTGCCGGCAGTCGAGTCAACTCTCTTTATCAAGACCGCGCAGGCAATCTGTGGGCCGGCACGGACGGCGGCTTGTTTCGTCTGGATGCCAGCGATGTGGAAGGCACGTTTCGCCGCGTCGAGATCGGCCTCCTCTCGCACCCCGATGAGTTGGTGCAGGTGTGGACGATGCTCGAAGATCATGAAGGAAGCCTTTGGCTCGGAACCAAGTTCGGTCTTGTGCGGCGAACGCCCGACGGCCAAGTGGCGCATTACGCCGTCCGACCGTCCGCGAGCACCGATCATGTACTCGCGCTGCTCGAAGACCGCGAGGGAAGATTGTGGATAGGCCACGAAGCGGGATTGGTTGTATTTAAGTCTTGCTCATCGGCGACTTCTAATTGTGGATCACCGACCAGAAAGAGTTTGGTAGACGCCGCAATTTTTATGAACCCGAAATCTCCAAACGAGCGGCCCGCAATCCGCAGCGCGCAATCGGTGATGCTGCCAAATGCGGAAGGAGAGGCCCGGCGTTACATAATAGGAGAAGGGTTATCCGGCAAACGTGTCTCTACTCTTTATCAATCTGCCGACGGAGTGATATGGATCGGCGCCGCGGATGGCGGACTGAGCGAGTTCGACGGCGTCCGCTTTCGCAGCTACACGATGGCTCAGGGGTTGAGCGACACAACTATTCTCACGATTGCGGAAGACGGCGAAGGCGGGTTGTGGCTGGGCACCTATCGCAGCGGGGCGATGAGGCTCGCAAGAAACGGCTTTGTGACGTACCAGGAATCCGATGGCCTCGGTCCGTCGGTTGGAGCAGTTTTTGAAGACCATTCCGGCGAGCTGTGCGTCGTCAGCGGCAATGTTCTGATCAGCCGGTTCGACGGCAGCCGCTTTGTTGCAGTAAGACCAAACCTCCCCAAGTCGATAGTGTTGTGGCGGCCTGCGCAGAACTGTCTCGAAGACCACACAGGCGAGTGGTGGTTCGGGACAACCGACGGTCTTTATCGTTTCCCGAATGTGACTCGCATCGAGCAACTGTCCCAGGTGAAACCCAAGGCCGTTTACACGTCGCAGAATGGCTTGCCCGAGAACGACATTGCGCGCCTTTTTGAAGACAGGCGGGGCGACATATGGATCGGGGCTTTCGCTCCGGTCCGGGAGGTATTGACCAGATGGGAGCGTGCGACGGGAACGTTTCATCATTATTCGGAGGCCGACGGACTGCGCCCGTTCAGCGCGCCGGCTTCTTTCTGCGAAGATGCG
>DATLWF010000480.1:0-14447 GCA_035576605.1 Blastocatellia bacterium | reverse complement strand
GTTGAGACCGCCATCAGCGGAATTGCGACCCCTACAGGGACGATAATGCTGGCGCTGCTACCTCTGGTACTTGGCTTTCAGCTCCTGTTGGAGGCCATCGTTCTGGACATTCAAGAAACCCCCAAATAGAGAATCTTCATGTACCGCGATTTGAGATGGGAGGAAGGCTCGAAATGAGGAGCCTGGTTCACAAAGGACCGCTAACGCGATTTAAGACTCCAACACCTTCAATCAAAGCACTTCTATTTGTTGTTGTGCTGTTGCTGGCTACGGTTGTGGTCGCGCCATTCTATCTATCGCGTATCGACAAGACGCCGGACGGTCATCGGGTCTGGGGGTTGATTACTACCCACGACTTGCCGAACTTCGTGCCTATGATGGAGCAGTTTGACAAGGTACTCAGGTCCGGAGTTCTTTACCCACGCTGGAATCCTGACTTCAATATGGGATATGGAACGGCGACCGCGAATTTCTACCCTCCCGGAACGTTCTACATAACCTCGTTGATCAATGTGGTGGTCAGTAACTGGGCAATCACTCTCTTTATCCTGAGCGCGCTGAGCCTCGCCGCTTCGTGCCTCGCGTTTTACGCGCTGGCGCGAACGTTCTACAGCAAGTCGGCGAGCGCTGCGGCCGCGCTCTTTTACGCAGTGCTTCCGTACCACCAGTTGGATCTCTATTGGCGGGGGGCGATACCCGAATTCACCGGATTCGCATTCCTGCCGGTGATCTTGTACTTTGCGTTCAAACTTGGAAGTGAAGGGCGCTTGAGATACTACGCCGCCGTTGGTTTCTGTCAGGGCGTCTACCTGATGACTCATTTGCCTGTCGGTTACCTGTTCACCTACGTGCTCGCTTTCTATGCCGTTATATGGGCTGTACGTGCCCGGGACTTGAAAATCGCCTTACGAATAGCGGGTGGCGTTGCGCTCAGCCTGCTGGTGAGCGCGATCTACTGGCTTCCGGCGGCTCTTGAAGGCAAATACATCTACGAATGGGCAAGCGATATCTTCCCTTATCACGAGAACTACGTCGGCATGCTCCCGGTACACGATTCTTTCAACAAACAAATTCAGGACGTGTTCGACTGCAACGCGCTCGCGCTCATCGCTACCATAGTGATCCTTAGCGCGCTGTCTAAGTCTTCCATCTCACATTCCGAACAACCCGTTCTCACATCCCAGGAAAGCAAAACCGATTTATCACAATCGCAGACCAAAATATGGATCATCTTAGCGATACTGACGCCCTTTATGTCCACGCCGTTCTCTATGCATCTGTCGAAGTTGATTCCAAAAATACAAATTGCCGTTCCGCCTTTTCGCTGGCTCGCGATATCCTGCATGTTCACTTCATTGCTCGTCGCTGCATCAATCGACCTCCTACGCGAGCAAAGACGACTAAGGCCGAAGCAGGAGTTAGCATATAAGCTGTCGCTCGGCGCCGTAATCGCGCTGAATTTGTGGCTTACCGGGTATGGCATAATTTTAGGCGCGCTCGCAAAGCCAACTTATAGCCCCCCCGTGAACTTCATAGAGGCGGGATTTACTCCAAAGGACTCTACCCGCCCAGCTAAAATGCCCGACACCGCTGCGGTGGTTATCACACCCGAAGGCGGAGCAATCGAAGTTCTGCAGTGGCTGCCGACTCACCGCGAGATTGCCGTGCGAGTTGATCAACCAAGCGAATTGCGAATTAAGACGTACAACTTTCCCGGTTGGACGGCCCGCATCGATGGCAAAGTGGTTCCGATGTTGAGCGACAAGGACGGAGTGCAGCAGGTCGAAGTGCCCCCCGGCATTCACAATGTTCAGGCCTCCTTCGAGAACACACCTCCGCGCACAGCAGGCACGGTGCTCTCGGCGGTAGGCCTGTTGATTGTCCTTGGTTTGAGTTTTGCGCGCCGTTTGCCGGAACGCAGGATGAAATCCGAAGGAACGGACCATTAACCGGCTGCAAGAATGGCAGCGTCTTCGGTTCGCCTTTAACGATCGGCCTTTGACAACTTCAATCCTTTAGACTCCTTGAAATTAAGGTTCAATATTCACCAAACCTATGAGTAACTGGGTACGATCAACGGGCGCTTACATTCGGACGGTGAGGCGCAGAACGCAGTTCTTGTGCGGCCTCTGGGTGATCTTCTTTATTCTGGTGGCTCTTGGAATTCATGGCTCTTCAACAGGGGTAACCGCCGAATGGTGGGCAGCCGAAAGACCTTACGGCGGCTATCTATTTGACATTCCCGCGGCGCTTAAGGAAGAAGCATCTCGCATGGATCCAGGCACTGTTCAGAGCCTTCTAATGCGCAACGCTCGCATGATCAGATGGGATGAGCTGGTAGTCGCCACGCCCTGGGCACTGAGCCAGCTGTCTCACAAACCTCGCTTCCCGGTGGTCAACACGAACATCGGCAACGGTCAAAACATGCTTGTCACGCCCCATGCGCCGGTCCTCCACATCGTGACTCTGGCAAGGCCCGCGACATGGGGTTACTTCATCTTTGGAGCACAGCGCGGTTTGGCTTGGTATTGGTGGTTCCAGCCGTTTGCGTGCTTCACTGTCCTCTGGCTGTTGTTTGAAATCGCCCTCGGAGGTCATAGCAAACTCGCGGCGTTCGGCGCCTTCTGGTTTTGCAACTCAGCATACGTCGTCTGCTGGTCGTTATGGCCTGATCACGTGATCTTCTTCGCTGCGCTTGGTTGTTTGACGGCCTACCATCTGCTGAATTCGGAAAAGCCAAGTGTTCGCTTGATAAGCGCGATACTTCTCGGGCTCAGCGTCCCCGGATTCATAATGTTTTTGTATCCACCCTGGCAGGTGCCCGCCGCATATTTCGTTTTGTTCCTCTTAGCATCAATTATTGTGCGCGACAAACTTCACGTTGAGCTGGTTACCAGACTGAGACAGAGGTCTGCATACATCGCGGCTGCTTTGTTCGTAGCGGGACTGCTGACCCTGGCGTGGTTTGTGACATGTCTTCCGGATCTGAAAGCGATGTCGAATGCAGTGTACCCCGGGCGGCGCATTTCGGTGGGAGGCGACTATTCACTGGCGTTGTTGTTTAAGGGCATGTACAACTTCGCCACGATCTACAAAGCTCCCGACGCGCTTCGCAACCAGAGTGAGGCAGCCTCGTTCTATTACCTTTTCCCCGCGGTTTTGGTTGGGCTATGCATGTCAAGAAAGCTAGCGCGACAGTTGGGCGTTGTGGGCTGGATGCTCGTCGCGTACATCACAGCAGCCCTGTTCTTTCTATTCGTGGGCTTACCGTCAATCCTCTCCAAGCTCACGCTCCTGAGCTACGTGCCGAGCTATCGCGCGGACCTCACGATTGGACTTGCTTCCATTCTCCTATCCATGCGAGTGCTCACCGTAACAAAAGCTTTGCGGCGGCGGTCCTTCGACAGGTGGGACAGACTGTGGCCGTGGCTCGCCAGTGGAGGAGTAATCTTGCTGCTGGTATGGCATGCGATTGGTCTGATCAAAGCGACTGACGGATTCCCTTCGGATCGGGTCGCGCTTCTGACAGTTCTGCTGGGAGGCCTCGCTTCCTATTGTCTTCTTTCCGGCCACACCAGAGTCTTCTGCACGCTGGTCTCCGCGGCCGCGGTGGGGACAACGGTTCTGTTCAATCCCCTGTCAACTGATTTGAGTCACATCTACGACTCGGAGCTTGCTCAAGAAATAACCCGATTAAGCAACCAGTCAAGTCCCCCGCCACTCTGGGTCTGCTACGGGGGCTCGCACACCGGGGTATTGGTCACGGTACTCGGTGGCAGATCTTTGTCGGGAGTTCAGTGGCCGCCCCAGTTATCGATGTGGCGCGTCCTTGACCCGGGCCGTCTGTATGAGAAAGCCTACAACCAATACGCCGAAGTCTCGTTGGATTACCTGGCGGACGCAAGCCGCGTGTCGTTTGGCAGCCCGCACGACGGTGAACTGAGAGTCTTCATCTCTCCAGACTATCCAGGCCTGAGAGAGTTGGGGGCCCGGTACCTGCTGCTGGCAGGGGAAGCTCAAGGGATTCCCACTGACAGATTTCGATTCGTGTCCCGGACAACCAATGGCAGCTTTGCGATCTTCGAGTTTCCAGACGCTGGCGCGGCGGATCAGTAGCCATCTAACTCTCGAGGCCCGGTTGAACATTCCAGGCGCCGGAACAAGCGAGCTCATCGGCGACAAGCATCTACCTGACCCACCTCTCGGGGACCCATACCTCAGACATGATCTTGTTGCCTTCAATGATTCGAACTTTCAGCTTGGCAAAGTTTGCGTCAATGATACGCGCCCTGGTGTTGTTCGGAACGGTGAACACTCTGCCCGAATTAATCAGGGTCTGCACTTCATTGCCTCGTGTAGACATCGCATCAATCAACTCATCTAGAGTCTTTTCATCAACCGCTACCATAACCGAGCTACGCCCCTCAAGATACAGACTGATCTCCGAACCAGGGGAGTGATCACTCGCGGCTCTACTAACAGCGCCATCTCCGCGAGGGCGAGTTCCTGAGCCGGATCGCATGATGACCGAGACAATTCCAACAATAACAAGAACCACACCGAGAAGTATCAGCCAGGTCCATCTTCGCTTAAGCCAGGATTTCTTCTTCTGTTCAACCCCTGTCAAGGCGTCGTCGTCCTGGGCTAGTCGCTGTTCTTCTTCGTTAGAGATTTCCATATCATATCCGCCGTACGCTATCCCTCGACACCTTTCGTGCCAGACAAACGATAGAGACCCCAAACGGAAAGTTCACCCATCGAAGAAGCACGCGCTCGAATCCCAGAATCGCAATGAGAAGCGAGTTGAGCCATCCAGGCAAGATTACATGCGAAGTCTTCGGGTGAATAGAGGTTCTCGAGACGCTCTGCACAAATCTCATCAACAATATCGGGAAAAAAAGAAAAGTAATGTAGTAGGTAACTCGCTCGACTTCGAACCCTGCGTTGGTCAGCTTGTTTCGCAGCTCCGAAGCCGCGTAACGGCGACGATGATGCAGGGCCTCGTCATGCTCGCTCCAAAGGAACCCATAAGCCGGAACTGTTATTACCAACACTCCGCCTTCCGTGGTCACACGCAACAGCTCGTCGAGCGCGCCAAGGTCGTCGTCGACGTGCTCCAACACGTCCAGCGCAGTGACGATGTCGAAAGTCGAAGCTACAAAAGGAAGCAAACCGACGTGAGACCTGACTAGCCCGTCAATCCCACGGCTCTTGCTGAAGCGGAGAGCTTCTTCCGAAGCGTCGCAGCTGAAGGTGTCACCGTGCTTCCCCAGCACCGAAAAGTTAATGCCGGTTCCACATCCGACATCGAGTATGGCGGGGCGCTTGAACTCGTGTGCGATCACGGAGACGAATGAATCCAGCAGCCGCCGGCGCGCGACAAACCACCAGTAGAAACTCTCGAGTTTGTACATCTCTGCGTATTCGGCGATATTCATCTATCGACAACTTATTGGGCGCGCGCGGGCTTCGTCAAGCCGAACGGCTGTTTCGCTAAAGCGCCGCTCGCTAAACGTGATTCTCTTTCGATGCGCCGCGCGAGAGCGCTCCAATGAATCGCGTCGTATGTGCGGATGGTTGACAGTCAAAACGCCGCACGATAACATTTTCTGCACTTTAGATCGTTGCTATTCAAATTTCACAACCACACACAGGATCCGGGAATAGGCTTCAATGAGCAGAAAAAAGCGTACGCGCACGAAAAAAGTTGAGATCTCCTCGACGCCGGCTCGGACAGCGCCGCGCAATTGGATCCTTATAGTGATACTCGGTCTCACCTTCCTGGCCTTTTGCAATTGCGTCCGAAATAGCTTTGCGTACGACGACGACACTCAGATACTGGGTAACACTTTCATTCGTAATCTTGGGAACCTTCCAAAGGCGCTGGTCACTGAAACCTGGTATTGGCGAGTGCAGCAGGACCAGGATCCAAACAAGCAAGACAAGCCTTCGACGCCTTACTACCGGCCAGTCTTCACGGTTTACCTCATGATTGTATGGAAGCTCTTCGGCGCGTGGGCTCCCGGCTGGCATCTGCTTAATATCCTTGTGCACATGCTTGTTGTGTATCTCGTTTTTCTTGTTCTGAAAAAAGTCACAAACGATCAACGGGTGGCGGCCATAGCGTCGTTGATCTTTGCGCTCCACCCGATGCGTAGTGAGTCCGTTGCCTGGGTGAGCGGCGTGACAGACCCTCTGCTGGCCGTCTTTTTGGTCGGCTCGTTCTATCTCTACGTCCGTTATCGGAGCGAAGGAAAAGCACGGCTGTTCGTTTTGTCGCTCGTGCTCTTCGTCTTCGCCGCTTTCTCGAAGGAGCCCGCAGTCGCGCTGCCGATCTTCATCGGGGCGTATGAGTTATTCGTCTTCAATCAGGGCAAACCCTTACTCGATAGGATCAGACCGGCAATCAAATACTCGGCATGTTTTCTGCTCGTGTCAGTCTTTTATTTTGTAGCGAGGTACTACGCTCTGGGTTTCGCGCTCAACAACGGCAGCTTCAAGTATTATCCCATGTCGCAAGTTGTGCTGACGATTCCGCTGGTCATCTGGAAGTACATCGGGCTTATGGTCTGGCCAGTCGACCTGTCGCTTTTTCACGGGACCACTATGGTCAAGAGCCCAGTCGCGTTGGACTTCATCCTGCCTTTAGTGGCATTGATCGCCCTGGCATTCGCGCTATGGCAGCTGCGCCGGTCACTTGTCGCGCGATTTGCCATTCTCTGGTTTGCCATCAATTTGCTCCCGGTGCTGAACCTGAGCGCGTTTATCGAGGACTTCCTGGTGCAGGAGCGCTATGTTTACATCCCGTCAATCGGATTCTCGCTGCTGGTTGCGATAGCGGTTGCGAAGATCCCAATAGAGAGGTGGCTGCCACTCGGAAGCCGCCGTGTCGCACAAACCGCGCTTGCGGGCCTGCTCGTCTTGTTGCTTGGCGGAAAAAGCTTCGCCCAAAACACAAGCTGGAAAGACGATATGACGCTCTGGTCCTACGGCGCAGAGACGGCTGCCGCACAGCCGATGTCGCATTACATTCTCGGGCATAAGTTAATCAGCCTCGGCGAGTACGGACGAGCGGCCGAGCAACTCGAAGAGTATTTGAAGTTGTCTCCGGAGAATATGCTTGTGGTGGGGAACCTCGCCGCAGCCTACGTGGTGGTCTACCAGGGTGAGGCGCAAGCGAACCCGGGCACCGCCGATCGGGCGCCGCTCGACCGCGCACTGGAGCTTTGCGAGAGGGCTCTGAAGAACGGCTATGACCACCCTACGGTGTGGGACACGCTCGGCACCATTTATACGTTCGACACGGGTCTGAAGAACTACGACCGGGCCATCGCTTGTCTTCAGCGCGGGCTGAATTTGAGCCCTTCGAACCCGATGATCAACTTTCACCTCGGCGGGGCGCTCGCAAAGAAAGGCGACCTTGAGAATGGCATGCGGTTCCTGCAGATCGCGCTCGAAAAGGATTCCTCGATCGTCGATGCGCACAAGTTTCTAGCGTACGCCTACAGGGCCAAAGGACAACTCAAGGAGGCGATCGATGAGCTGAGTCTCTACCTGAAGCTTCAGCCGAACGCCGCCGATGCTTCGAAGGTCGCGAAAGACCTTCAGGCGTTTCGGGCGCAGTTGGAAGCCATCCAGGCCTCGTCAGCACCGAGCTGAGGTTTAGACTACAAGATTTAGCCGGTGATTCTAAAGTTTGCCGCAGAATTGCGAATGGCGGGAACTCGGCTCTTGGTTCGATGTTTATGCAGCGGAACGCGAAACGGAGCGAACTGCCTCAGAGTTTCGAAGTGCTGATTAGCCGAAAAATAGTCTGACTTCTGACCTCTAACCTCTAACCTCTGACTTCTGACTTCTGACCTCTGACCTCTGACCTCTGACCTCTGACCTCTACTTCCTGGCCCCTTCCTTGAGAGCGGCTTCTATGGCTGCTTTCATTGCATCCCTGGTTCTTTCTCGAGCTCGCTTGCCGTTGATGAACACGCTGGGAGTCGAATCCACTCCGATCTTTTCCCCGTCGGCCATGTCTCTCTTCACCTTACCCGACAATCGGCCGGAATCAAGCGCGGCATCAAACTTCTTTCGATCGAGCCCCAGCTGGCTCGCGTACTCCTTGAGCTTGTCGATCTCCAGGGCCTTCTGATTCGTGAACAGCAGCGCGGCGTACTCCCAGTACTTCCCCTGTTCACGGGCAGCCTCCGCAGCTTCTGCGGCTTTGAGCGCGTGCGTGTGCTGAGCGAGCGGGAAGTTGCGAACCACCAACTTCACTTTGTCGCCGAATTCTTTGGCAACTTCTTCCAAAACCGGCTGCGTCGCTCCGCAGCTCGGACACTCGTAGTCGGTGAACTCGACAATGGTAACCGGGGCACTAGCTCCGCCTTTCCAGGGGCGATCATCGATCGCGATCTCAAACACCGGAGAGTCGGGCGCCTTCAGAAACACCTGCACCGTAGCCGCCTTCCTCAACTGTTCGGCATACTCTTCCGCCGCTTTGCTCTGTGCGCGGTTCTGCAAGTATTGAATGATCTGCGGCCGCAACTCATCGAAGGTACCTTGCACACCGGCCTTCCTCTCTTCGTAAAGTTTGCGGGCGTCTTCCTCGCTGACGGCCTTCACTCGGGGCAGTACTTCGGCATCGAACAAAGCCGCGGCGGCGACGTTTTTCTTTTTCGCTTCTTCCTCAAGGAGCAGGTCGTTGATCTTCATATCAAGCGACTGCTTGCGCAGGTTGTAGACCTGTTCCTGAACGTCGAAGATCAGCGGTTTCAACGCTTCCTCTACATCGCCCGAAGTAATACGTTTGCCGTTAACGGTCGCAAACACCCGCGCGCGGTCGGCGTCAGTTTCAGGCGGCGAGACGCTTTCAACCAACACCTTCACTTGAGCCCGAAGGCGCAGGCGGTCAGCGAACTTCTTCGCCTCCTGTTCCTGCGACAGGTTGCGCAGGTAGCTGATGATCTGGTCTTTGAGGTCTTTGAACTCCCCTTGAATGCGGCTCTTGTTCTGTTCGTAGAACGTTTGAGCGTCAGCTTCCGTCGGCTGTTTGAGCTTTGTTGCGACCTCGCGCTCAAGCAACTTGTCCTCAGTAGTGCCGAGCCTGGCTGCTTCCCCCTCAAGCAGGCGGGCATTGATCTCCACGTCGAGCTGGTGCTTTCGCGCTTCGATTACCTGATTCTGAAGCGCCACAACGCGGTCTTTGATCGGCTCGTCCACATCCTTGATCATCACCTTCGCACCGTTTACGATGGCAAGTACGTCCGGCGCAGCTTTGACTTCACAGCCACAGTCGGCTTCTTTCTTGTCTCCGGACTTTGACGGCGTTGCAGGAGCCGATTGCCGTGCGATCGCACGGGTGGTGTTTGAGTCCCTCCAACCCCCTGGAAGCGCAGAACTCGGTCTCACGACGACTACGGTGATCATGGTTCCTATAGCCAGCAGTAATGAAAACTTCCTCATTAGTTACCTCACATATTCCGATAGTTCGGGCCGCCGCCACCCTCGGGAGGCACCCAGTTGATGATCTGGTAGGGATCCATAATGTCGCAGGTCTTGCAGTGGACGCAGTTGGAAAAGTTGATCTGAAGCCGGCGCTTCTCTTCTCCGGCGTCAACCATCTCATACACATTCGCCGGACAGAAATTCTGGCAGGGGTTGCCGTACTCTTCGACGCAACGGCCAACGCAGATATTGAAGTCGAGAACTTTAAGGTGGGCCGGCTGGTCTTCGTCGTGATGTGTGCTCGAGTAATAAACATCCGTGAGCTTGTCGAACGTGAGCTTATCGTCGTACTTTAGACCGGCGTAGCGATCCTGGCGGCCGTCCGCAGCGAGCTTCCGCATATGCTGATGGCCTGGCTTGATCGGAAGCCTCGAAGGAAAGCGGCCTCCGGTCATGATCGAAATTCCTCCAGTCATCAGGCCGTACATTCGCCCGCGATCGAACGCCTGATGGAAGTTGCGAGCCTTGTAGAGCTCGCGGCCGATATAGCTCTCCTTGAGATTCTTTTCGAAGGAGCCGAGCGTGTGTCGAGTGAAATCATTCTTGATCAGAGCGTCGAGAATCGTTTCAGCGGCCAGGATCCCCGCTTTGATCGCGGTGTGAATGCCCTTAAGCCGCTCGCCGTTGAGCATGCCCGCGGAGTCCCCGATGATCATAACGCCGTCCGCAGTCAACTGCGGCATCGTGTACCATCCGCCGACCGGCATGGCTTTGGTGCCGTAGCGGACCAGCTTGCCGCCTTTCAGCAGATCGCTGATCAACGGATGAGTCTTGAATCGTTGAAACTCGTGATGCGGATCGATGCGCGGATCGCGGTAGTCGAGCCCGACCGCAAGTCCTATGTCGATGATCCGATCGCGCATGCCGTAGACCCACGATCCGCCAAAGGTGTGCGAATCAAGCGGCCAGCCCATCGTGTGAATCACCGACCCAGGCGTGAATCGATCATCGGGCACTTCCCAAAGTTCTTTGATGCCGACGGAATAGACCTGTGGATCGGTGTCGCGGTCAAGTTTCAAGCGATCAACCATCTGCTTCGTGAGCGAACCGCGCACCCCTTCCCCCAACACCGTTACTCTTGCGGCGATATCGACTCCGCGTTCGAAATTCGGCTTCGCTTTACCGGTCTTGTCTATGCCCTTATCGCCCGTGCGAACGCCGATGACCGCATCGCCGTCATAGAGCATCTCCGCGCCCGGAAACTCAGGGAAGATGTTGACCCCGGCTGTTTCACACTTTTCGCCAAGCCATCGCACGAGTTTGTTGAGCGAGACGACGTAGTTGCCATGGTTGCGAAGCGGGGGCGGAAGTATCGGCAACGGAATCTTGCCGCTCCCGGACAGAAAATATACGTGCTCTTCACCTACAGGAGCTTCAAGAGGGGCGCCTTCGTTTGCAAAATCTGGAATAAGCTCGCGCAGACTGATCGGATCGAGCACCGCCCCGGAGAGCTGGTGCGCACCGATCTCGGAAGCTTTCTCGATAACCGCAATGTTGATTTCGTCGAGCGGCTTTGAGCCTGATTGCTTCGCGTTTTGGTTGTAAGCGGCGATCAACTTGCTGAGTTGAAGCGCGCATGCGAGGTTCGCCGGTCCCGCTCCCACAAGCAGGACGTCCATTTCGAGAGTCTCTCTCTCGTTGCTCATAGCGTCGCTCAGAAAAGGAATCGCAGATTACAGATTGCAGATTGCCGATTACAGATTCCAGATCTCAGATTGCACCTTTGCGATTTCCTGTCTTCACTCTCCGGCCTTCACCCTGTTGATTTCCGCTGTAAGCGCGGGCACGATCTCGAAAAGATCGCCTACTATGCCGTAGTCCGCAATGTCGAAGATAGGCGCTTCGGCATCTTTGTTAATCGCCACAATCGTCTGCGCGTTCTTCATGCCCACCACATGTTGAATCGCTCCTGAGATCCCTATCGCCATGTACAGCTTGGGCGAGACCGTTTGCCCCGAGCTTCCAATCTGGCGGTCCATCGGAAGCCACTCGTTGTCACATATCGGCCGCGACGCCGCGATCTCGGCGCCCATCGCCGCGGCAAGCTTTTGCACGATCTCTATGTTTTCCTGGCTTTTGATCCCGCGGCCAACAGCTACTATCAGCGGGGCCTGGCTCAGATCAACGGCCTGTTTTGCCTCCTGGAACTTCGGCTCAGCCTGAGTTCTGATCTGCACATCCGTGATGTTGATTTCAAGCGGCTCGATGGGCGCAGGCGATTCGGAGGCTTCGGCTTTGTCAGCTCGATAAGACCCGGCCTGAAACGACGCAATGATCGGAGGCGTCCCGGTCACTCGCACATCCGTGGTGATCTTACCCTGAAAGATCTGACGCGTGAACACAACGTCGCCTCCGTCAACGCGATGCCCTACGCAGTCGGTGACGAAGGTTTTTCCGAGCGTCGCGGCGAGCTTCGGAGCGAAGTCACGGACTTGATATGTATGGCTCAGGATGACGAAGCGCGGATCGAGTTTGCCGACCACCTGTTTCGACGCCGCAACGTACCCGTCAGACGTGTACTCCGCAAGCTTCTCGTCTTCGACGGTGTAGACTGCATCGAGTCTCTTCGCCGCCACCTCAGAAGCGACTGCACCGATAGATTTCCCAAACACCACCGCTGAAAGTTTTTCGCCCGTCACCGACGCGATTCCCTGGGCCGCAACCATTGCTTCAAACGAAGTGCGATTGAGCATCCCGTCCCGCTGCTCGATGAAAAGTAGAATTCCCTGGCTCATTAGTCCCCCAGATGGTTGCCGATTTACAATTGCCGTTTTCCGATTGCTCAGCTCGATTTCAATTCGAATTCGCCAATCGGCAATCAGAGCACTCTCGCATCGAAACGCAGTTTCTCGACCAGCTTCGCGGCGGCATCAGCCGGTTTGCCCTCGATAAACTCGGTGCGTTTCGTCTTCTCCGGCAGATAAGCGCGTTCGATTACCTGGGCCGGTTTCAAATCGTCGGCGGTCAGGCCCGTATCGGCGGCCTTCACCTCACGAATCTCTTTCTTTTTGGCGGCCATTATCCCTTTGAGGGTCGCGTAGCGAAGCTGATTGATGCCCGACTGGATCGTCAACAGCGCCGGCATCGGCAGCCGCACCCACTGAAACCATCCGCTCTCGAGCTCTCGCTTTACGCGCACCCCACCTTCCTCGGGTTGCACTTCCATGACGATCGTTGCGCTCGGCAGACCCAACTGCTCGGCCAGGATTAATCCGACTTGTGCAAAACCATAATCATCCGATTGCAAGCCGGTGAATATCAGATCGCACTTCTCATCCTTGAGCGCTGCTGCAAGCGATCTCGCAACCGCCGCCGCATCGGTCGCGGTATCAAAAACAGGGTCGTGCAGATGTATCGCGCGGTCAGCGCCTTTCGCCAGCGCTTCTTTGATCGACTGGCGCACTCGTTCAGGACCGAGAGAGATGACGATGACTTCGCCGCCGTGCTTCTCTTTCTGGCGAAGCGCCTCCTCAAGCGCATACGCATCGGCCTCACTCATTTCGTAGCTGATGTCGCGTTCATCGATCCACTTTTTATCAGGCCCGATTCGCAATATCGAATCTTTCTTTGGCACCTGTTTCAAACATACGACTATGTTCATACGAATCCCTTAAGTGAGATGTGAGAGCGGACCCGCATCCGCCCGTATTATGAATCTCTTTCCAGCGTGGTATGGCTTGATGAATCTACTGTCCGGCCCACCGGCGACACAACCTGACCTCGGCGCGTTCCCTAAGCTCCGTCATACCGTTTCATCAGCAGCGCCGCATTTGTTCCACCAAACCCAAAGGAGTTCGACAAGGCGTATTCCATCGGCCTGCGCCGCGCGCCCTCCGGCACATAGTCAAGGTCGCAGTCAGGGTCTGGCTTTTCGTAGTTGGCAGTCGGCGGCACGACCTGATCGTGAAGCGCCAGAGCGATGATTCCTGCCTCGACCCCTCCGGCCGCCCCGAGCAGGTGCCCCATCATCGACTTCGTCGAGCTAACGGGAATTGCGTAGGCCGAATCGCCAAAGACTTTCTTGATCGCCATCGTTTCGAGCTTGTCGTTGTAGTGTGTCGAGGTACCGTGAGCGTTGATGTATTGAACATCCTGCGGCTGAACGCCCGCGTCTTTGATAGCATTGGTCATTACGCGGACCGCCCCGTCCCCGTTCTCCGACGGCTGCGTGATGTGAAATGCGTCGCTCGACATGCCGTAGCCGACCAGCTCGGCGTAGATCTTTGCCCCGCGCCCGCGCGCTCTCTCAAGCTCTTCAAGGACCAGGACGCCCGCTCCTTCGCCGATCACAAATCCATCACGGTCGGCTTCGAACGGGCGGCTCGCGTGTTCGGGATCCTCGTTGCGAGTCGACAGAGCCCGCATCGCCGCGAATCCACCGACGCCCATCGGCGTGATCGCGGCTTCGGCGCCTCCGCACAGCATTGCGTCGGCGTCGCCTCGCTGAATGATCTTGAAGCTGTCGCCTACCGCGTGAGCGCCGGTCGAGCACGCAGTGCACGTTGCCGAGTTCGGCCCCTTTAGCCCGAAGCGAATCGACACCTGTCCGGCCGCAAGATTGACGATGGCCGCGGGAATAAAGAATGGTGATATCTTGCCCGGCCCGCCCTTGAGAAACTTCTCGTGCTCGCGCTCGATTACGCCGAACCCGCCGATCCCCGATCCGATGAACACCCCAACTCGGGTCGCCTCATCGTCCCCGTTCACTCGCAGACCCGAGTCGTCCATCGCCTCTTGAGATGCGGCGACCGCATAGTGGATAAAAGTATCCATCTTCTTGACTTCTTTTTTCTCAATGAACTTCAAGGGATCGAAGTTTTTCACTTCGCTTGCGATGCGGACCGGAAAAGCGGAGATATCGAAACGCGTGATGGATCCTACCCCGGAGCGGCCAGCGAGGAGGTTCGACCACACTTCTTCCCTGGTGTTGCCTGAGCCACAGATAAAGC
>DATLWF010000479.1:0-3591 GCA_035576605.1 Blastocatellia bacterium | reverse complement strand
AACCTTTTTTCCGCCGCCAACGCTGACTGAGCTTCAGATTACGAACGAGGACATGCAGGACCTTGCCGGCGTCCAGCCATTTGCGCTTGCGGCCGAGGACCTCGCGAAATATCAGATAGATTACATTGGCAAGGAGAAGGTGGACGAGCTTACCACTTACGTCTTCGACGTCAAACCAAAGACGATGCTGAAAGGCGAGCGCTACCTCCAAGGCCGGATCTGGGTAGATGATCAAGACCTTCAGATCGTAAAAGTGAAAGGCCAGGCTGTCCCCGAGGTCGATAAGCAGAAGTTTCCGCACTTTGAGAGCTACCGGGAAAACATCGACGGGCGTTTCTGGTTCCCAACCTACATCTACGTCGATGATGTGCTTGACTTTAAGAAAGGCCCGTCGGTTCACCTCCGCATGGTCGTGCGCTTTACGAACTACAAGAAGTTCAGCGCCAAGATTCGGGTGGCAGATGAAGGCGAGGCGGCGAGCGAAGATGAAGTGAAAGCGGCAGAAAAGAACAAGTCGGGAACGCCTGCTGTAAAGCCGCCGGATCCTCAACAATCCAAGCCTGACGCAAAGAAGCCGCCAAAAAAACCCTAAGAAGCCCGACGCATGATGCTCGCCATTGCCTGGACGATCGTCGCATCCTTGATCATCGCGGCGCCGGCCTCGTCGCCAGTGTCACGGGCTCTTCAGAAGGCGTCACCGCCTGAAATGCTCTCCGCTGCAGCGGAGCGCGGCAGAGAACTGCAGGCAGCGTTACGCAACTACACTTACTACGCCGAGCTTACAATCCAAACTGTCAGCCAGTCCGATACAATCACCGGGAAGTACTATCGCTTCTCTCAGATCTCATTCGACCGCGAGGGCGCGCGTCAGGAGAAGGTGCTCGAGAACACCTCGACGCTGCCAAGTGATGTTTACATCGGCACAAACGCGGCCAATAACCTGACTCGTGTTTACCAGTTCGTGATAACTCCCGAAACGCTCAGTCAGTACGAACTGACCTACGTCGGCCGCGAACGCATCGATGAGATCGACACTCTTGTCTTCGACGTTAAGCCAAAGATCAAGATGCCCGACCCCGACAAGAGCGATGATCGATATCTGAAGGGCCGCATCTGGATTGACCAACAGGATCTGTGCGTGGTCAAAGTCGCCGGTCAGGCGCTGCCCGAACAGGGTTCGCACCGGACTCCGAAATTCGAGACTTACTTTCAGAATTACGATAAGTACTGGTTCCCGGCGTCCACGTCCGCGGACGACAGCATACGGGTTGGGCGTTATTTTACCCGGGTGATCGTGAGCGTGCGCTTTACCGGCTATAAGAAAGTGAGTGCGAAGCAATGACCGCAGCAGCCCCGACGGTCACCTCGATTCAGACTTCGAAGGTTCGCCGTGCGTGCGCGCTGGTCGTGTTCATCACATCGCTTGGACTCTACACCTGGACGCTGGCTCCGACCGTCACCCTCGTCGACAGCGGTGAGCTTATCGTCGCCGCGCGTTCGCTCGGCGTAGCTCACCCGCCAGGCTTTCCGCTTTATGTTTTGCTCGCTCATCTTGCGACATTGGTTTCGATCGGCAACGTAGCCGTCAGAGTCAACTTCGCATCGGCGTTGTTCGCAGCGCTGGCTTCCGCGGTCGTCGCGCTGGTTGTGCTTGAAGCCATGATCACCTGGCCGTTCTCGGTCCCGGGTATAGCTCGAAAGAAAGCGGATCGCAGCAAGAGGCGAAGAAAGCCAGCCGCACAACCGCAATCCTCCAAGGATCCCGCCCCCCGGAGTTCATTCGCGCTAGTTGTCTCCTGCTTAGTTTCGGGATTGTTGCTGGCCTTCTCACGCACGCTCTGGGCGTACGCGACGATAGCAGAAGTCTATACCCTCAACTCGCTTCTGATCCTCATCATCTGCCTGCTGATGTTTCGCTGGCGCCGCGGTTTCATTGCAGCCAAGCGGCGACAAAGCGGCGCCGGATCACGGGAAGGGGAACGCATATCCGCTCTGAGTTCCGACGCGGGTGCAACTTCAAACTATCGATTGTCTTCCGCTCGTCCCGTCGCCCCATCGCCCCCTGGCGTTGTTGCCCCGTCTGCTCGCCCTATCAAGCTTTCGCCACCTCACGGTTCGCTGTATGCCGCTGCTTTCTTATTTGGCATCGCGCTCGGCGTACACCACGTGACCGTGGGCCTGATGTTGCCCGCATTCGCCGCGCTGGTTTTCGCAACGGACGGTATCGGCTTCTTCGTAAGCAGACGACTCATCTACGCCGCGTTGTTCGCATTTGCTGGACTGTTCGCGGTCTACGCGTACCTCCCGCTCGCAGCTTCGCAGTCACCGATCATGAACTGGGGCGACCCGCGAACGCTCGAGCGTTTGTGGTGGCAGGTAACCGGAAAACAGTACCAGGTCTTCTTTTCTTTTTCGCTGCGGACGATGGCAAGCCAGTTCGCTGGTTTCATCGAGCTTGCCGCGCGTGAGTTCGGTCACTGGTGGCTCCCGGCCGGGCCTGCGCTGACGATAGCCGGGATGGTGACCGTCTTTCGGCGCGACAAGGCGATGTTCTGGTTTCTGGCGCTGGTCATCGCCGCCGATCTTGCTTATGCGCTAGGCTACGAGATCGCGGAAGACAAAGACGCGTATTACCTACCTGCCTTCATTGCAATGACAATCGCGGCCGGCTTCGGTACAGAGTGGGTCCTCAATAAGGTCGTATCCGCGGGTTGGACATCGAAAGCACCGCGATCCATAGCTGCAGCGCTTGTATTGCTTGCGCCGATTGCTGCGCTTGCAGGGAACTGGTCATATGACAACCGAAGCCGATACTTCATCGCCCAGGACTACATCGATAACATTCTCTCGACGATTGAGCCGGGCGGAATGTTGCTCACGCGCGATTGGCAGGTCTACTCGCCGATGCTGTACGTTCGTGAGATTGAGCGTCGCCGCGACGATGCGGTCGTCATCGACGTCAATCAGCTTCGTCGGTCGTGGTACTTTGACTATCTACGACGCGCTTACCCGGCGATGATCGAGCAGGCCAGCGATCAGGTCGAGGCTTTCGTGGAAGACCTTCGGCACTGGGAGCACGACCCCGACCTTTATCAGCGCGATCTCGTGCTCAATCAGCGAATCAATTCTCGATTCTACGAAATGATTCTCGCGTTCGTAACCAATCACATTCGGTCAGCCCCCGTGTACGTGACTCTGGACATCGCCGGTAATCGCGATGGGCCCGATGCGGAGTTGACCAAATCGCTTGCGGGACTATATCAGTTTATTCCGCAAGGTCTGGTTTTTCAGGTGACCACCGATCGCGAGTTCAGGCAGCCCGCTGATTCCCAGCTCGTGACGCGGGGTCTGGCGGATGGGACAATCAAGTTCGATGAGGACGACGTGGTCAAGCTCAAGGTGCTGCCGGTGTACGTGACTATGTCCTACAACCGAGGGCGTTATCTCGCAGCGAACGGCCGGCACGAACAGGCGATTGAATCTTACAGGCAATCGCTGGCTTTGAATCCCGCGTTTTCTCTCGCACAGCAAGCCCTGAACGAAAGCCTGAATGCAATGCGCAAGGGAGCCGCGAGCAAGACCCAGTGATCG
>DATLWF010000478.1:0-6095 GCA_035576605.1 Blastocatellia bacterium | reverse complement strand
CCGGCGCCTCCGGCGGACACTGCGCCGAACGCCATCTTCTCGACGGATCCGAACAACATTCTCGACAACCGAATCGATACGCCGGCCATTGCGATCACGTCGGCGTCGGCGAAGTTGACCTTCAGGCACAACTTCAACCTCGAAAGCACGTTTGACGGCGGCGTGGTTGAGATCTCAATCCCGTCGGTGAATGCCGGAGCGTTCCAGGACATCATTACCGCAGGCGGTAGCTTTGTCGCTGGCACGCAGGCATACACCGGGCCGATCAGCGTCAACTTCGGAAGCCCGATTGCAGGCCGCCAGGCATTCAGCGGCAGCTCGGCCGGGTTTGTCACGACTTCGATTAACCTGCCGGCGGCGGCCAACGGGCAGTCCATTAAACTGCGCTTCCGTTGCGCATCGGACAACAGCGTCTCGGCGGTCGGTTGGAGAGTCGATACCGTCAGCATAACTGCGGGCTTTGTATGTTCTCAAAGCTGCTCTGCGGTAGTGCCTTGCGCGGAGAATTTCGATATGGTGACGCCGCCGGCGCTGCCCACAGGGTGGTCAGCCACGGTCGGCGCTACTTGCGCTAACACAGCTCGCTGGGTGACCGTCAGCACCACCAGCGATACTGCGCCAAACTCTGCCTTCGTCAACGATCCAAACTGCATCTCTGACGAACGGCTTGACTCAAAACCGTTCCCGATTATCTCCGCGACGGCGCAGTTGACCTTCAGGAGAAGCAACAATCTTGAATCCGGCTTCGATGGGATGGTGCTCGAGATTTCCAACCCGGCGGTCAATGCCGGTGCGTTCCAGGACATCATCACCGCCGGAGGCTCGTTCGTCACCGGCGGCTACAACGCGACCATCAGCGTTAACTTCGGCAACCCCATCGCGGGCCGCCAGGCTTGGTCGGGGAATTCCGGCGGCTTCGTCACCACGACGGTCAACCTGCCGGCTAATGCGAACGGCCAGAGCATTGTCTTGCGATGGCGGCGCGGCTCAGATAGCAGCGTCAGCGCAGTGGGTGCCTTCATCGACACCATCAGCATTACCGGATCCAACTGCGCGGCCGTTGCTTGCACGATCACTTGCCCGGCTAACATCACCAAGTCCAATGATCCGAACCAGTGCGGCGCGGTGGTGACCTATCCGGCTCCAACTACCACTGGCACTTGTGGCACGGTGACTTGCGCGCCTGCCTCTGGTTCCTTCTTCCCGAAGGGCACCACCACTGTAACCTGTACCGCGGCGGCCGGGCCCTCTTGCGCATTCACCGTCACGGTGAATGACACGCAACCACCAACGATCACTTGTCCGGCAAACGTAACTGCAGTCACCGACCAGAACTGCACCGCTGCAGCCTGTCAGACGGTCAATTTCCCGCCGCCTGTAGCTACGGACAACTGTCCTGGCGTCACCGTGGTTTGCAATCCGCCTGCCGGCTCTTGCTTCCCGGTTGGCACGACGACTGTAACCTGCACGGCAACCGATACTTCCGGCAACACGGCTACCTGCTCGTTCACGATCTCGACCTTTGACGTTGCGCTTCAGGATGACAGCAATCCGAGCATCATTCTGTTGTGGAACTCTCTGACGGGAGCCTATCGCTTCTGCTGCAACGGCACGGTCTTCACCGGCACGGGTAAGGTCAGCAAGCAGGGTTGTGTCTTTACGCTGGATACCCCGAACGCGTCTGACCGCCGAGTGCTGGGCCGCGTTGACAAGGCGGTGCATAGCGGCACTGCGTCGCTGCAATCGCCGCCCGGAAACATACGCTGCACGATCACCGACAGGAACACGTTGAACGACACCAACTTGATCTGTCAGTGATGAACAACTAACCGGCGCGCTGACTGTTTATTCAGCGCACCAATTACTAAGGGCTGGATGCCGTAGCATCCAGCCCTTCACTTTTCTCCGGCGCGTTATCTTAATGCGATGCTGTGAGTCAAAGTTCGGAATTCAAGCTGTGGTTACAGCGCGCAAGTCGCCAAGCTAAAGCTTGACTCTAAACTTCGCACCCTAAGCAGAGATAATCGCATCGGCGATACGAGCGGCTTCGACCATCTGTCTTACGTCGTGTACGCGAACCAAATGGGCGCCACGCAGAATGGCTATCGCGATCGAAGCAGCGCTGCCGAATGCCCGATCAGCTTCCGGGCGTCCAGTAATCCGGCCGATGAAGCTTTTACGGGAAGTTCCGATCATCAGCGGAAGATTGAAACCATCGAAGCGCTCCAGGTGATTGAGAAGGGCGAGGTTCTGCTCCAGAGTCTTGCCGAACCCTATGCCGGGGTCGATGATTATCCGATCGCGTTTGACGCCTCGTGATTCTGCCAGCCGGACAGCAGCGCCAAGTTCAGAACTGATGTCAGCGAAAATGTCCGGGCTAGGCTCAATCTTCTGCATCGTCGCCGGCTCGCCTCGCATATGCATAAGCACGAGCGCCATGCTCTCGCGCGCCGCAACATCGGCAATGGCGGGATCGAATCGAAGTGCGCTGACATCGTTGATGATGCTGGCGCCCAGGGCGGCGGCGTTCGCAGCCACTTCGCTCTTGCAGGTGTCGATCGCGATGGGAACTCGCAGCCGGCTCCCCAGCCGTTTCAACACCGGAAGCACGCGCGAGAGTTCCTCTTCAACGGAGAGCCGCGTTGCGCCGGGTCTGGTTGATTCGCCGCCGACTTCGATGATGTCTGCCCCTTCTTCTTCCATCTCCAGGGCCCGATTTATGGCTCGATCCGGCTCGAAGTTCTGGCCGCCGTCTGAGAACGAATCCGGCGTGACATTTAGCACACCGATGACCATGGTGCGCCCGCCCAGATCAATCCTCTTTCCGTCTCTGAGTTCAAGCACAAACTTTCTTCTCATCGGCTGAAGGCTAACGGCTGGCGCTCCCGGCGTGCAAGCCGCGAGACTGCCGGATTGACTTTGATCAGGCTTCATATCAACATACCGATGTCCGACGAACTTCAGTTTGTCGTAGACTCGTCTATGCTTCGGATGTGAGCGACACGACAAACTGAAGTTTGTCGGACACAACCAACTCTGGTCAGACACATGCAACCAACTGCAAAACTCTACTTCCGCGATTCCAGCTTGCTTGAATTCTCGGCAACGGTCATCGACGCAAAACCCTCAGAACGCGGCGACTGTATTGTGCTGAACCAAACCGCTTTTTATCCGACTGGCGGAGGCCAGCCTAACGACATCGGAACACTCGACAACACCCCAGTCGTCGATGTGTTCGAAGATGAATCCGGAATCATCTATCACCTTGTCGGCCCAGGCTCGCTTAAGCCGGGCCAGACCGTCACCGGAATCATCGATCGAGTGCGGCGGCTGGATCACATGCAACAACACAGCGGGCAGCACATACTATCTCAAGCATTCGTGCAGGCCTGCGAAGCTGAAACTCGCTCATTTCATCTGGGCTCGCAGACATCGACCATAGACATCGAGTTGAAGGCACCGACCACTGAGTCGATGCGCGCGGCAGAAGATATCGCAAACGCAGTCGTGTTCGAAGACAGGCCGATGCGCGTCCACATGGTCAACGAAGAAGAAGCTGCGCGTCTGCCTCTCAGAAAGGAAAGCGCAGTGCGAGGCGATATTCGCGTGATCGAAGTCGAGGACTTCGACTGGTCGCCGTGCGGCGGCACTCACGCGTCGCGCGCAGGTCAGGTCGGGCTCATCGCGATACGATCATACGAACGCGCCAAAAAGATGACACGAGTCGAGTTCGTATGTGGAGGCCGGGCGCTTGCCGATTACCGGTTGGCTAACGCTACAGCGTTTGCGGTCGCGCGATTGTTCAGCGCTGAAAGAGATTCGTCGCCCGAGCTGGTGGCCCGTGCAATCCAGGAGCACAAGTCAGCGAAGAAGCGCGTCCGCGATTTGCTCGACTTGGCGATGCTCGCTGAAGCCTCGGAGATGTTGGCGGCTTCCACCGAGTCTGGAGGCTTCAAGATAGTTCATGCGGTCTTCGAAGAGCGGGACGTTGAAGAGGTGCGAGTGCTCGCGGCCAAGATAGTTCAGCGTGAGCCCTCGGTGGCGCTACTGGCGACGAAGGAGGCGGGAGCAGCACGGCTGGTGTTCGCCAGATCCCCCTCGCTCGCGCAGAATATGGGCGAGCTTCTCGCAGAAGCATGCCAGGCGCTAGGCGGACGGGGCGGTGGTAAAGCCGAGCTGGCGCAGGGCGGAGGGCCCGACATTCAAAGAGTCGAAGAGATCATCAGAGCCGCTGCCGAAACGCTCGAAGCCCATTGATTCGAAGGGCTTCGTGCAAGCAACTCGCAAGGTTGGCCAGCGTTAAGTTGCGGACAAACGGCGCTGCGGTAAACAGAGTACTCAACCACACCCACACACTCACAACACCCTTTGCCTTGAAGTTCGAACGCTCGTTCGATAATATTAGATTTGCTTAGCAGGCACAAACAGACGGAGGAGTAATGAGCTACACGACCACCACTATTACACCAAAATACCACGACGCGATTGTCGATTGGCAGGAGAGGAACTTCCCTGAGCTCGAGATTCTGATGAAACACTGGGATGACTATTTCAGGGGCGTGCCGCCGTTCCAGCTGCTGGCAAAGGTCGGCGACCTCAAGAGCGCCGTCGTAGAAGTTGGTCAGTACACAGGCAGGCAGCGTTTTGAGCACGCAAAGGAGATGGTCGGCAACGCGTTCTTCAGCGCCCGCGACATCGTGCGCGCGCAGTGCTCGACCGAGCTTGGCTCGATTCAGCAACACCGTCTCACTATCGACAACGCCGTGAATGACAAAGGCAAATTCGCGGTCCTCAGAATCATGGCCGAGGAACTGCGACACGCCTACCAGATGTTCTGGGTTCTCGATCAGGATCCCACCTGGAAGAAGCCGGGCCTGGGAGACGTGGCCAAGCAAACAATCGAGGAACTCCTTTCCATGGAATTGGGCGGCCACGTACTCGATGCTTTCAACATCGACTTCAATGATTTCTTAGATAACGTCACTTACGCCACCGTCATCGACCTCGTCGGCAAGTATCAGCTTGAGATGCAGCAGGTGTTCAGCTATGCGCCGATGGCGCGCAGCATGGGCCCAATGCTGCAGGAAGAGGCATTTCATCTGGGCAGTGGCCGGAAGCTGCTCAAGGAGATCGGGCAAATGGCCGCTCGCGGCGAGGGTGACTACAGCGTAATGGACCTGCAGCGCGCGATGAACCTGTGGTACCCACGTGGGCTCGAGATGTTTGGCAACGAGCAGGGCGGGGAGACGGCGGTCACATTCGGCTTCAAGGATAAGACTAACGGCATTGCTCAGTCTGAGTACATTGAGGAGGTGCGCGGGGTCGTCCGAAACGTAAACGTCGGGATGGTTCAGGAGCTGATCCCCGGGAGTTCACGCGAGGACGCTCACTCGCTGATCGACGAGATCGAACGCAGCGGTGATCCCAAGCAGGGTATCAAGCCCGAGGATCTGGTCTCGCTGCCAGACACAAAGTTCTTCCGGAAGCGCGGACCCGAGGAGTTCATCTTTGGATCGTACGATGTTAAAGGACAACTGCTGACCGAGGATGGAAGGCCGCTTTCGCCAGACGGTTACCTGCGATACCTTTCGACCGTGCTGCCCTCCCGATTCATCGGAAGCCGCGAATACAACAAGTACGTCGATCAGATGCGTGAGTACTACGCCAGCAAGGGTTAGGCAAAGGTAGAAGGCAGAAGGCAGAAAGCAGAAGGCAGAAGGCAGAAAGCAGAAAGATTTTCCATTTTCCATTTATCTTTTCTCATTTGTCATTTTTCAATGCTCGCCGAGGCACTTGACCGCTGTCCCAAATGACAAATGACAAATGAGAAAAGATAAATGGAAAATGGAAAATCTTTCTGCCTTCTGCTTTCTGCCTTCTGCTTTCTGCCTTCTGCTTTCTGCCTTCTGCTTTCTGCCTTCTGCCTTCTGCCTTCTGCTTTCTGCCTTCTGCCTTTGCTCTTTACCCGTTGCCCTGCTATTTTCTGGCTTTTGGATTTGGGGGGAAATTGTCCGATTCGAAAGCCTTTTCTGCCATCTATCTAAGCATTGGTCTCAGCTATCTCGGCGTCGGGCTTGTTACGCCGCTTATTCCGA
>DATLWF010000477.1:0-7112 GCA_035576605.1 Blastocatellia bacterium | reverse complement strand
GCCGACTAAAGTCGGTACTCTGAACTACTTCTGAAGGGCGAATTTCCAACCTCTTCATCCGACAGAACGACTCCCCATGCTTGAGAAACGTCTCATTGGTCTGGTAACCGCCGCCGTGTTGGCGACATCATTTCATTTACTGAGTGTTGAGAGCCGAACCACCGCGTTTGAATCACCTCCACCCGGCCAACAGAAGTCCGTCAGTGAAGAAAAGACTGTCGAACAGGTTTACAAGAACATACAAGTATTAAACGGGCTGCCGGCGTCTGAGCTGGATGGCGTGATGGATTTCATGTCGGCTGCGCTTGGAGTCGGTTGCGCTCATTGCCATACCAACCCCTGGGACAGCGATGCCAAGTCGACCAAGGTGGGAGCGCGCCAAATGATCGCGATGACGCGCGCCATCAACAAAGAGAATTTCAGCGGGAACCCGGCGGTCACCTGTTACACCTGCCATCGAGGCCGACATAACACCGAGCCGCTTCCGACTGCCGATCTCGCGACGACGCCGGCGCCCGACGTCACCGCAACCGCGACCAAGTCCGCGGCGCTGCCTTCAGCCGAGGAAGTGATCGCGCGATACATCCGCGCGATTGGCGGCGACGCTGCGATTAGGAATCTCAAAACGCGAACATCACGCGGCACTGAGATGACGACCAATCGAATGACCCCGCCGCAGACGCTTCCGATTGAGATCCTTCAAGCAGCGCCCAACAAATCGCTGATAGCCAGGAACGACCCGAGCGGCGCGGCCCTCGAAGGCTTTGACGGCTCGAAGGGTTGGACCAAAGATGCACGCGGGCAGCGTGAGATAACCGGCAGAGAGTTGGCGGATGTGAAACGCCGGGCCGACTTCTTCAGATATTTGAAAATCAAAGAGAGCTATCCGCAAATGCGAGTGCTCACGACGGAGAAGGTTCGAGATCGAGAAGCTTATGTTGTCGGCGCCACTTCACGGGGCGACAGCCGGGAGAAGCTGTACTTCGACATCGAAACCGGGTTGTTGGTTCGCCAGTTTGTGGTTTTCAAGACAGCTTTCGGTTCGATCCCCGAGGTGACCGACTTCGATGACTATCGCGAGGTGAGCGGAGTGAAGCTGCCATTCACGATCAGCTGGTCCCGACCGCCGTTTTCGTGGACGCTCCACTTCGCGGAGATCAGGTCGAACGCGATCATTGATGAATCCCGGTTTGAACCACCAACCAGGTAACCAGGGCGTTAGTTCAGGGAAGGGTAAGGCCTACGCCAAAAGTGAATGTGGTGAGTCATTCCATGGGCTGCAAGTGAGATTACGCAATTCAATAGCGGGCGGGACAACCCAAACAAAGAAGCCTCCCTTGTGACCCTGTTTCCGCGACGGCAACTCCTTGTGTTATTCTAGAACCGCCTCCCCAACGTAGTTCTATGATTTGCGACGCCTAGGGCTTATAACAGGACTTGATCTTTCGCCCATTAACCCCATCCCAGGGACAATAATAGCGCACATGAGAGACCGCGCTTTGCAGATAGGTTTGTTCGGCACGTTTGACCTTGAGAACTACGGCGACTTGCTTTTCCCATTGATCGCCGAGGCAGAGTTGAGAGAGCGGCTTGGAACGGTGACGCTGCACCGATTCTCTTACAATGCCAGGACGCCGCCCGACTGGCCTTACACCGTCACTTCTCTGACCGAACTGCCGCGGATGGGCAGTCATCTCGACGGCGTCCTGATTGGGGGCGGATTCATTGTCCGATTTGGCAAGACAATCGCCGATGGATACGGCCCGCCAACGCCGGCGATTCATCACCCCACCGGCTACTGGTTGACGCCGGCACTGATCGCGCTGCAGCACGGCATCCCACTCATGTGGAACGCGCCCAGCGTGGATTGCAACTACATCCCGGGTTGGGCCGATCCCCTGTTGCAATTGACGATTGCGCACAGTCGCTACATTGCGGTGCGTGACGAGGCCTCGCAAGCTGCACTCGCGCGCTTCGTCGAAAAGGAACCGATAGTCCTTATGCCTGACACCGCCTTTGGAGTTGCCCGATTGCTTGATGACCGGTGCCCGTCAGTCGAATTCAACCGTTTGCGCCAGGCTTCGGGTTTGAACGGACCATACATAGTTGTCCAGGCTATTCACGGGTTAGATAGCTTCCTGGGCTTCGTAAAGAATCACGCTCATTTGCTGCGAGATTTCCGCTTCGTGGCGCTGCCCATCGGCCCGGTGCTCGGAGATCACGAAGCAATCCTGGAAGATCATCTGCCTGGGTTAATCCGCTTGCCCGTCTGGCCCCACCCCCTGTTGCTCGCAGAGGTGATTAGTCAGGCCGCGGCGGTCGTCGGTGAAAGCTACCATCTGGCGGTAACCGCGTTAGCATTTGGCGTGCCGGTCTTCTGTTCAGCAGACTTGACTGCCGGAAAATACACCGGCCTGGCGGGCTTCGAGACGATCTATCCTCTGCCTAAGGAGACGGAGACGGACCCTCTTTGGTTCGTCACCTGCATTGGGAAAACGGCTCCGACTCCAGCGGCGCTGGCTGCGCGCGAGCAACTGACTCAGCACTGGGACCGCATCGCCACTGAGATTAACAAAGGGTCCACCGGCACGCAGCGCGCAGTCAGTGAGTTCATGCAATCGTTACCGGGTCTGTTTGAGTCGGTGGCGAGCGCGGAGTTGAAGAGTTTTCTCACTTCGCCTTCGTGGAAGGTGACAGCCCCGGCGAGATTCGTGATGCGCAATCTGAAACGGCTGGTTCGAAAATAGAATCGATGTTAGACCTCTCGCAAATCTTGCGACATACACTACAGACGCAGCCGTACGCCTGGGCGGCGATCGGCAACCTCTTCTCGCCCGAAGACGCGGCGGCCCTGGCAGAATCCTTTCCTCGTGATCATTTCAAAACGATTTCATATTACGGCGAAAGAGACTACGAATATGAGGCTCGCGCCCTGATCGCAATGGGAGCGGATGCCGTCTCTCATCCTGAGGAACTGAGCGAAGCCTGGCTATGCCTGGCTGGCGATCTGCTCACGCCGGCTTACCGCGTCGCGCTGTCGCAACTGAGCGGCTGCGATCTAACGACCGCGCCGATGGAGGTGAATGTCTTTCACTATGGGCCAGGGGCGAATTTGGGACCACATTCAGATCTCGAGGACAAGGTTGTCACGCACATTCTGTACTTCAACCCGTCGTGGAACCGGGAGGATGGCGGTTGCTTGACTATTTTACGTTCGCCCGATCCGACTGACATCGCCGCCGAGGTTGATCCCATCGTCGGCAATTCCGCCGTAGTGGTGCGTTCTGAAAAATCCTGGCACGCCGTATCGCGGGTCGTTAAAGGCTGCCGGCTATCTCGGCGAAGCCTGACGGCGACGTTCTATCGGGAGGGTTCTGTCAGCACGATGTGGCCGCCCGGCGATATGACGCGGCTACACCGCTACGATGCCACGGACCCGACGCGTGAATCTCATGGCTTTATGAAGGCGTGGAGGAACTGGCGGCGCAAATCCGCGTCTCGGCTGCGATGACGTTTCTGTCATCTGGCGCTATGTGAAGCGATGTCGACAGCCTTCAGCTTGTCGATTTGTCGCTCATAAACTAACTTCCGAACCAATCCGACAAACTGAAGTGTCGGACATAAAAAAAGGAGAATGCACAATGAAACCAGGACCGAATTTCGCCAACTAGAAATCACGCCGACGCTGTCGGCGATTGAACGGCTGCAACGCGATCGCGGTTATCGCGACTCACGCGCGCTCTTCTTCATCGAAGGCGTGCGGAACTTCATCGAAGCCGTCGATCATCGTTTCTCAGTAGACACGTTGCTCTACAGCGAGAAGCTTCTCATCCATCCCCTCGCCAGAAAACTCGTGAGAAGACTGAAACGCGCTGGGGTTCCATTCGCAAGGGTAACGCCCGAACAGTTTCGAAGCGTCTCGAAAACCGAACGCGCGTCGGGCGTCGCAGCGATTCTCAGTCAACGAGTCCAGACACTCGATCAAGTCAACCTCACCGAAAACCCGTATTGGACTGCGCTGAGCCACGTTCGTTCGCCAGGGAATCTCGGCACGCTTATGCGAACATCTTCCGCTGTCGGTGCAACCGGATTCATCCTCATTGGCGAGAGCATAGACCCGTTTGATCCGGTTGTGGTCCGCGCGACGATGGGGACGCTATTCAAGCAGATGATTGTACGAACGACGCCCGAGCGGCTACGGCGTTGGGTACGAATGAATGGCATCGAAGTCATCGGCGCCTCGCCCGACGGCGCAGAAGACTACCGGAAGGTTAGCTACGCTCGTCCCGCTGTGTTGATGCTTGGAAGCGAACGAAAGGGCCTGACTGACGAGCAACGCTGCATTTGCAATCGCATGGTTCGCATCCCGATGGTAGAAGGAATGGACTCGCTGAATGTGGCGGTAGCGGGAAGCCTGTTGATGTACGAGGTGTTTCGCTAGTGACGCGGTCAGTATTGGCGACAAATGGAAAACCGGTGAATTGTCCGGCGGGACGACTCTTCATCGAAGTTGACTTGCGTGGGCATCTTCAGAAGCCTGCTACACGTGGTCCGGAGCTTCGACAAGAGTGATCAGAGGTAGCTGTGCGCCATCAAGGTACCCCTGAAAGAGGTTAAGTAGTTGGCTTCCACTCACCGCGCGCGACAGCGGGTACAAATGAATCAAGGTCTTTCGGGCGGAACTCAATCACGCGACGCTGCTCGGCGCTCATGTAAGCGGTCATCAACAACTCGGAAACTTCTAACCCGTCGTAGAAACTCTCCTCAGGCTGTTTGCCGTCCAGAAAACAACCGACGAAGTAGCGATTCTCTCCTTCGTAACCGTAGTCCGATTCTTCATTAGCGACGACCGGCATCAAGCCTTGTTCTGCGTTTTGCTTCTCGACCAGGTCCTCCCCTGCAGCGCCTTTGACCTCGCGACTGAAGAAGAGTTTCAGCCCGCTGTCGAGCGTATTGATCGACAGCGAGTACTCCGGCCCTAACAGTTCCTGGCTCAAACGCAGGCCGGCTCCGACGAAACTCCAGGAGGTCGTGGCCTCGACGATGATCGGATGGCCCTGCTCATCGACGTAGTTCACGGTCGCACGAGCAAAATCTTCTGAAGGCTTGTGGGCGTAGTCCACGGCGCTGCCCATCATCTGCTTGAGCCGCTCCACATATTCAGGGCGAGACCATTTCAACGAAGCGATCTGTGCAGAGACAGCGACGGGACGAATGCTTGCGCGAGGCTTGCCCGGCTCAGTGAGCAGGTAACGCGCGACCTCGACGCTGTGGCACATCATATCGTTGAGTACGCCGCCGCCCTGAAGCTCACCTTGCCAGAACCACGGCATATGCGGACCGCTGTGTTCTTCGGCCGCCCGCGCAAGATAAGGCCTCCCGGTCAACGCCGCGCCTCGGGCCCAGATCAGCGCGCGCCCGCGTTGAATTTCCGGCGTGAACAATTGGTTCTCGAGATAGCCGTGCAGCAAGCCGCTCTTCTCGACAAGCTCGACCACGCGTTTCGCTTCGCCGACATTGCGCGCAAGCGGCTTCTCGCAGGCTATTCCGATGAGCTGACCTTTGCCAGTGGTGACCGCATGGACGATCGCTTCCATGTTCTCGATTCGCATGTGATTCGGCCCGCACAGCCAGATGCAATCGATGCTGGGATCGGCGATCATTTCTTCGATGGAGCTGAATGCCTTCGCGTCACCGACTCGCAAGGATCGCGCGAGCGACGCTGCTTCTTCGGCGTGTGTCGCGTTAGGGCTCCAGACTCCGCGCACGTCTGCGTCGCGCACGCCGACCCACGACCTTATGTGAAAGCGAGTATTAAACCCGCTCCCGATGAATCCAACTCCAAGTGGCTTGTTTGAGGCCAAGATCGGTCTACCTCCAAATCGATTGTGACTGCGTAGAGACTATTACCGGGAAATGGGTGTGGCTTGCTTTCAACCCGGCGTTCACGTGCCTCGTCATTGTTCGACGACCTGCGGGCTCTCCATTCTGAGAGAACCAGATAAGCGGCCAACTCTCCTAGTCATCTTAACCGTGCTCCTCCTTGCTGGAAGCGGGGTCGGCCTATCGTCGCTGAAACTCCGCTGTGCCGATCAACAAGCCGACCAGTTGAGTGATTCGGCGGCGCTCTGGATTCGCGTCGGGTGCGGAAGACGCCTTCACCGGAACCAGATCAGGCCGTTCTCCGCCGTTCATTGCTGGGCGCGCTGCACCTGCCGCAGTCGGGGCCGGCGATTGATCGGCCAGGCCGGCTCGAACCGCGCGAAGGCTGTCGGGTGAGAGCTCGGTGTGAACGATCAACGCTGAGAGCCCGCGCGTTAGCGTGTCCGGATTCGTAGCCGCCTCCGTTGCGACCAGTCGCATGGGGTCGTAGCTTGTGCCGTTGATCTGATTGTTCGCCAGTGCGACTGCGTAGTTGATCCGGTTGAAGAACACCCCTGTGTTCACCCACTTCGCCGAGTCCTCTCCGTAGCCGGTCGGGAACGCGTACTGATAAAGGGGCTCGCCCATCCTTCGAATCCAATCGTGCAACGCCGGCGAGCCGTTGGTATCGCCATCAAGCGCGCGAATCGCCGACGCGGCCAATTCCAGGGGCGATTTTATCTTCGCTCGGAACACAGCCGGCGAGTTGAATTCCGCTGAGGTCACGATGGCCCGAATGACTTCGCGGATGTCGCCGTCGGTTTTGAGGAACACCTGCGCGATGCGATCGACAAGTGGCGCGGGCGGGTCATCTGAGACAAATCGCTGGCAAAGCTTCTTCGAGATGAACCGGGCGGTTGAAGGATGCTTCGACAGTATTTCGATCACGCGCCGTCCATCGTTAACGCCGCCGCCCGCCGGGATCGTGACGCCGAGCACGGTCTTCATGCCGTCATCGTGCATCCAGGGGCGATAGACAAAGGGGCCACCCTGAAACGGACGATCGATCGTCCAGCCGGTGAAGCAGCGCGCGACCTCCTGCACGTCCTTCTGAGTGTAGCCGCCGTCGACCCCCAGCGTGTGAAGCTCCATCAGCTCTCGAGCGTAGTTCTCGTTGATACCCGGTTTTCGCGCGGGAGGCCGCGGTGGCGGCGGCGGCGGATTTTGAGCGGCAGGTTTCTGCTCGCCTT
>DATLWF010000476.1:0-3084 GCA_035576605.1 Blastocatellia bacterium | reverse complement strand
CGTAGTCATAGTTCCATTGCGGATAAAAGTGCCAGGCAGCCGCGTAGATCGAACGGATCCCGTCGCGCTGCCACGACGCGACGAGCTTTTCGATCTGAGCCTGCTCCCGAAAGCCCGGATCGAAATAGCACTCCGCGCCATAGGCTGTGAGCTGCGGTGTAAGCCCAAACCTCCGTTGCAGGTGATGGAATAGATACGGGTAGCGCGCATAGCCCAGACCAGTCTCCGGGTCCAGATCCGCCGCGAGGTACAAAACCATACCGTTGCCTTCTCGAGACGCGACGGCGAGCGGCGACTGCGAGTCTGCGTCCTCGATCAGGGTCGCGGTCACCGGCGGAGCTTCGAAGCGCTCCACCTCGCCCGGGTGACTCCAGATGACTTCTGAGTCGGGGAACAAGAAATCATGCTCTTGCGAAATCGTTTGGTTGCGGGAGGTGAATTTGAAACCCAGCCGCTCGGCCAATTCAGATTTGCCTTCGATGAGTGCGCGCCCGCCTCGCTCAATCCAATTCGCTAATACCTCCAGTTCTTTATTGGGAAGCCGTATGCCTGCCTGTCGAGGCACCACAACTAGGACGTCCTCCCGAAGATTAGCGCTCAACTCGTCGGCCTGGTTTGGCGCGCCGGCAACGGGTACACAGATGACCGGGACGCCGTAGACGTCCAGCAGAGATTTGAAGCTCGCGATATCGCGCACAGCTTCTTCTGACTGCGACGGCGGCGTGAGCAAAACGGCTCTACGCGCGCGCACATGAGGCTGTGGAAGGGAAGTGCCGTCTTTGCCTGTAATCCAGTCAGAAGCGCGCTCGAGCAGACCAGGCCGGGGAGGCTCCATCGGCTGACGCGCTACTCCTTGTATCGCAATCAGACCCCCGCTCGGCGGATCAAGCTGCTGCGCGATGGACTTCCCACGTTCTGTCTTCTCAGTCTGTTCGGTTGTACGGCCCGAGCCATCCATCGAAACGCGGCGCAGAAATGAATGATCCGGAGCAGAATCCAGCGTGCGCTTCGCAGTCGCGACCGCATAGTCCCCCAGCGACAAGCCGCAGCCGAACTGCTTGGCGGAAACAAACTCGTAGCCGTAGCGCTCGATGCCGTCGATGGCGGTCTCGAGATATCGGCTGTCGAGATAGGGATGAAAAAAGAACGACGCGATCGGATCGCGCACCGCCAGAAGTCTTCCCGCCGCTTCGACGATCCGGTCGGGCTTGGGGTCTTCGCCATTTACGTAGCCGAGGTTCTCAGGGATGATAGACTGCCCGAGCCAGTCTTCGGCTTCATAAGGAAAGTACTGTTCGGTCCCGCTCTCGTCGACGACCATGCGCCGTTCGTAGGTGTGCGTAAACACGGTCGCAAGAGAGCGGTAATGCTCGAGTGAGGCGGTGTAGTGCGGCGTCTCCCACGCGACAGGGTATAGCCCGACGTGAAAGCATTCATCGAGTGCGGCTTCAAGTTTGTGCGACAGTGCAGCCAGGGATCCGTCGGGCGTCGCGTGGCCCGATAGCGAGTCCCAGAACTCGAAGTCATCCCCGCTCGCTCCGTGAAGCTGATGCGTTACTCCGTGAAGCACGATCGTGCCGCCGTGGGCGACCATGTAGTGAAGGGCGTCGACTACCCCGGGCTCGTCTGAAAGGTAAGTCTCGATCCGGCGTGCGGGGTCCTTGAAGATCGGGATCAGCGCGATCTGGAACGGCACGCGATGCGAATAGAGCAGATCAGCGACGCGGCGCAAGTCGCGAGGATCGCTATCGGCGCTGACGTCTTCGATTCGCACCATTGCTCGACGCGCATGTGGGTGCGGCTGGTTGAGTATATCGTGCAACAGATCTGCAAATACTATCGAACGGTCGCTCTCCGAATTGAACCCAAACACCGAATCGGCGAAATACCAGAAGGAACCTGAGCGGACCACGTAAGGGATTTCACCGTTCGCGTCGCGTGCTGTGGCGATGATCTGAACGCGGGCGGCATCAGTGATTTGGATGGCATTGATTTCAGAGTCGTTTTTCGGGAGCGTCATTCCCTTATAAATAACGGTTGAGTATTCTTCATCATCAAGGAAATCTCCTCCGGAAAACCCCAGCCGCGTGGCAGCATCTGGTTGAGCGGTGAACTGACCGAGGTGACGGTTGATCCAGCAAACCGGCTTCTCGCTTCTGGCCAGGTCTGCCAGCAATGACGTGGGCATCGAAGTGCCACTCGCCAATCCACAGACGAACGTTGCGTTGAACTGCTCAGCAAGTCCGCCGACGTAGCCGGAGATGTGCCGGATGTCGGGCTTGATGCCAAAATGTCCGAGGAGATTTGCGACGTAACGCGCCGTGATCAACCCATCTCCGCTTGCCGCCGGACCGTCGTACACAACGAGAGAACTCAGCCCGGAACGCCTGACGGCTATAGGTTCATTTCGATGAGTCAACGGGGCGGTGCTGGTGAGTCGCGGGCTCAGCCACAGAACTGCTGCGAGCGCCAGCAAGCACAGCAGCAATAGCGTAGATGAAAAGAAACTTCGGCGACGACCTGATAGTGGACTTAATCTCATCCCAACCAACCCCGATCGCTCGTACTTACGCGCGCAGGAAATGAACCACGGCTGACTGGAAGATCTGGCGCTGTTTACCGGGCACAAATGCTCTTAGTTGCCAATTGCAGATTGGCAGCGCAAGACACGTTTCCGTCGGGGCAGGGACCGGACTCTTACATTTTATGGGTGAGGTGGTTGCCATAGTACCATCCCTACCGGGTGCTGGAAAGAGTAATATGATGTCTTCTGGAAGAGTAATATGAAGTCTTCTGGAAGAGTAATATGGTTCGATTCGAATTGGAAGGCGCCGCGGCGCGAAATCTGGCGCGTTGGTGTTTTGATGTGGCGGGCTGCTGAAAAAGGCAGTAACACACAGCGGGACGCGCAATCCCACCAGCGCAGAGATTGTGTGAAAAGTCCGGCTAACCGCGTAGCGGTGACCTCTCGATAGCACGGGGTGCGAATTAACAACGGCGGGCCGCGTAGCGGTCACCTGTTTAATTGCAGCACACTTATGAGGAATAGGTGACGCTACGCGGCCGCGCATTCCAACCGCCGCG
>DATLWF010000475.1:0-7346 GCA_035576605.1 Blastocatellia bacterium | reverse complement strand
GATTGTCGGGTTCTGTTTGGTGCTAAAAATAAAAGAAAAAAAAGCACTCACGCCTCACCGGGAATTCTCCAGATCTCGATAGGTCTTTGCTCTCGCAGCGCGACTCGATTGCGTGAGAGCTGTTACACCTGAGGCGCTCATTGACCTGAAAAATGATCTCAAACTTCCGAATTGCCAGTCGGAGAGTTTTCGTCTTATTGAGATGGCGGGCAAGGAGCGCAATGTCGTGTTTTCCAAGGCGTCTCTCAATTTGACCGGCGTCTGATTGGATCGCCGGGATTAGACTTCAGAAACGTTAACGCTAAGGAGGATTTTTCCAATGCCATTCGATGCGATAGTGATTGGAACTGGATTTGGGGGAACCGTCGCGGCTGCCGCGCTTCACGCAGCGGGCAAAACGAACGTGCTGATGCTCGAACGCGGCACGTGGTGGGTCACGCCTGAAACGCTTGGCAAGCCGCCTGCGCCCGCTCAACCTCCAAAACCGTCAATTCCAGAGTATGCCGCTGCACAGCAGCCGCCTGAAACGGTGCAGTATTGGCCTCGCCCGGATCACGCCCGCGGCCTTGCCGATTTTCTTGCAGCGATCCGAAGCACCGCCAATAAGAAAGGGCTTTACCAGTACTCGATTTTCAAGGAGGCTCACATACTCACGGCCAACGGTGTGGGCGGCGGCTCGCTGATCTACTCGAATGTGAATCTGCGGCCCAAAGATGAGGTGCTCAACGGGATAGGATTGAATCTGACTCAGCCGGACTTTGATAAGTCGCGGACGTTCATGGAGAAGTACAGGGGCAAGCTCAACAAAGTAGTCACCAAGATTCCGTTGCCGGGCAAGAATGTAGACAGTCTCGGCCCCGATGAGGACTACCTCTACCTCGATCGAAGCCGCGGCCTCAGAGACGCATCGACGGTCGCTCTGCCGAAGCTGAAACAGGAACTCGGCGTGGATTTCACGGTCACAGACGAGTGGAAGCCGCTGGAGCTTTCCCTGGTTGAATACGAAGAGGATCCCATTACCCATAAGGCAACAGGTGACGGGGCAGCGACCCACACCAATTGCGAGCGCCAGGGCCGTTGTATACTGGGATGCCTTCCGGCAGCCCGGCACACGCTCAACAAAACTCTGTTCGCCGGCCACAAGGCTCAAGGTCAACTGTTCGGGGGGTACATTCGCGATCCGAATTCGGGCATCACGCTCGCGCCTCAAGCCAAGGTCCTTCACATCAAGCGCGTCGGCGCCAACTACGAAGTCACCTACGAAGACCATCGCAACGATCAGACGCAGACCGCGTCCGCGCCACTAGTCTTCCTCGCCGCAGGAGTGCTCGGAACGACTGAGATTCTCTTGCGCTCTCGGGACAAGGGATTCCTCAATCTGAGCAAGACGATCGGCTCTCACTTCTCGACCAACGGCGACTTTGCGGCGTTCGCCGTCGGGACTAAAAACGCGGTGTGGACCACTCGCGGGCCGATCAACACTTCGGACATTCGCGTGAAATTCGAGACGCCCGGCAACCCGTCGCCGTTCACCGGCACTTGGATCACGGTCGAAGATTGCGGCATACCTGCGATGCTGGCTTCCGTCGTGAAGGGATCGCTCGAGACAACCAACCCGCAGGCATTCGCGCAACAAATGAAGGATCTCATGTCCCCGAACTTCTTTACGGCGCTTAGAAACCTGTTCCCGGATACGACGAGTCCCGGCAACTTCCAAACCGAGGCAGAGATGCTCGCGAATATTTTCTTCTTCAACGCGATGGGTACGGACGACGCGAGCGGGCGATTCAGTCTCAATCATGACGATCTCGACTTGAACTGGCCCGCAAATAATCCGATCGCAAAGAACCCGGTCTTCGGGAAGATCGAGAAATTACTCAGAGAGCTGACCGCAGCGATGGGAGCATCATACGTAAGCAATCCGCTGTGGGATAAATTCGGAGACAAGAAACTGATCATCACTCACCCGCTGGGAGGGGCTCCGATTGCGCCGACGGTGGCCGACGGAGTGGTCGATGACTTCGGCAGAGTTTTCGATGGGAGCAAACAGCCGGGCGCGGCTGACCCGTTCCTACCCGGCCTGTTCGTAGTGGACGGCTCGGCGATACCGGGCGCGCTGGCCTGCAATCCCACGCTGACCATCGCGGCACAGGCGATAAAGACGGTAGAAAACGCTCTCGGCGTGACGCTGTAGAGCCAAGCTGTATCCGATGAATGATGAACTCAAAGGAGCATTCATTTAGTTCATCATTCATCGGCCGTTCATAATCCCTCCGCGTCCGCCTGTGATGTAAAGAAGGAGGTTCGCCATGAGCGCAGACGACAGACAAGGACAGCTTAGATTGAGTTTGGTGGACGTTTTTGACGCCAACATTGGCGGAAGAGTTGGCGTGCGCTTGCGTCACCAGGTCTTAAGCGATTTGCAGGTATTCAACAATCTCGATGCGTCTAAGCGGATCAAGATTACTAATCTGTTCGGCGCTCCGCAGGGGCTTTATCGAATCGAGGTTGATCCGCAGGCTTATCTTCCTACGAGCCAGTTTGTCAATCTCAAAGCCAGCGACATCACCGACCTGAAGATCAACTTTGCCATTGACCCTAATAAGGTCAAAAGCGTCAACTTCCCGGAATTCGCGACGCTGCCCGCCGACACGCAGACGCTTCTGGTAAACAGCGACAACATCCTTTCGTTTGAAGGCGAGAGCGGCGAAGTTCTCTATGACGCGTTGGATGACATCCGCAGAGCAAATGTTTTGAACCTCACGACCAAATGCGCCGCGACGCCACTGAGTAACGGGAAGACAGTGCTCCCTTCGATCCAGAAGATCCAGGAGATTCGAGGCGATCGTTTCTTTGCGGTCGTTCCGAAGGAATTGAGAGAAGAAACTAAGAACAGCGCGTTGGATGGACTGTTCACCGATGCTCCAGAGGTGCTACACACCCCGCCACAGGGATTCAGCCACGCGGGCAGCTTTAAAACCAAGGATAAGTTCGGCAACCTTCAACTTACCTACTTCATGGACGGTGATGATTGCGTTGCAGACATAGACATAGATCCCGCATCCGGATTGGAGCACTTGTTTCAAGTGATCGAACACAGTATCACAGGAAATGAAACGCACCCCTACGCTGTACATGAGGTTCTGATCGAATACCAGAAACTCGACCCCGGATATCGTTTCGTCGTTTGATCCGGCGCAGGACGGGACCTTACATTTAGTGGTCCAATATGAGTCCAGTATCCGGCCGACATTGACGGCGGTGAAGCTGTCCCCTGCAAGCAGCCCCCGTTTTCCGCAAGGATAGTTTGGAATAGGTGAACTCGGATTCATTCATTTCATTTGAAGAATGAGTACGTGTATTTTACTGTGAATCGTTGCTCTCGGCTTAGCACGGGATTACCCGCCGCAATGCTGTTGAACTGGCTTCCAATGTTGTAAATGATAAACAGATCGCTGTCAGGCCTGTAGTTATACCGTAGCCGGAAGTTTGCGCTCACGGGATTCTTCTCGATGGAATTTACCTGGACTAAGAAGGATGTGGTGAGAAAGCGATTAAAGGAATAGCTTGTATTGATTGATCCTATGTGGACATTGAAGATTCCATTGCCGAACCGAAATCTATCCCACGTCTCGACTGCGGCAAGCGAGATTTTGGCGGTTGGCCGATAGCTGGTTCGCACGCGAAACTCGTTGAGCCTTCCGTTATAGAAAGTTCCAAATCGCTCAAAGAAGCTGTAGAAAAAGCGTTTGCTGCGGTCTGAGCCGTAGGTAAATTGGTGGCGGTCAAAGTGGTAGATGCCCG
The DNA here is from genome assembly GCA_035576605.1 of Blastocatellia bacterium. GTDB lineage: Bacteria > Acidobacteriota > Blastocatellia > UBA7656 > UBA7656 > Onstottus_A. The sequence continues at coordinate 3,542 of DATLWF010000475.1, read as the reverse complement.
CCGGAATGAACACATTCTTGAAGATGTTGAACGGTGATGAAAGGCGCTGAATGAAGTTGTCAAAGAGATCATCATCGGTATACGCGCCGTTGTGAAAATTCGCGCGAAACGTAGTCTGCCATTCCTGGGTCTGCAATACCCCGTGTGTATCCGGCTGACGCGAATAGAACCCCAGAAAATTGTATTCACGAACAGGCCCGTGTTTGGGACGTGGAGCAAGCTGAACCTCAACGAAGTTTGTAATGATATCTGTTCGATCAACAAACCCCACTTCAGGGTTGAAGTTCGGCTGAACCGTAGAGTGAAAAAAATTAGCCTGCACCAGATTGCTGCGATAGCTTGCCCCAAAGTAGTCCGACCAGTCTTTTCCGCGTAGTTGAGGATCAAAGGCGAACGTCTTTGCGAAGTAAGCAGAGAGTGTCAGTTTCTTAAAGAGAATGAAGCTGCCATCGAGGCCTGCCGATCGGTTGAAGCTGTCCTGAGTATTACCGCTCTCTTTATCAATGTAGATTCCTCCGATGTATGACTCGGAAAGAATTTTCCTTTTCACGCGAGCTACAAAATAGTTGGCGAAAGGATTTGGGCCGGAGGATCGCGTCTTCGCATCGAGTACGCCAACGTCATAGTCGCCGATTGAACCGGTGAGCTTCGCACCAACGTCGAGCGGAACCTGCTGACCGCTCAACGGGTCGATGCCTACCTGCCTGCTAAAGAACAACTGGTTGTTTTCCGAGCCGAACTGAAAAACGCCGCTGTTCTCGAGAAAGAACGGCCGCTTTTCGGGAATGAATATTTTGAAGGGTGTTATGTTGAATTGGACAGGATCAACATCGGCGTCCGCGAAATCCGTGTTGACTGTCAGATTAGCGACCAGATTGCTGCGTAAGCCGTACTTAATGTCCAGGCCACCGGTGTGCAGAGCTTTTGTCCCGGCTTGCGAATCTGACTTTACCCCGCCAAGAAGATACGGCTTGATTATCAACAGTCTGCCGCTTCCGATCTCCTTGAGATCAGTCAACTCACCACTCTCCGATACTCGCTCTATGCCGTAGATGCGCAGATATGATTGCCAGAGATCTTCTTCATTCTTTCGACGTATGAACCGCCGGAAATTGATTCCGACCGTCACGTTGTCAGATGTCTTGAAGTTCAGGGTTGAAAATGGAATGGCAATGGTGGCCGTCCACCCGTCCGATGTAACCTGCGCATTGGATCGCCAGATGCCGTCCCAGTTCGGGTCGTTGACGCGGCCCTCATCCGAGATCAAAGCATCGAATTGAGTGCCTAGCGGATTGACGGTGAATGTATAGGCGTTGCGCTTATCGTTCCTGGGGGAAAGCAGGATCGTAAAATTGTCATCTACGCTGAAGTCAGCATCGCGCCGCAGCTCAGTCGCAACTATCCCCTTATGGTCGCGGTCGAAACACTGAATTCCAAAATAGAGAAACCGGCGGTCGTACAAAACCTTGACCTCGGTGTTCTCGGTAGCCCGCTCTTTTTCAAAAGGCTCTCGTTGATGAAATTCAACAATGGACGCCGCCTGTTGCCAGAGCGGGTCCTGTAACGTGCCATCGAGGGCAGGCGCATGGTCGACTCGCGCGGTGGAGATTGAACGAGTGTTCTGCCTTGGTCCTTCCGCAGACTGACAGCGAGCGCTACTGGACAATAAAGACAAGAGGCCAACGAGCATCAGCAGCAAGCGTTGGCCAATATGCATCATTCGATACGATCGAGTTAGCATAAGTCCCTGCTCATTTTGGAGGGGGTTGTTTTGGCGTCACTTGCGTCCCTTCGCGCAATTCATCTGTGCCGCGAATTGCTACTTCATCGCCCGGATCAAGCAGGCCGAAGACTTCTATTAGATCGCCCATCAGTTGTCCGCGCTTTACGTCAACCCACTCTGCTGTGCCATTGCGAATTCTTATGACGAACGTCCGCTCTGTTGTTGTAGCGATTGCCGAAGGCGGGACAAACAGCGAAGCCTGTTTCCTTCCGACCGGCCAGATGACTTCAGCATACATGCCGGGCGACAAAATTGGCGGAGAGTTAGCCACATCCAATTCAACCGGCATAGTACGAGTTCTCAGGTCGAGGGCCTGGGCAATTCGCCGGACTTCTCCGCTGAAAGTCTTACCAGGAAATGCAGGAACGCTGAAATTCACCTTATCGCTCGCGGAAATCCCTGCAACATCTGCTTCGGGCACAGCGACAACAAGACGCAACGTGGAGACCTGACGAATTCTAAGCAAGGGCGAAGATGCAGGCCCGCCGGAAGGACCGACCAGGCTCCCTTTATGGACATTGCGTTCGGTGATGACACCATCGAAGGGCGCTGTGATGCGCAGATAAGATTCGATATCTTGGACGGAACGAGCAGCTTCCCCGACGGCCTTTGCGTTTTCGGCGAACGATTGCACCTGAGCCACCGCCGCTCTTTCGTTTTCCTCATACAACTTGACTCGCGCGCGATCGGCTTCCACCAACCTGTGCGCTACCTGCACATCATTGCCGGCAACTACGCCAGGCGTGGCTGACGCGGCTTTCAGATGATTGTATGTAGCTTCGTCGGATGCCAGCTTGGCTTCGGCCTCGAGGCGTTGCGCCTTGATGCTTCCGACCCTCGCCTCAGCCTCGGTTTTTTGCGACGTCGCGCCTCTCGCCCTGGCTCCAGCCTCGCTGAGTTGCGCGGCAAGCTCGGGGGCGCTCAAGCGCATCAGAAGTTGGCCGGCTTTGACAACAGAGCCACGATCGACACCAATCCATTCGACGAAGCTTTGCACTTTGGGATAAAGCGCCACATCCTGGTAAGCCTGCAGCTCGCCGGGCAACCGGACTTGCCGGCTCAACTCCTGAGACACCACTGACGCAACCACGACGGTTTGCGTCTGCGAGGCTCCTGCGTTTGCCGCGGTTGGTGTCTTCTGCGCACCGCTCTTCACGATGGCCCACGCTAGTATGACGACCGCGACTATTGCGAGGCCCACTAAGAGTACGAACCTTTCGCGTTTCCGCCGCAAGCCCGTAATCCTTGTGTCATTGCTCGTTGGTTCCTCGTTCATCTGATCCCTCCCAACTTTCATTTGGATCTCGGAGCTACAACGGCAAGGCCGGCTCTGACCGCGACCAGAGTCAACCTGATTACCGCGAGCAAATCAATCCGCTGCCTCTGCGGTCGGCGTGTCATCAGGGTGCAAGGAAGCTGACGCTCGACTAGCCCGGCGCTGGACGACCGAAAACACCAAAGGAAGAATTGTAAGCACCGTGACCGTAGACGCGATGAGCCCGCCGATGACCGCGCGTCCCAGAGGAGCTGTTTGTTCGCCTCCTTCGCCCAGCGCCAACGCCATCGGAATCATGCCGGCGATCATCGCAATGCTGGTCATCAGGATGGGCCGCAACCTGCTCCTTGCTCCATCCATAGCCGCATCATCTGCTGGCTTGTTGCGTCGCCGGTTCTGCTCGGCGAATGTGACAAGAAGTATCGCGTTTGCGACCGAGACGCCGATCGCCATTATCGCGCCCATGAACGACTGCACGTTGAG
>DATLWF010000474.1:0-2549 GCA_035576605.1 Blastocatellia bacterium | reverse complement strand
CTTGGTGAGCATCCAAGATTTCGTCCTCGTAAAAGAACGCCGGGCCGCATGCTACGAGCAGCTTGATCGGCTGGTCTCCTGTGTTTTCCAGAGTGTGCCGGTGACCCCGCGGTACGTACACCGCATCGCCCGCCTCGACCTCGCGAGTCTCATCACCAACAGTCATCAGTCCGCTGCCGGAAACGACGTAATAAATCTCCTCGATCTCGCGATGATGGTGCGGAGTCACGGCGCAGCCCGGCGGGAGCATCTCTTCGGCGAGGCTGCATAGAGTGACACCCGACGTCGTCCGATCAATGAGCGGCCGAATTTCGGAGCCGTGACCTGTGTTGATGATGCCGGCGCGGTCGCGGTTTACTATGATCATTAATGTTCCTCCTCAAATGTTCCTCCTCATTCCCGATGAGTGATTTTACTTGATATGACCGCTCTAAAGGCATAAGATTTTCTCGCAACGCACAGCCCTCACCAGCGTTGAACACAATATCCACTGGGAGCCCTCGACTGGTGAAAACTGATAGGAAACCAGCAACCTTGGTCATTTGCCTACTACTGTTGAGTCTCGTCGTTGCGCAGGGCGGCGATCACCGAACCAGGCTCTCTCAAATACGCAGCGTATCGCTGCCTTCTTCCCAAGTACTCGACGAACACGCGCAGCCGCTCATTGCATCCAGCGGCAAGGTCGGATTCGTCGCGTCCGTCACAGGTGGATCGCTCATCTCGTTCAGCCTGACTTCAGGGAGGATTCTCTCATCCGTGGCTGTCGGGGAAACGCTGGGCTCAATCTCGATGATCGAGAGTGCCGGCCGCCGGCTTATCGCCGTACCCGCTGTAAATGATCCCGCCGGCGGCAGCCCCGCAACGGTTACCATCATCGATGCAACCAGCGCAAAAAGACTGGAGTTGAAAGCGCTGCTGGTGCTTCCGCGCGATGCGTTGATTACACCCGCGACCGGCGCAATGCTGACGCGCGACGGGCGCTTCTGCGTGCTCGCTTCCAGCTTCGACGTGCCGATGCTTTATTCGTTCGACGTAGAAACCGGACAGTTGGCATCCCACCTTGCGCTGATCGGCCGGCCCTCTGAAATAGCACTTTATGATGACGGCGGCCGGCGAATGCTGGCGGTTGCAAGTGCTTCCGGAAACAACTTGTCCGTCATCAGAATGGACGAGCAGGGGGGGCTGGTCTCGAGCGCAAACTTCAGCCCCGCTATCGCGCGCATTGATGAAGCGAACAATCCCGCGTTCAGCTCGGATGGCCGGTTAGTCTACATTGGAGCCTCGACGGGTGACCGCCTGTTTGCCATAGACTCTGAAAGTGCGATCATCATCGACAGCATCTCGATTCCCTCTCCTGAACGCATCACCGTTGCGACAGGGCCGGACGGAATCGAGATGATTGCCGCGACGCGAATACGCAGGCCGTCCAACAGCAAGCCGGGCGGCGTTACTGTCGTCGGGAACCAGAATGGCCGTCTGACAAGCAGGTCGGAATTCACGCCGCCGGACGAAATCGATTTCTCGCTGGCGAATAATGTTGTGTTCACCGGTGACGCGTCGATCGCATTTGTTGGATCCACTACAGGGATGCTGTTTGCCTTCAACACCGCCACCGGTGAGTTGGAATCTTATCAACAGGTTGGCAGCGAGATTCGTCGGGTCGCGCTGAGTGAGAAGACCCACTCGGTTGCCGCCGTCCGTTCGGCTCATAGCGGCGATGAAGTGACCATCGTCAATTTCGACGTCGTCGGGCCGGACGAGACAGACCCGTCAGCTCCGATGATTGAATCGGTGTCGCCCGAGGTCGTAGAGCAAGGCCGCGTGAGAAACCTGAAGCTCGTAGTAGCTGGGAAGAATTTCACCGAAGGCGCGTCGCTGGTAGTGAACGGCGTCGAGATGGGCGCCGATCTGGTGAGAAGAGGAAGCGCTCTCGAAGCCAGGCTTCCGAAAGCACTGTTCAATCAAATCGCTTCGATCAACGTCCTGGTCAAGGGAGCAGATGGCGCGCTGTCTCAACCAAGAGAACTGAGAGTCGTGAGGCCCGACGCTCCGATTATCGATCGCATCAGCCCGGCCGACGTGCCCGGCCCGAGCGCGCCTTTCACGCTTAGAGTCACAGGAAAGAACTTCCGTGCGAGTTCGACGGTGGTCGTCGGCGGCCGGCCGCTCAACACGCAGCAAATCGGATCCGGCACGCTGCAAGCAATGGTTCCCGCGGACATCGCCGACACCGTGAGAGCGGATGGCGTCAAAGTGCAGGTTAAGGATCTTGCGGTGCCCGACCTGGTGTCGGCGAATGAAAAAGAACTGCGCGTCTTTGGCCCACGGGTGACGAACTTGAGGACCACGGTCCAAAGTATTGTCGCCGGCGGCAGAAGCTTCGGCCTGAGGATATCAGGCTACAACTTCCGCGAAGGCGCTCAGGTAGACCTTAAAGTTAATGGTGATGTGTTTACCGCGGTTGAGCTTCAACGACTTGGCAGCAAGGCTATCAGCCTGACTGTTCCGACGCACATTTTCCAGGAGTCCGGGAGGCTGGCAGTGGTTGT
>DATLWF010000473.1:0-15821 GCA_035576605.1 Blastocatellia bacterium | reverse complement strand
ATGGGGACTAGCAAAGGGATGGAAATATTTGAGCGGGGACGTGGTGATGAATTTCGTCGGTTTGATTCTGATAGCAGCGCTGAGCGGCGGGATAGTCGCCGTGTCGCTGCGTCTCCGCGCGTCCTCATCGCCCTGGATGTGGGTCGAGGGCGATCGACTGTCCGAAGAAGATTGGCAGGCGCCAACGCAGTCGGGGCGTAGTCGCAGCCCAGCGTGGCTTCAAGATCCGTTCGGTCTTAAGGGCGATTCGAGACTCTATCGTGCGGTAAAGGACCAGATCGGGACCTGAGCGGAAATTGAAGACGTGCCGGATGGTCCCCTGCCCTAGACAAAAAAGAGGCCGCCGAGTTAACTGCCCGGCGGCCTCTTTGATTTTCTCGGTAAGAGCGTATTTCAGTCGCCGAATCCTGCCGGCGTAACTTGCGGCTGAGGCTTGGAACTCTTCAACTGAATCTGAACGATCTGAGCTTCCGGGCTCGCCGGTTCCTTGAGCACGTGCTGCCTGTAGAGCTTCGCCATTCGATCATTCTCCTGCTGTTCCCGGATTCGATCTCGTTGTTTTCGCAGCTTCTCTTCTCGGGCTGTCTTTGCGATGCCGAGATCGTCCAGGTCATGCTGGATTTCTTTGGTGACCAGCGCCTCGTCGAGCACCAGCGAATGTTCCGCGCTATTCAACGCAACTGACTTGCCGCCGGCAAAGATCTCATGCCGCCCATTCTCCTCGTACCACTTGGTCAGAGTCGCAGTCATATGCATCTTCTCGATGATTTGACGCCAGCCCACACCGGTGTTGTACGCGCAGAAGGAAATCTCACCTTCCTGAGTCGCGTAAGGGATGATGCACTGCTCGGTGCGGCGGAAGTCATAGTTGAACAGATCCTGAAACCACATTCCTGCTATGAACAGGAAGTTCCAGCGGTCCGCGCGGCGCTTTTCGATGTCTTGAACGGTTCGATCACCTGACACCTTGCCGTAGTCCTTGCCAGTCGCGCCGAAGGTCTTGTCGAATTTCTTCAGAAGGTCCGTCAACCTGAAGTGCGTAGGCGCTTTGTATGGATCATAGTTTCGCATCAAAGCGAGCGCCATTCCCGCGACGGATAGAAACCTCCCGCGGGCCGCGTCGTTGACCTTCATCACGTCCCTGGCGAGTTGCTCGGCGTCCAGAAACGCAGTGACCGGAGCCGATTCCTTGGTCTCCTTATCGATCATCACAGCCATTCCGATTCCGCAGTTCGGGTGGCATCCGCAGGTCAACTGACCCCAGTCGTTTTGCGGCCCGTGAACCAGATCAGCCCAATCGGTGAACGTGCTCATAAACGAAATCGGGAACCAGTCACGAATCGGCTCACCGAGGCCGGTCTGATTCTTCACGTCGTGAGCCATGTGCGAGAGTGTGTAACGCTGTGCCTGGCGTCGCTCGTCGGTTATCTCTTCGTCGCGTCCGGTGAACGATACAGGCTGAAAGGATAGGAAGTTGATCTTCTTAGGGTTGTCGAGCGCGAATTGGATTATCCGCCCGACCTGCTCGTTGTTGATGCCATTAATAATCGTTGTCACCGGCACGATGTCCACGCCTGCGCTGTGGAGGTTCTCGATTGCGCGCAGCTTGACGTCAAAAAGATTGCCGACCTTGCGATGCTCGTTAGCCGCATTGCCGATTCCGTCAAACTGAAGATAGGCGTAGCGCAGTCCCGCCTCCGCAGCCTGTTTGCAGAATTCCGGGCTCTTGGCGAACTCGATTCCGTTGGTTGCGGCTTGTACGCTGTTGTACCCAACCTCACGCGCGTATCGAACCGCATCCAGGAAGAACGGCGACATCGTCGGCTCGCCCCCTGAGAACTGCACCGACATCTGACGGCGCGGCTTTATGGAGATGGCGTTATCAAGCAGGGTCTTGATGTCTTCCCACGTGAGTTCATGAACGAACCCAACCTGGTTGGCGTCCATAAAGCACGGGTCGCACATCATGTTGCACCGGTTGGTAAGATCGATGGTCAGCACCGATCCGCGGCCGTGTTTGATCGTACTCGTGCCGTGTTTGTGAAGCCTTTCGTCGTTGTGGGCGCGAATGTCGCGGCCGGGAAAGACTTCTTCGAGGTGCTTGAAGAAAGCCGGGTCATTGGACATTACATCTTCGAAATGACCGTGCTTCTCGCAGTCCTTGACCATCAGGATCTCGCCGTCTCGCTCGATGATTTGTGCTTTGATTTCGCCGACTTTTTCGTTGAGCAGGATTTCGTGAGGCAACTTGCCGTCGACGATCTGCTGGCGAATTTCCGGGATGCATTTCGGGCACAATGAATCGGTAGTCCGCGGCCAGCCCAGTGGCGGCTTCGTCTTCTGATAAGACTTCAACAGCGGTTTCTCGGACCACTTGGGCGTGAAAGAAGGGTTCGGCCTGACGCGGTTGAATCGCTCAAAAATCGCCCATCCCCCGCGTGCAACGTAAGTCAATCCCTTCTCCGCGTACTTTACTGGTTTATGCATGTCTTTTTCTCCTCGTCCTCTCCTCGTCCGCGAAAGCTCCAGAGAATCCCACCAGCTCCGCGGATTTTTTGGTTCAATTCCGCCGCCACTTAACGGCGCTCGTTATCATTAGCTTCGAACAAGCCCCGGAATCATCCGGGCGCAGATCAAATACTCGCCATCAGAGCTATGCCTTTTCCGTTTGCTCGATCTGGTACACCGTCTTTATCGCCTGCACCGACTCGCGCCGCACCGCGCCCTTAACTCCGAGCGTTTGAGGGTCACGCCAGTTATCGAAAGTAGCAACCTGATGCACACACGCGATGGTGCAATAAGGCGCGCACGCCTTCTTGGTCAGGTACTCCCTGCGAATGTCCTCTTTGGTGTAGCTGGTGAGAGGGACCCCGGGGTAGCCGCGTTGTTGCGAGCAGTAGTGTACAAGTCCGTCTTCGCAGATGTAAAGGTAGCGTGCGCCGGCTCGGCAACGCCACTGGTTGGGCTTGCCATCGACCAGATTCTTCTGAAAACTGTTCCACCTTACGTGACCCTTCTTGCCCAGGTCCTTCATCTCAAGATAAACGTCACGCTCGACTCCCTTGAGCGGCTTGAGGGTCCCCAGCCCGTCGTGAATGATGCCCAGCGAACTCGAGAATCCCAACTCTACTGCCCGCAAACCGATAGTCCGAGCATCTTCGGGAGTCTTTATGCCGCCGCCAATGACTGAGTTTATGTTGACCCTGAACTGGGCGAGCTCCGAGAGCCACTGCAGCTTCTTGTCCAGAACTTTGAGGCTCTTCTTGGAAACATCATCGGGCCGAACGTTGTCGATGCTGATCTGCATGTACTCGAGTCCAGCCGAGTTGAGCTTCTCGATCTTCTCCTTCGTCAGAAGATACCCATTCGTGATCAGGCAGCCCAACATTCCGCGCCGCCTTATCCTGCTGACGATCCTCTCGATCTCCGGATGCATCAACGGCTCGCCGCCGCTGATGATGATTGCGGTGGTGCCCAGGTCTGCGAGCTTATCCAAACGCTCGAACATCACATTGGTTGGCACCGGTTTCGAATAGTCGTCGTATTCGTTGCAATAAGAACAGGACAGATTGCACCGTCGCATCGGAATAACATGGGCGAGGATGGGATGGTCGGTGGATGACAAGCCCTTGGCCATGAATCTGTAGGCGCGAAAATACATTTTTATTCTGCTTGAGAGCTTCATATAAAACTGTGAGTGAAAAAAGGTAATGCAGCCTTGTATGGGTCGGCCAAACTGAAAAACAGTCCATACGGAGGCGTGCCATGGGTCCGAGCAATTGCTATACCCTCTGCGACGTTGCGATCGTTTTGCGGCTAAAGTCCTTTCATTCCCAGAAATAAAGGAGCATCGACTGAAACAAATCAGAGGGCGGACGGGCAGCAAATCAAGTTTTGACTCATCACCCGAAAGGGCCTTCAGACCCTCTGCGACCTAATGACTCAGGTCGTTCCAAGAGGCTGCATCACCTGTCATTTTGACCCAACTTGGCTTCTCGGACCCATTGAGATCCGGTCCGGTGTAGGGTTAGTCTGGTTTCCTGAATTGGCCTAGTCGTCGGCGACGCTGTCAGCAAACGTGCGTTTGTAGTCCTGATAGAACTGCAATTGATAGAGCCGCCAATAGAGCCCGCGCTGTGCGAGCAAATCCTGATGCGAGCCGGTCTCGCGGATTTCACCTTTGTGCATCACGATGATCTTGTCAACCGATTGAATCGTAGAAAGGCGGTGCGCGACTACAAGCGAGGTGCGGCCTTCCATCAATCGTTCGACCGCGTCGCGGATAAGGAGTTCTGTCTCGGTGTCGATCGAGCTTGTCGCTTCATCCAGAATCAGCACACGCGGATCGAACGCGAGCGCACGCGCGAAGCTGATGAGCTGCTTCTGACCAACTGAGAGCCCCGCTCCGCGCTCGCGCAATTCGGCGCCATATCCTTCAGGCAGTCTCTGGATGAAAGTGTCGGCGTGAACCTGTCGAGCGGCGTCGCGTAACCCGTCGTCGCTGATTGCGCGGTTGCCCAAACGAATATTCGTGGCGATGTCCCCGGAAAAAAGAAACACGTCCTGGAGAACTATGCTGAAATTCGAACGCAACTCTTCGAGATCCATCTCGCGAAGGTCGACGCCGTCCAGTAGAATCTGTCCGCGTTGAATGTCATAGAACCTGAGCAGCAGGCTCGTGATGGTGGTTTTGCCGGCTCCGGTGTGGCCGACGAACGCGACGCGCTCACCGGGTTCCACGGTGAACGACACGTCCTTCAAGATCCAGTCATTGTCCTTGTAGGCGAACCAAACGTTGCGGAATTCTATTTGGCCACGAGCCCGCCCTATTCGAACCGGCGTTTCGGGCGATGCGACCGTCACCGGCTCGTCGAGCAGCTTGAAAATGCGCTCTGATGAAGCCATTGCGGATTGCAGGATATTATACTTCTCGCTGATGTCAGAGATCGGCTCATAAAACGACCGAGCGAGTTGAATGAAAGCTACAAGCGTGCCAATCGTCGCAGCGCCGCGAATCACCTGACCCCCGCCGTACCAGATAATCAGTCCAATGCCGATGGCTCCGATGATCTCCACAGCCGGGTAGAAAACAGCGTAGTAGAAGATCGTATCGATGTTTGCTTTTCGGTGCGCCTGGTTGATGCCGTCGAACTTGCGCATCTCTTTCTCTTCGCGGTTGAACAACTGAACCACCGGCATTCCGGTGATGTGTTCTTGCAGAAACGCGTTGATGCGAGCGATGCGCACCCGGACCTCGCGGAACGATGAGCGCGCGCCCAAACGAAACCATGTCGTCAATACCGCCAGCAGCGGAAGAATTGCAAACGAGACCAGCGCCAGTTGCCAATTGACCTCGAACATCCAGATGACTATGTAGAAGATCATTGCGACATCACCGAAGATTGCGATAACTCCGGCGGTGAACATCTCGTTGAGTGCGTCGACGTCCGTCGTCAACCGCGTCATGAGCCGGCCAACAGGGTTGCGATCGTAAAAGTTGACCGCCAACTTCTGCAAATGAGCGAAGATCTGTTTGCGCAGGTCGTACATTATGTATTGCCCCATTGCCTGCATCACGATGGCTTGGGTGTACTGAACTGCGAACGCTGCGACATTGGCGATAAAGAAGACAATTGCGATGAAAGCGATTCCCTGATACGCGCTGGCGCCAAAGCCAAATCGATCGGCAAGGTGTTTCAGGAACAGCGCGAACCCTGAAGGTGGCTTCGACGGATCGGGCGCAAGGAACAAATCGATGGCCGCCTTGGTCAGCGGCGGACCGGCGAGCACGAGCGGAGCGCTCAGGATGGTAAGCACAAGCGACGTGACCGCGTGCAATTTATACGGCCACAGGTACTTGAGTAGCCGCTTCATCAACCGCGCGTCGTAAGCTTTGCCTAATACTTCTTCTTCGTGATGCGATTCCGCCATATCTCTGGTTGCGGCGATCAGCCAACGGTGTTTGTCGATGCGGCAAGATGGGGTCCAGCACCAACAAGCTGTTTGCGCTTCGAGTCGACCGCGAGGTTGAGCCCCTCAAGCGTCCTTGCGCCCAGGATCGCCAAATCACCCTTTTCGGCGAAGACAACTTCGTCGACCGTAAAGTTTTTGTCGAGCCGAATAATTGCGAAGCCGACGCTGCGCGTAATGTGCTGGCCGTTCGCCATTACGAAGAGCACATCCTTCTTCTCTTTGGCAACGTCAAGCTTCGCCAGTGTAGCTGCCGGAATCCACGTATAGTCGCTTCCAGTATCGACAAGTAGTTTTGGAACGACCGCCGATCGCGTGCGGTCAGTAATGTTCTCAACCTTGCATCGAGTGTAAAAGGTACCCATTCGATTCAACCTCCGATGGGCTTAACTTGCCGCAAGCTCTTCTTCCAGCAACTGCTTCTCGTACAACTCGGCATAAATCCCACCCCGCGCGATCAACGAATCGTGCGTGCCACGTTCAGCTATGCGCCCGTCTTCGAGTACCACGATCAGGTCTGCGTCCTTTACTGTCGATACCCGGTGCGACACGATCAAACTGGTGCGACCGCGCATGATTCGCCGAAGGTGTCCGAGTATCTTTTCCTCCGTATAGGTGTCCACCGAAGACAAAGCGTCATCCAGGATCAGAATCCTCGGCCGGCGTATCAGGGCGCGAGCAATTGCCGTCCGTTGCTTCTGTCCGCCTGAAAGCGTGATTCCCCGCTCGCCCACAAGCGTCTCGAACCCGTCGGGGAACTCGAGTATGTCTTCTGCGATCCCTGCTTCGGTTGCCGCCCGTTCGATCTCCTCGGCCGTTGCGTGTTCGACCCCGAAGGCGATGTTCTCGGCTATGGTTTCGCTAAACAGGAATGTTTCCTGCGGGACGTAGCCTATCGATGAGCGCAGCACACCGAGCGGGATCTCCCGAATCGGCAGCCCGTCGATCAGTACCTGTCCCGGCTCAGCGTCCAGTAGCCGCGTGACCAGATTCATCATAGTCGATTTGCCTGACCCGACCGCGCCGACGAAAGCGACCGTCTGACCCGGCTCAATATGAAGGTTGATATCTTTCAATGCCGGATCGCGAGCATCGGTATAGGTGAGCGTCAAGTTGCGAAATTCGATCTCGCCCTCGATGTCGCCGATGCCGAGTGAGGCTCCGGCGTCGCGGATCGACGGCTCGATCGACATTATCTGGTGCATGCGTCCCATCGAGGCCATGCCGCGCTGAAAGATATTTATGACCCACCCGAGCGCGATCATTGGCCAGACCAGATAACCGAGATACAGGGTGAACTGAACGAACTCGCCGATTGATATCTTTCCGCCGATTACAAGCCCCCCGCCGAACCACAGCACAGCGATGAACCCGAGGCCTATGAACGACTGGAGTATCGGATGAAAGATCCCTGATAGCCGGATGAGCTCCAGGTTGCGATTCACGAACTCGCGGTTCACCTGCTTGAAGCTCTCGATCTCAGCCTGCTCTTGTGTGTAGGCGCGAATCACGCGCACTCCCGAGAGCGATTCCTGCGCACGGTTCGACACAGTGCCAAAATACTCCTGCACCTTTTCGAACCGATCGTGAATGCGCTTCGAGAAGAAATTCGTCGCGACCACCACCAGCGGCATCGATAGAAAAGCCAGCAACGTGAGCCGCCAACTGATCGATGCTATCCGAGGCACCAGGAGCACCATTGCGAATAGCGTGTTCATCGAGTACATCAACGCCGGCCCTACGATCATTCGCACCGCGGAGAGATCGTTTGTCGCGCGCGCCATCAAATCGCCTGTTCGATGCGCTTGATAAAACTCGAACGGAAGCTTCTGAAGATGCGCGTAGAAATCATTCCGCAAGTCGTACTCCACGTCGCGCGACATGTTTATGAGCACGCGCCGCTGCGCAAAGAGAAAGATGCCCTGCGCAACCGTTGCCAGCACAATCAACCCGCTGAATTCGAGCAGGCTCGCACGCGCATCCTGTGGGCTCAACGCCTGAATCGCGGTCTGAAACGCATCCATTGCGCTTCCCACAAAATAAGGGGTGATGAGCTTGAAGACATTCGTCATGAAGACGCACGATACGCCGAACACGAGCATTCGCCGGTACGGCGCGAAGTAGCCTATGAGCCTGCGAAGCGGAGTCATAACAAGTCTACGTTACGTCCTTTAGTTGAGCCGCATGTAAGTGAGCAGACCCTTTGCCGCGAGTTTCCCCGTCGAATCGAAGAGGTCGCATTCAGCGACAACGATCCGGCGACCGTCCCGAATGAGCTTCGCGTCGGCGATGACGCGACCCTCGCGAACTGCGCTGAGGTAATTCACTTTCATCTCGATGGTGGTGAAACGGGCATCCGGCTCGGACGCGCCGAGTATTGCAAACGCCACTGCGGTGTCGATCAAGGTCGCGATCGCACCGCCATGCATGATGCCGGCAAGCTGAAGGTGTTGCGGTTTGACCTCGAGGCTCAACCGCGCTCGTCCCGCTCCGATCGAATCGAGTTCGATTCCGAGCGATCGCGGGAAGTGATTGGTTTCAAGCTTTTCACGCATCAGCCGCAGTGTTTCAGGAGTGATTTCCATTCGCCTATCTTTCTCTAGTCCGATTCCTCTTATCCGTCGCGCCGACCCTCTTAACCGCTTTGGTTGCAGTGTTTGAGCGTGCGCCTGCTTTGGTTCCCCTCAAGGCCTTGAGCCTGGCCAGGGCCGCCCTCTGCCTTGGAGACCACTGGTAAACGCTCAGATCGCAGTGGCCGCGGGCATCGAATTCAACGCCCTCCGCTTCGAGCATCAAGCGTTGACGCTCGGGTTCGGCAAGGATCACGCGGCCGGTCGATACTCCGCCGCGCGAATTGATTACCCGATGCCACGGGATGTTGCGCTCATCTTGTGGGGTCGCGTGCATCGCCCAGCCGACCAGCCTCGGACTGTAGCGTTCTTCAAGCAAGCGCGCGATCTGGCCGTAGGTCATCACGCGGCCGCGTGGGATACGTAACACCAGCCGATAGATCTTTTCAAACACCTTCTCGAATGATGCGCCGGGGAGCCGGGGTGACGGGGCGAGTGGGCGAGATTCGCTCCGTCGCCCGCTCTCCCTGTCTCCCGCTCGATTTCTCTTTGTCGTTTCACTCATGCAGATTCGGAGGCTCGATTCCCGCAAGCCGGTAATAAGTGTACAACTGGCCCCGGTGATGAATCTCGTGCTCGGTCACGAACGCCAACAGAACGCCGCGGCGCAGCTTCTTGCCATGAAACTCGACTTCTTCCTTCCACTGCTCGGCGGTGAGCTTTGACACCTCGCCGACCAGTTCGTCGTGCTGGCTATCGAACGCGCTGGCGATGTCATTGGCGCTGAGGTTCGAGAAATCAACCGGTATCTTCTGAGTAGAGCCGGCCAGCGCGGAACGCACCAGCACGACCTCGGCCTGAGGCATGTGGCCAATAAGCTCGCGCATAGTGAACATGTCTTCCTTGGGCCGCCAGTCAAGCTTGTCGTCGGGTGCGGCCCTCAGCACCCGTGACGTGTCCTTATGTATGCGGTTCCAGTTACTGACAAAGCGCTCCGTATCGGGACTGCTCATTGTTCGCTCCTCTCGATATTAGTGGTAAAAGGCTAAGCCGCCATTATCCGGTTAAGCAGCGTGAGCCGCAACTGGAACCCGAGGTAGATCGGATTTCAGTCTGGCTTTGAGAGATCTCGACCACAGATCGAAGGCTAGGCATACGCGCATTGTCACTTGCTGCGTGCCAAATAGCGAGACCTGATGCAAGGTGCGCTGACCGTTTTCAAAGGAGTAACCTGGATCGCTCCGGGTTTGGGGCATGCCTCAAAGTGACAGATGACACAATTTGTCAACCGGGGCTGCCGAAATTTGTCAGTTACCCCGGCGAACGAGAGGGTCATTACTAAAAGCTCTTTCTCAAGGCGCGGGGCCTAATCGAAAAATGGAAAGGCAGGTTCGCATCGGAGCGTGGTGACGATCGAATTGCTGGCACAACCATTGCACAAGCAGCATCGGTTCTAGCAGGTCGACAGTTAGATTTAGAAACCTCTTCTGCTCAGAGCAACTGCGGTATGCGGAACTAATGCGGAGAATGGAAGGGAGGATGGGGGCCCTGCCTTCCGTTCAACGCAAAGTCACAAAGGCGAGCAGGCTGCTGTGACCAGCAATCGAAGCTGTAAAGCAACACTGAGAGAAGCGACAGACAGTAGTACACAGTTCGAAATGCAGGGGCACACGGGGGCGTGAACCTGCATCAGAACTTATCGGGCCGCCGATGACGAAAGTTGTCGGCGGCTTGGATTTTTTCCACCACCTGGCCGCGCGCTGAATCAATCACTTTTCTTCCTTTTCACCCTTTACTTCTATCGACTCGAGCTTCTTGCGCAGCGTTTCGACGCGCGCGCGGAGCCGCACCGCCTGCTCGTTCAGTTCAGCGATACGCTGCTGATAAGCGATCTGCTGACTTCGCACGTCCTCGAGCGCGCGCTGAAGCTCGCTGCGGATTGCGGCCTCGGCCTCCTCGCGCCGCAGACCACCGCGCAACAGCAACTCACCCTGAATGTTTTTCATTCGCCGTTGAACATCCTGCTCGCGCGCGTCGAGCTGCGCCTTGTTGTTGTTTGCGTCCTGGATTTTATCCTCCACCTTCGCGAGGCGATCTTCGTCGAGCAACAACTCCATCATCCCCGAGTTGCGCTCGGTCTCGCGCCTCAGCCTTCGCATCTCGTCGGCGAGCAATCCGATCTGAGTTGAAAGGTTGGTTATCGCGCGACGCATCAGATCCTCAGGCTCTTGAATCGGGGTTGTCATCGGTTTGTCGATGGGTTCAGGGGAGGGCTTTTGCGGCGGCTTCGTTTGACGGGTCCTCGGTGGCGGCTCCTGTTTGGTTGGCGCTGCGGTAACTTTGGAAGCGGAGAATGCGATCGCCGCCGTGATTGCTATCAACAAGCTCAGTAGGTTTCGCCTCATACGGTTGCTGCTCCTTGTTATCAGCCTGCGCTGTTCGTTCAATCAAATCCGACGGACTAAGGTTAGTTCCAAATTCTCGCAGGGGCAAACGGTCGGCCTTGTTTGATATGCGATGGGTTAGCGAAGAATGGAAGTGGTGACTCGTACGGGATTGAACCCGTGTTACCGCCGTGAAAGGGCACAACGCAAGCTTCGTAACAAGGAAAAATAAAGAAGAAGTACTGAGGCGCGAGTACGCACCCAAAAGAATCAGAGTTCGTTACCGTAGCGTTACCACAACAGATGGCGCTTGGGACTTAATGTGCTGAACAAGCGCAGGTGTTGTTCGCAGTGTTTCTGTCGATGATCGTGAAAGTTGTACTTGGCGAAAAGAGCTGTATCGAGGCAGTCCCTTTATTCACGCTTGCGTCGATTCTAGCCAACACTCTGCGGTCGGATGCGTACTGCTGCAACGTGATGATAGAGCCTCTCTGGATCAAACTACCTATTCCACTAAGTGTGAGGCCCGAGCAGTTGGTGAACTGATAGTCACCGGTGGTTGAGTTGAATTCGAAGATGTTGCCAGTGCTGTCGTCTTGGATACAGATGTCAAAAGGCGACAATCCCACGGCCTCATATGCACCCATATCAACTTTAGCGACGCCATCTCCATTCCCATCTTGTATTCGAGGATTGCCATCTAAATCGGTTGATGGAAGATTAGGTGCGGAATTGTCACCAGTGTCGATAGAGGGCGAGCCGGGACGAAGATGAAAGTCAGCTGATGGATTGACGAAGAGAGGATCGGCGGAGATGTTGCCGTTCATCCCGGTCTTATCTTGACATATTCCCCCATAAGATTGTCCTTGAGGACTGAAGACATTATTGAACTTGAAGATTGGCAAATTCAGGTTATTGAACGCTCCACAGAACACGGCGGTCTGGCTTGGAGAACCAATTATATTGTTATTGATTAACTCTGTCTGTGCGTCGAATCCGTCCGCAAATATGCCAGAACCCATGTCTGCAGTATTGTTAGCGATTGTATTGTTCACAACTAATGGACCCCGAGAATTGCCTGGAACAAACCAATAAATACCGCCCCCGTTGTTAGCCTCATTGTTAGTGATAAGATTCTGTACAATCAATTCCTCCGTCCCATTCACAATCCAGATACCTCCTCCGGCGCCCGACTGAAAGGGCTGTACGACACTATTTCCGCTAATAATATTGCCCTTAACGACTGGGAATCCGGCAAAAGAAAGAGCGATCCCTCCTCCACCACCGCCTTGCAACACATTGTTGGAAATTAGATTGTTGAGAATCTGCACTCGGCCGAATCCTTCTATGCTGATTCCCCCTCCGGACCTCCCAAAGGAACCGCTGTTGCTAGTGATTATGTTGCCCTCAATGAGGGCAGAGCCGAAGGAGGAATATATACCTAGACCCAAGAAGGCGCTGTTGTCTCTGATAATGTTGTTTCTTATTGTAGGCGAAGAGTTCCCAATTAAGACTCCCCCTCCGGCTTCGTTACGGCCGTTTCGCAAGGTAAATCCACTGATCACCGACGCGGGGCCCTCGCCTGCATGGAAGGTAACGACTGAATTGGCCTGGTTCCCATCAATGATTGTCGTTTGGGGTCCTGCCTCACTCGTGACGGTAATTGCCCTGCCAAGAAAGTTAATGTTCTCTACATAGGTTCCCGGAGCCACCAAGATGGTATCCCCATTGACAGATGCATTAATGGCCTGCTGAATAGTTGAATAGTCCGTAGGCACTCTTCTTATGGTTGCGTGCGCTTCGATCGCGGTCGCAAACAGGATGCCCATTAGAAATGAACTCGATGAGAAAATTCCTATGACTGAGTGTTTCATTTGTTCTCCCTTAAAGTCATGCTGCTTACGGACCAAACGTAACGACTTCTCTCGGGCAATGTAAAGGCGTTTACTTTGTCGGCGCGCCATTATCTGAATGATGGGAAGAAGAAACGTCACCGTTATGAGCCGCTGTCGAATACGAGCGGTGCCTGGGAGTCAAGCAGAAAAGGTATCCGATAGCTAGTGAGCGAAGTACGGCGACCGAAAATCCTATCGATTGCTGCGGTTGCAAATCCGATTGATGGAAGTGGTGACTCGTACGGGATTTGAACCCGTGTTACCGCCGTGAAAGGGCGGTGTCCTAGGCCCCTAGACGAACGAGTCGAAACTCACGGAGCACGCATTACACTCAAAACATCAAGCCGAAAGACAGTTGATATTAGAGGACGCGCCACGCGTTAGGCAAGAGGTTCGTTGGTTTGCGCTCAATCAAACTCTCGCCCGCCTGGACCCTGCGACACCCCCTAGACACTCCTCAAGCTGGCAGCGCGCGCTACATCGCACCCATCGTTTCGCTTATCACCTCATAAGGATTATCTATTTGTCCTTGGTGGGAAACCGTGTTATCCACTATAGCCTCAGCACAAAAAGTCTCGGGTTTCGTGTGAGTTAAGAAATGCGCGATCGAGCGACCAACTCAAGCAGGGCGTTAGCGGGTAGCGAGCGGCCATATGGCTACGTCGCGAGGCTTCAATCAGTGAAGCCCGAAACCGCGTGTGTCGCATCGCACCTCCTTTCGAGTCGATCCCGACTCGGCGAGTTCGTCATCGTAAACATTGTAAGCATTATCCTGCTCTCCAGCAGCGGGTGATGGTCGCGCATATCGTTTAGCGCACGGGCCACCATCCGAAACAAGGATGGTGGCCTTTTGAATTTTAAAAGGAGATTCCAGTGGCAGCGATAGTTGAAAAGAACGCGGCAGTTGAAATCGAAGCCCGCGAAACGCCGCACGCGATGCGCGGCGCGCGGATACTCTGTGAAGCCCTGCTCAGGGAAGGCGTCGATACAATCTTCGGTTATCCAGGCGGAGCCGTGCTGCACATCTACGACGAGCTTCACCGGATGCGCGGCCAGCTCCATCACGTGCTGTGCCGCCACGAGCAGGGCGCCATTCACATGGCCGAGGGGTACGCCAAAGCAACCGGCAAAGTCGGCGTAGCTTTGGTAACGTCGGGACCTGGCGCAACTAACGCCGTCACGGGCATCGCAAACGCTTTCATGGACTCGACTCCGCTGGTAGTCATATCGGGTCAGGTGCCAAGAAAGATGATCGGCACCGATGCCTTCCAGGAAGCTGACACCGTCGGCATCACCCGTCCGTGCACCAAGTACAACTACCTGGTCAAGGATGTCCGCGACCTGGCCGAGATCATCAAAGAGGCTTTCTACATCGCAGGCACCGGCCGTCCCGGTCCCGTGCTTGTCGATATACCCAAAGATGTGTCGGGCGAGTTGGCGCCGTTCATCTACCCTGATGATGTCTCGCTTCCCGGTTATCGCCCGAGCCTTCGCGGCAGTCTGCAGCAGGTGAAGCGCGCCGTTGAGAGAATTAGCCAGGCCCAGAGGCCCGTGCTCTACGTCGGCGGCGGAGTGATTCACTCTAACGGTTCGGAAGAGTTGTTGGAGCTTGCCGAGAAGCTTTCGCTGCCGGTTACTCCGACGTTGATGGGCCTCGGCTGCTTTCCGTCAGGCCATCGTTTGAGCCTGGGCATGCTTGGAATGCATGGAACTTACTGGGCGAACATGGCGATGTCGGATTCGGATTTGATAATTGCAATCGGCGTTCGCTTCGACGATCGAGTGACCGGCGCGCTCGACAAGTTTGCTCCACACGCCGAGATCATTCACGTCGACATCGATCCCACTTCGGTCAGCAAGATCGTTCGGGCTCATATTCCAATCGTCGGCGACGCGAAGAGCGTCATTCAGCAGATGCTCGACCTGTTGCCCGAGCGAGCGTGCGAAACGAGCGAGCGAAGGCTTGCCGATTGGTGGGAACAGATCGAAGAGTGGAAACAGTTCGCACCGCTCACCTACAAGAACTCGGATCAGGTGATCATGCCTCAATACCTGATCGAGGAGTTGTACCGGCTGACAAAAGGCGATGCGATCATCGCTACCGACGTAGGCCAGCACCAGATGTGGCTTGCTCAGTACTATCCGTTCAACGGTCCGCGACAGTCGCTCACATCAGGAGGGCTGGGGACGATGGGCTTCGGCTTTCCGGCCGCGCTCGGGGCGCAGATCGGCTTCCCGGATCGGCAGGTGATCGCCTTCGTCGGCGACGGCGGGTTTCAAATGACCGCCCAGGAACTCGCGACTGCCGTTCAGTACAAGACAAACATCAAGATTGTCGTGATGAATAACAACTATCTGGGAATGGTGCGCCAGTGGCAGGAAATCTTTTACGACGGCGCGTACTCGCACGTAAACATGCAATGGCTGCCCGATTTCGTGAAACTCGCCGAAGCCTACGGCGCGGTGGGTCTGAGGGCCACCCGGCCGGACCAGTTGCCGGGTGTGCTGCAACGTGGGCTCGCGACTCCCGGCGTGGTCGTGATGGACATCCTGGTTTCGGAAGAGGCGAGCGTGTACCCGATGGTGCCGGCGGGCGCGGGTTTGAAAGAGATGGTGCTCGGATGAGGCACACCCTTTCGATCCTGGTCGAGAACCGGTTCGGCGAGTTGTCGCGCATAGTCGGTTTGTTCAGCGCGCGAGGCTACAACATCGAGAGCCTGACGGTGGCCGAGACGCTCGACCCGAAGATTTCGCGGATGACGCTGGTGACTACCGGCAATGACGAAACTATCAAGCAGATCACTCGTCAGCTTGATAAGCAGATCCGTGTGATTGAAGCGGTGGATATGACCGGCTTCTCACACATTGAGCGAGAGATGGCGCTGATCAATGTGAGAGCCGAGGCCGGGCTCGCGCGCCAGGAGGTATTAAGTCTTGTCGGCATCTTTCGCGCAAAAGTGGTCGATGTCTCGAGCGATGGCATCATCGTCGAGGCGACCGGT